>JBOGWY010000100.1:0-25858 GCA_050694015.1 Actinomycetota bacterium | reverse complement strand
GTGTTCTCGTTCCACCGAACCCGCGAGTCGAGAACGTGCTCGGGCTCCGTCTCCTGCGGGTTCTTGTCGACCATGGTTTCGCAGTGCGCCTGGTTGGTCTCCCACACGCCGTTGTAGTCCTCGGGCCGGGGAGCGATGTTGACGCTGCGTGCACCGGCGTAGACCTGGTCGGCCTGCAGCGCTTCGAGGCCCGCGGCGTTCGTGGCGCCGGCGTTGTCGCCCTCTGTACCCTCTTCCTGTAGCCATCCGGCGTCGTTGTTCCCGGACGCGCTTCGGGTGACGTCGTTGACGGGCACGAGGCCGGCTCCCGCCCACGCGACGCCGATCGACAGCAGCCCTACGAGGAACGAACCGATCAGGGTCTTGGCGACGCGGCGGGGCGAGCGACTTCCGCCGGGCGGCGTCGTCCAGTCGTTATTGCGCATCAGTAACGGGCCTCCTGCGAAAGGGGGTGTGGTTGTGGCTTTGTTCGCCCCGGCCCTGCCGGTTCCTGCAACCGCAGGGGTGGGCCCGACGGCCCACCCCTCGCGGCCACCTAACGGAGTTGGTTCAGTAGTTCGAGCGTGTGCTCGAGCGCGGCGTCGCCGATGCAGTGGTCGATCGAGTACGCATCCTCGTACTCGGACAGCGGGCCGTTGACGAAGCCGATGCCCTGACGTCCGACGTGGTCGGTCTCGAAGCTCTGGATGATGTAGCCGAGCCCGTCGTTGGCGAGACCGAGCGCGAGGGTTATCCCGCCGGCGTTCGCCTCCTCGATCGTGTTGGTGAGGTTGGCGAACAGCTCGCCCGGCCCCCCGGTGATGACGAGCTCACCGATGCGGGCGGCGCTGACAGTGGTCTCGACGGAGATCGGCGACGCCGAGTTGCACTTCTTGTGCGGGTATTCGGAGTCGCCGATGTTGACGCTCGCCGGGGCCTGGTTGAAGGTCCGATCGAAGAATCCACCCACGCCGAGCGAGCCGAGGGGGATGTTGGTGACCGGCTGGTCCCACGCGGTGCGTCCGACGCGGATGTCCGTGTCCGTGATCTGGCTCCCGCCGCCGATCGCGGGGATCGCCGATGCGAGCGCATTGCCGACGTCGACCTTCTCGACGAGTTCGTCGCGAACGTGCTCGGTAACCATGTTGCCGAGACCAGTCTGGAGGAACATGCCGGTGCCGCCGAACGCTTCCTCGACCCGCTTCGCGAACACGGCCGGGAAGTCGGCGTCGCCTTCGCCTCCTTCAGCGTCTTCGGTCGTGGGGTGGGCGGCGTACGCGCCGACCGTGGCGATCGCGCGACCGGGGGCCGCAGGCTCACATGCCGAGTTCGTCTTGTCGCGGCCCTCATTGCCCCCGCCGGTACCGGGACATTCCGCGGACTGCGCCTGTCCGTCGGCATCGACCAGTCGGAACCACGACAGGGTGTCGTCCTCGGCGGCGTGGTAGTGCTTGCGGCGTTCGTTGTTCCACTGCCTCGTGACCGCTTCTCCGGCTTCTAGAACCGCCGGTTCCATGGAACCCAGCGCGGCGCGCACAGCATCCTTCAGCGAGTCGGTGGCCTGCTGCATGTACCAGTCCGGCACCGCACCCCATCCGCCGATGAAGTCCATCGCGGTGTGCGAGTGCGTCGAGAAGAACACGAAGTTCTCGGGCTTGAGACCCGTTTCCTCGGCGAGCTGATCCGCGAGATCGAGGAAGCCACACGGGTCGTTGGGACAGAGGCTGTTGTAGTACGCCTCCCAGTAGACCGCGTCGATCAGTGTGAGCACGGTCGCGTCGCCCTGCGCATCCTGCATCGCGACAGAACGCACCCACAACCCGTACTCCTCGTCCCAAGTGGTGATCGAGTTGACGGGCCCGATGCTGTAGCCGCCCATGTAAAGGCAGTTGGGGTTCTCGCCCCAACGGACGCGGAAGTCCGCCACATGTGTCGCGCTCCCCGCGTTGCCCGACTCGCACTCCGTCTGATCTTGCTCCCAGGCGGCATCGGGGAAGTCGTCCCGGTAGTCCTCCGGCCGCGGGAAGAGAGAGATCTTCGAGGCTCCGGCCAGGATCTGGCCCGGCTCCAGATCTGCAGGGGAGAAGGATGTCGTCGACGAGCCTTCCTCGGTCGTGGATCCCACGCCGACGAAGCTCGTCGCCGGATCGGTCTTCGTCTCGGTGGGAGTGTCTGCACCGATCGGAACGAGTCCAGATCCGGCCCATGCGATCCCGATCGACAGGACACCTACGAGGAACGAACCGATGAAAGTCTTGGCGACGCGACGAGGCGAGCGGCTCTCGCCTGGGGGCGTCGTCCAGTGGTCGTGTCGCATGAGGGGCCTCCTAGGACGAGTGGTTTGCGTCAACTTCTTCGCCCCGACCCCGACGTCTTCCTTCCCAAAGAGAAAGGGCTCCCCGTCGGGGAGCCCTTTATAGAAAGTTGGTTTGGCTTACCGGAACAGTCCGTTCGTCGACAGAATCAGGTCGTCCGCCTCCTCGCCTCGCTCGGTGACCTCCTGTGTCTCGAGATCCTCGAGCGCCTTGAGCCAGTCCCGGCCCTTCGCCGTGAGGTGCGGCTCGGGAGAGTTGTCGAGGAGTCCAAGTCCCCGCAGCTCGTCCATCGCGATCGCCATCCACTCACCTCCTCCACATCAAGCCCATCAAAGCCCAGTCGCTTGTTTGGACTTCCAAGGTAGCGAGTGGTTACTTGACCCGCAGGTCTACTCGGGCCCTTACGGGCGATATTTCCCCAAAATTTCCCCTCGACGTCGCGATGAAGTAACAGTTGCAAGCGTGCCGACCGCCCTAAATTCATGCCGAGCGGCAATTCAGTCGCGTCAGACACGACTCAGTTGCCACTCGGCAGCAAGGTTGGTTAGGCGGGGGTTTCGAAGAAGGTCTGCATCTGCATCGCGAACATCATGTCGCCCTTGAGCTTGAGCTTGCCCGACATGAACAGCTGCTGGCCCTGGGCCTGGCCGAAGATCAGACGGATGAAGTCGACGAGACCGATCTGGAGCGTGAGCCGGGGGTCGGCGGCACCAGCCTCGGACGTGACGCATTTGTCGCCCGAGATCTCAACCGTCCACTGCTTGACGCCGTCGTCGGTGGTGATGTCGTACTGCAGGGTCGCGGTCGTCCCCGCGGCCTTCTCGGGCTGGAACGCGTCCTGCATCCCGTCGAAGATCCCCTTGAGCACGATATCGGTGCCGATCGTCTTGACCTGGTCCGCGAGCTGCTCGTCGGACAGTTCCTTCACCACGCCCGCAAGTTGCTGCGGGTCGAGCTGCTGGCCCTGCTCTGCCATCGCACCCTCCTTCTAGGGTCGCCGCCACACGGAAACGTCACACCCGCTGGCTAGCCTGAGCCGATGCGACGTGCCGTCCTTTCCCTCGCGCTGCTCCTGACCGCATGCGCGGGACACCAAGTAAACCTGACCGAGCAGGCTCCCGCGACATTCTCGAGCGAGCCCGGCGGATACGAGGCCGGCGTCGTCACCCGGGTGATCGACGGCGACACGATCGAGGTCGAAGTCACCGAGCGCGTCGACGGCGCGGGCCTCGGGGATACCGACGTCGGTCAGACCTACGACGTCCGCCTCGTCGGGATCGACACTCCCGAGTCGGTGAAGCCCGGCTCCCCGGTCGAGTGCTTCGGCAAGGAGGCATCGGCCGCGTTGGATGCGCTACTCGGCGGCCAGGCCGTACGTATGGTCAAAGATGTCGAGAACACGGACCAGTACGACAGGCTTCTGCGATACGTCTACATCGGCGACGAGATGGCCAACGCACGCCTGGTCGTCAACGGCTACGCCGCGGTCTACACGTATCCGCCCAACGTGCGCCACGCGGACCTGTTCGTAGAGATGCAACGTCAGGCGCGAGACGGGAATCGGGGGCTGTGGTCACCCGAGACGTGTAGCGGCCGATCCTAGTTCGCGCCCGATGCATCGAGGTGACGCAGCTTGTCGGGGTTGGCTACCGCGCGCACCGTTTGCACGAGGTCGTCGGCGATGTCGAGCGTCACTATCCCCATGATGCTTTCGTTGGCATCCAGTATCAGGACCCCCGGCTGCCCATTGATCTCCACGGGGCGCAGAGACTCCACCCCGAGACGGGTCGCGGGCCGTGCTATTCCCGCGAGCAGACGAACGACACGGTCCCGGCCGTAAACGGGACGAGGGAAAGCAGGAGCCTTGCCCCCACCGTCTCCGTAAGCAACCACATCGGCGGAGAGCATCTGCATGAGACCCGAGCTGTCTCCGGCTAGAACCGCGTCGAAGAAACGACGGGCCAGCTCCTCCCGTTTCTTTCTTGAGGCCTCGAAACGAGGTTTCCTAGCCTCGACCTGGCGTCGAGCACGCGACGCGATCTGGCGACAGTTCTCTTCGCTCTTATCGACGACGCGCGCGATCTCCTCGTAGTCGTAGCCGAATACGTCGTGGAGCAGGAAGACGGCTCGCTCGACGGGGCCGAGGCTCTCGAGCAGCACGAGAAACGCGAGCGAAAGCGAGTCCGCCATCTCGCCCTCCGCGATCAACTGGGACTCGGCGTCCGTGATCACCGGCTCGGGTAGCCACGTACCGACGTAGCTCTCCCGGCGGACGCGCGCGGACTGCAGGTGATTGATCGCGAGCCGCGTCGCGACCGTCGACAGCCACGCCTTGGGGGCCTCGATGTCGGTTCCCTTGCTCGTCTCGTCGTGCAAGCGCAGGTACGTTTCCTGGACGATGTCCTCCGCCTCGGTCGCGCTGCCGACCATCCTGTAGGCAACCGAGAAGACCAGGGGTCGTAGCTCCTCGTACATACGTCGCTCCTCGGATCGTTGATCACTATCCCGTCATCCTCTAGGACAAGACACCCTCCAAGTTGTGACACCCCTAGGTCTGTCACAACCGCCGCTCCATCCTGTCTCAAGGGGAGAAGGAACACGGAACGGATCAAGGAGTGGTCATGGAAGAGATTGATGTGTTGAACGTAACTCTATGGAGCGTCCAGATCCTTCTCGGGATCTTCTTCGTGGCGGCCGGTCTCCCGAAGATGCTCGGCCGTGGGATGGAGAGGTGGGTCGGGTTCTCCGACCTGCCGCGTGGTGAAGTGGTCTTCGTCGGCGTCACCGAGCTGCTTGGTGGAGCCGCTCTGATCGTGCCGATGGCGACCGGGGTGCTGCCGTGGCTGACGCCGCTGGCCGCGATCGGCCTCGCGATCGCGGTGCTGATGGCCGCCGGTTTCCACGTACGAGCCGATGAACGCCTCAATGTCGTTGAGACCTGCCTACTGGCTGCGATCGCGGGTGGGGTGGCGATCGGTCGCTGGGATCTGGTCCGCGCCGATATCTCACCCTGGGTGCTCGTTGTGGTGCTGGGTGTGTTGGTGCCTGCGGCCATCGTCAACATCGTCGTTCTGGTACGCGGTTCGACCGAAGCAAGCGTCCACGCCCCGTAAGAGGACGCGGCCCCCTCGCGGCGAAGAGACATAGAGGAGCGATCGCGATCGGCAAGGGGGCAGCCATGAGTCTGACCAGAACCACCGCCGCGCTGTGTGCCGCCGCCGTAGTCGTGCTCGGCTTGCCGGGCGGGGCGCAGGCGGCCAAGCATTCCAAGAGCGACCAGACGGTCAAGGGCGCCGGCGGCGTCGAGATCGCCATCACGGTCTTCAAGCCCGCAGCTGCGAGCTCGCAGAAGGTTCCCGTCATCCTGCACTCGCACGGGTGGGGCGGCAGCCGTGAGACCGAGATCGGCGGCGATGTGAAGGCGCTACTCGATGCCGGCTTCGGCGTCGTATCGGTCGACCAGCGCGGCCACGGCGAGAGCGGGGGCCAAGCCAACGTGCAGGACCCGAAGCTCGAGACCGAAGACATGAAGAACGTGATCGACCGGATCGCGAGCTTGGACTGGGTGAAGCTCGATCGCCCCAACGACCCCGTGCTCGGCGCGATCGGCGCGAGCTACGGCGGTGGCTACCAGACGATGACCGCGCTCGACGAGATCGCGGACCAAGGTCGCACCCGCTTCAACGCGCTCGCCCCGCAGATCACCTGGTACGACCTGCCCCAGAGCCTTGCCCCGCAGGACGTGGTTCGCACCACGTGGAACGTCCTGCTGTACGCCGCCGGTTCGAGCATGGTTCCGAATTACATCCACGAGGCATTCGTGTGGGGCACCGCGACGAACCACTGGCCGGACGGAACGCTGTACGGACAGCCGGTTCCATACGCGCCCAACCTCGACAAGGTGTTCCACGAGCACAGCCCGATCGGCTTCGTCGAGAAGGGGATCAGGATCAACGTGCCGATGCTGCTGCGCCAGGGCAACACCGACAATCTGTTCCCGTTGAACGAGGGCCTGGACCTCTTCGAGAAGGCTCTCACTCCTGCAGCGCGCTCGCACAGCTACTTCGTCACCTACAACGGTGGTCACGCGCTACCGAACGCGGTTCCTCCGGGTTCTTCGACCGCTACCGAACTCGGCGGTGGCGTCGACGCGTGCTCGCCGAAGGGCAACTTCACCAAGGTCACTATCGATTTCTTCAAGCGAGTGTTCGCGGGACGGAGCACGAACGGCCTCCTTCCCCAGCCCTACAACTTCACGATGCTCGACGGCGAGACCTGTAGGTCGGTCGCGTCGGTCAACGACGAGACGATGAAGGTCGACCCGCTCGGTACCGGAAGCGTCGTCACCACCGCGGGAGGGGGTGCGCCCTTGCACCTCACCGTCGCGGAGGGGCCGGTGACGGTGACCGGCGTGCCCGTGCTCAAGGGAACCGTGGCCTCCACCGGTCTCGACGGACGTGCCTTCTTCGGTCTCGCGATCGGCTCGACTCCCGCCGACGCGCGCGTGATCCAGAACAACCTGATGCCGCTGCGACAGGTCTTGCCGACCACAGGTGACAAGTTCGCGATCGAACTGGCCGGAGTGAGCGTGCAGGTTCCGAAGGGACAGTCGTTGTTCCTCACGATCACACCCGAATCCGATATGTACTTCGGACACGCGAGCCGGACGCCGGCAGCGCTGGTACTGAGCAACCTGAAACTGACGCTGCCCCTGTCGAGCCAGTAGTAGAGCGGAGCGGTTAAGGAGGGGCAGCGGCCACCTAGACGGCAGATCGGAGGAACCGCGTCGTGACGTCGACGGCGCGGTCGGGATCGTCCAGCCACACCGCGTGCCCCGCGCCGGGCAGGAGCTCCAGTTCCGCGTCGGGGAACGGCTCGACGAAGTCACGTGCGATCTGCTCGCCGGCGAACGGATCCTCGGCCCCCCATAGGAAGTAGATCGGTGTGGAGATCGCGGCCCGCTCCGAAGAACTGAACAGGAGACCTCGGTCGAGTCCCTTGATCGGACGCATCAAGAACCTGCCTACATCCAGCTCGTTGCGCATCGTGTCGGTATGGCGCAACAGCGCGAGGTACGCCCGCACCGTCTCGTCCGACACACGCCCCGCTTCAAGCGCCTGTCGCAGACCGATCCGCCGGAACATCGATCGGACGGCTCGTTCGTTGATCGGTACCGACGCCAACGCGCGGCCGATCCGCGGCACGCTGGCGACCCGCATCACCATCGGCATGCGCGCCATCGGTGCTCCCATCATCCAACCGAAGATCACGACGCGTCCGATCCTTTCGGGGGACGCGGCGGCGCCGCGGAGGGCCGCATATCCTCCGTAAGAGGTTGCAATGACGTTCGCGGAACGCAGCTCGAGGGCGTCCAGGACGTCGGTCACCAACGTAGCGCTGAAAGTTGTGAGGCCCTCGACGTCAGCGAACGGCGTTTCGAGCCGGTCGCTGAGGCCGCAGCCGGGTCGATCGAGGAGCAGGCATCGGAACCCTTCGAGACGGCACACCAGTGATGCCCAACTCGTGCCGGAGTTCGACGCCCCATGGACGAACACGATCGGACTGCCCTCACCGACCTCCTGGAGCCTCACCGTCGCGCCACTGTGCTTCAGGCGGATCATCCGCTCCGCGGGCGTAACGCCGACCGAGTCCCACAGATCTCGTTCCGCTTGCCGCAATCTCACGTCGTCGATACCGGCCCCGCTTTCTCCCGCCTAGGTTCCGGAGGGGATTTTCAACGCCTCCCGATACATCTCTAGCACCAGACTTAGCATCAACGGCGATGCATCTTTCTCGCGTATCCAAGGTCGTGCTCTCGATCGTTCTCGCGATCGGCGTCGTGGTGTTTCTAGTGCTGGCCGACTACGGCATCAATGCGGGGCGCATCCACTACGGGGTGTCGATCGGAGACGTGAACGTCGGCGGCATGACGGAGGCCGAGGCCATCGCCGCGCTCGACGAGCACGTCGACTTCGTGGATGACTTCCCCGTCGTATTCACCGCAGAGGGTATGGATTGCAGCTTCGAGCCCGAAGAGTTCGCCTTGGACCCGCTGTCGGCGCAGAACGCGGCCGCGGCGCGCCGGGTCGGGTTCCGCGACTTCCCGTTCGGAGCACTCAGCGAGCGCGTCCGTGCGTGGTTCGAGGGCGTCGAGGTCGAATGGGAGACGAAGGCGCGCAAGTTCTGGAAGGTGACCGAGCACGTAGACGAATGTGAGGCGCAGGGCGAGGCGATCGGAGAGACCGTCAGGCCGAGGGCTCTCAGGATACGGATGCGGATCGCGATCCTCACGTGGCCGCGACGGCCCTTCAGGATCCCCCTCGAAGAAGGCGTGTGATCTAGAGCGACGAAGTCGGTGACGGCTCCGTGGTGGGCTCTGAGGTCGGTGACGGCTCCGTGGTGGGCTCGCCGGCGGGCCGCGTCGTGGGTTCCTGGGTCGGCGCTGGAGTTTCTGTTTCGCTCTCGGAGGGACTCGGTGTCGGGGTAGGTGTCTCGGCGGGCGCCGGCGCGACCTCCTCGTCGTCCTCGAGATCGTCCTCCGTTTCCGTCGGTGTGGGTACCGTCCTGCTCGGCGCGAGCGCCACAGACGAATCGTCGGCCTTCGCGATCTCGGGTTCGTCGTTGCCGCCAAAGGCGAAGACACCGAACGCCAGCAGCGCCACGAAGGCCAGCACGAGCCCGGCCCCCACCAACGTGCGCTTGCTGTTTCGTTCTCCGGCGGTCTCATGAGCGTCGTCGTCTGCCGCCGCCGCAGGAGTGGTCGCCGCCCACGCGCGCGTTGCGCCGGGGGTTTCGAGTGCCCACGCGAACTGGGCACCGTCGGAGTAACGGGCGTCGGGATCCTTGGACAGGGCCCGCATGACGAGGTCGTCGATCTCGGGATCGAGGTCCGGGACGTGGGCGCTCGGCGGCTCCGGCGTCTCCTCCACGTGCGCGATCGCGAGCGCGGTCACGTTGTCCTTCTGGAACGGGCGCCGCCCCGTCAACAATTCGTAGAGCACGACGCCGAGCGAGTAGACGTCCGACGCCGGCGTAGTTGAGGACCCGGACGCGTGTTCCGGCGACACGTAGTGCGGGGATCCGATCGCGGTCCCCGTCGCGGTGAGTTTCTCCTGGACGTTCGAGACGGAGATCCCGAAGTCGGCGAGCTTCGGCATCCCCTGGTCGGTGAGGAGGATGTTCTGAGGCTTGATATCGCGGTGGACGAGTCCGAGCGCGTGGGCCGCTCCTGCACCGCGGGCGGTCTGCGCGATGAGGTCGAGCGCGCGCTCGGGGAGCATCGGCTCGCCGATCACGTCCGCCAGTGATCCCCCGGGGACGTACTCCATGACGAGGTAGGGACGCCCGTCGTGCTTGCCGAAGTCGAGCACCGGCACGACGTTCGGATGGGAGATCCGGGCCGCCGTTTGGGCCTCGGAGAAGAACCGCACGAGGAACTCGGGATCGTCGGCGAGGCGGTCGTCGAGGAACTTGATCGCGACCGTTCGCTCGAGGCGGTCGTCAACCGCGCACCAGACCTCGGCATGGCCCCCCTTCCCCAGAGGCGCGTCGAGGACGTAGCGATCTTGGATGTGTTCCCGCGGGTTCATAATCTCCTTTGGTTTTCCCAGCGGCTGCGCTCTGAAACCAAACGACTACGAAGGAGAGTCAAGTGGGGACCTCTACTCGTACGACTTCGCGCGCGCGACGACGTGTCGCGGTCGCGCTTGTGATCGGTTTGCTAACGGCCGGTTCGGTCCCGGGGACGGGGGCCGCGCAGGACACTCCGGTTCCAGAGACCGAAGACCGCGTGCGCGGCTTCGCGGTCGAGGTGCCGGGCCAATGCGGGCTTGTGGCGACGGCTCCTCCAACGGCCGAATGCGCCCATTTCAGGGACCAGGTCCCGGTCTACGCGGGACTCGTGAAGGACGAGGACGTCACCGAACAAGAATTGACGACGCATTTCCATCCGATGCAGTTCGGGCCCGGACCCGACATCGAGAGCGAGTACTCGCCGATCGAGGGCGTCACCATCTACCGCGACGCCGTCGGCGTGCCGCACATCTATGCGGACAGTCTCATCAACGCTTCGCACGCGCTCGGTTACGTCAGCGCCGAGGACCGCCTCTTCGAGATGGACGTGTTCCGTCACGCCGCCCGCGGGACCTTGACCGAGTTGGTCGGCGACGACGAGAACGACACGTTCCTGAAGATGGACGTCGCCACCCGGCGAGAGGGCTACACCGAGGAAGAGATCCAGAAGATGTTCGACGACCTCGACGACAAGTTCGGGGCGTTGGGCAAGCAGGTGCAGGACGGACTCACCGCGTACGCAGCCGGGGTCAATCAATACATCGAAGAGGCCACGATGGACCCGCGCAAGATGCCCGTCGAGTACGGCGCGACGTTCACCGTGCCCGAGGAGTGGACGGTGAACGACACCTTGTTCCTCGTCGTGCTGCAGCTTCGCGTCTTCGGCGAGACCGCCGGCGGCGAGATCCAGAACGCGGGCTTGTACGCACACCTCACCCAGAAGCTCGGGATGCGTCTAGGGCGCAAGGTCTACAACGACCTCGTCTTCCAGAACGATCGGTCGTCGCCGACGTCGCTGTCTCCGGCGGACGCGAACTTCCGGACGCAGCCGCTGGGCCGTCCGAACTTCGCGTCGGTCGCGATCCCGGATGCCGCCGAGGAGGTGGCGTCGCGCGTCGCCGCCGAGGAACGCGCTCGAGAGAGCTTCCTCGCGTCGCTCGGCTTCCGTGCTCCGGCGTCCAACGCGTTGCTTGTCTCGGCGCGCGACTCCGCCAGCGGCAACCCACTTCAGATCGGTGCGCCCCAGGTCGGTTACGCGGTCCCCGGTTTCTTCATGGAGATCGACGTGCATGCACCGGGTGTGGACTTCCGCGGCCCCGCGGTGCCCGGTGCATCGGCTCTGATCCCGCTCGGGCGCGGCCGCGACTACGCATGGTCTCTCACGACCGGGTTCTCGGATGCGGTCGACACGCGCGCGGAAGAGCTCTGCAATCTGGAAGGCGAAGCGGAACCGACGCTCGAGTCGAACGGCTACATGTTCAAGGGCGAATGCCGGGAGATGCAGTCGCGCGAGGAGACCTTCACGACGAAGCCGACGCCCTCCAACCCGGGTCCGCCCGAGCAGGAGACGCGTACCTTCTACCGGACCGCCCACGGTCCGGTCTTCCAACGGACCCTCGTTAACGGTGACCCGATCGCGTTCGTCAAGGAGCGCTTCTTCTGGAAACGTGAGATCGACTCGGTGCCGCAGTTCCTACGTTGGAACACGAAGATCGACTCCGTCGACGACTTCGCGGCCGCGGCGAGAGATTTCACGATGTCGTTCAACGCGTTCTACGCGGATGCCAACAACATCGGCTACTACCACGTTGGCTTCTACCCCAAGCGTGTGAGCGGCCATCACCCGTCGCTCCCCACCTGGGGCACCGGTCGATGGGAGTGGCGCGGGCGGCGCCCCTTCCGACAGCAGCCCCACCTGCTCAATCCCGACAAGGGTTGGGTCGCGAACTGGAACAACAAGCCGGCGCGTGGCTGGAACGGCCACGATGGCATCAAGTGGGGCTCGATCCAACGGGTCGAGTTGCTTGAGGACAAGATGCACGAGCTGCTAGACGGCCGCGGCAAGGCGACGCTGTCGGATCTGGTCGACGTGATCCGCGAGTCGGCCACGCAGGACACGCGCGGCGTGTACCTCGGCCCGAAGATGTTGCGAATGGCGGGCCGCGGCGGCGATGACAAGTACAAGGAGGCCGTCGGTCTCGTTCGTCGGTGGGTCAATGCCGGTTCGCACCGTCACAACAAGGACGACGACGACAACATGGACGACGGTGCCGCGCTCGCGATCTTCGACGAGTGGTACGACCAGCTCGTCCATCTGACGTTCGACGACGAGTTGGGGCCGCAGGCTTATGAGTTGATCGGTGCTCCCGTCACCGATTACACGCCGGAGGGAGGTTCGAGCTTCTGGTTCGACTTCTCGAGCTACCTGAAGAACCTGTTCAACCCGACCACGCGGCGGCGGATGGCGCTCAACTACTGCAACAACCACACGACTGGTGGGCGGGCCGAGACGTGTGCGTCGCTCGTCGTGGAGGCGTTGAACAATGCGCTGGCGAAGCTGACGGAGGAGCAGGGTGCGGACATGACCGCGTGGACCACGCCGCGGGAGGACATCGTCTTCCAGGCCTTCGGGTTCGGCTCGATCGACCCCATCCCATGGCAGAACCGAGGCACGCACAACCATGTGGTCGAGATCCTGTCCGATGCAGGCCCGATCGAGCAGCCGGCCCCGAACCCGACGCCGACCCCGACGAGCTCGCCCTAGAAGCCGGATAGCATCTAAGACATGCCGGATGCAAAGGCGCAGGACGGCGCTGAAGATCGTGTAGGTCTTCCCGACGAGATGCCCGCGCTCATGATCGCGGGCCCGGGCGAGCTGCACGAGGACGACCTCGAGGTTCTCGGCCGCCAGGTCGTCGCGCACTACGGCGACATCTGGACCGACCTCCACCAGCAGACGATCTCGATCCTCGGCCGTCTGCTCGGCGCGGAGGACCCGCCTTATCTCATGCCCGGTACCGGCACGACCTGTCTCGACGCGGCGTTGTTCAACCTCTTCGAGCCGGGGCAGAAGGTCGTCGTACCGAACACGGGTTTCTTCGGCGTGCGGCTCATGGAGATGGCGACGCAGCATCGACTCGAAGTCGTCGAGCTACCGGTTGAGGTAGGGGCACCGATCGATCCCGCGCGCGTGGCCGAAGCGGCAAAGGGTGCGGACGGGGTGTTGAGCGTCCACGTCGACACTGCGACCGGCGTCCGCCATCCGATCGAAGAGATCGCCCGCGCCGCGCACGGAGCCGGTGCGATCTACATGGTCGACGGCATCGCGTCGGTTGGCGGGGAAATGGTCGACGTCGACGGGATGGGCATCGACGTCCTCGTCACCAGCACGCAGAAGGGACTCGAGGCGCCACCCGGCCTGGGCATCCTCGCTCTGAGCCCCGGTGGTCGTGAGCGCGTCAACTCACGCAGGGAGAAGCCGCCTACCTGGTATCTCGACCTCGAGGTGTGGGACTGGTACCGGCGCGAGTGGGGCGCGTGGCACCCGCATCCCGTCACGATGCCGACCAACCTCATGCTCGCCCTTCTCTCGAGCATGCAGCGGATCCTCGAGCGGGGCATCGAGAGCTGGGTCGCCGAACGCGCCGATCTTGCCAAGCGTTGTCGCGAGGGTTTGCGCGACGCGGGGCTCGAGAACGTTGCCGCTCCGGGCGCCGAGGCGAACCTGGTGGTCGCGATGTGGACCGACGACCCCGCCGCCATCCAGAAGCACCTGATCGACCGCCACGGGATCATGATCTCGGGCGGGCTGACGCCGACCCAGGGCAAGGCGATCCGCGTCGGCCTGATGGGCAAGACCGCGACCACCGACATGGTCGATCGAGTCGTGGCAGGAGTAGCCGAAGTCCTGAGCTGATCACATCTTCTAGGCTCGCCCCCGTCGTCGACCAAAAGGAGGGCCGTGATGCCGGAGGACCGCAGGGCCGCGTCGGAATCCAACGTGAAGGCAAAGCTGCTGCAGCAGATCCACGTTGTCCTCAACCAGGAACAGAACTCGCAGTCGTTGTTGCGCCTCGCCGAGGCCTACGCGTGGGTCGTGCGCCCGGGCCAGCCGCACGGGGGTGGACAGGCGGGCTCGTAGCGCGTCCCCGCGATCCGCGGAGCTCTACCCACCCCCACGGTAGGTAGAACTCCGCGGAGCGATCTCGCTCTTACTGAGGGCTGCCGCCACCGACCTGTCCGTTGAAGCCGGCCTCGGTTACGCCGGCGTCGCTCTCGCACGCGGTCGGGTCCGCTTGGAAGACGAGGAGACCGAACGCGTCATCGCCTTCGACCAGCGACGACTCGTTGCTCTTGGTGACCGTCGCGGTGAGGAGCACGGTGGCCCCCGCTCCTTCGGTCGAGAAGTCCACGATGGTCTTGGTCTTGTTGTCCCACTTGATCATCGCCACGCCCTCGGTCGTGTTGTGGCCACAGGTGCCGGATCCGACCGCCTTGGCTTTGACGGTCCCCGAGCTCGCGTCCCCTGTTGCGAGGCAGTCCGAAAGCTCGCCGGTGAACGTGACCTTGTACTCGCCGTCGTCCATGTTGAGGCCCGGTTTCAGCTTGGCTTCACCGGTGAGCGAGCAGGTGATCCCGTGTTCCTCCGCGACCACGACCGGGTCGGCCTGGACCGGGGGAGCGACAGCGGCGATCAGAAGTCCCGCGCTCAGAGCGATCGAGAGCTTCGTGGCCATGACGTCCTCCTAGCGAGTGCCTGTTAGAGGCATTCGCCGGAAAACCTTTCCATCCCTGCACGCACCAAACGCTCCATGCAGCGTCTCGCCTGCTTCGCACGTCATGAGTCGTAACGGCGCAAGTCCGTGGAGGGTCGATGCGAGTAGGCCGATGGATGTGGGTCAGGGCTTCGTTCGGCGTCGCTCTCGTCGCGGTCGTGTCGTTGTTCGCGTGCACGCCCGGAGCGGCGCAAAGATCGCCGGGTGCGGCACGTGGCGAACCGACGATCCTAGGGACGCCTCGGGCGCGGCCGACCGCACCCTCGAAGGTCAGGCTTCCGGATGACTTCCCCATCGAGCATGTCGTGTTCATCGTCAAGGAGAACCGTTCGTTCGACAATTTCTTCGGTCGCTACCCCGGCGCCGACGGCGCGGTGTCGGGACTCACGTCGACCGGTGACGTCGTTCCTCTGAAGCCGGCCAAGGACGTGTTCGAGCCCGATCTCGGCCACGTGTTCGGCGACGGGCTCACCGCGGTCAACGGCGGGCGGATGGACGGATTCGACCGCGTTCGCAACGGCGACACGATGGAGGGCTTCACGACATTCCCGCGCTCCGGTATCCCCGCGTACTGGAGATATGCCAACGAGTTCGTTCTCGGCGACCGGATGTTTGCGTCCATGTACGGCCCGACGTTCCCCGAGCACCTCTACACCGTTGCCGCTCAGTCGGGCCGGGTCGCGTCGAACAAGCGGCGGGACAAGGATCAGGTTCCGGGTGGCTATTGCGCCGACAAGTCGGAGCACGTCGCCCGCTTCCGCAAGCTGAGCACCCAGGAGCGCGACGACCTGATGCGACTGGAAGAGGAGGCGGACGTCGACGCGATCAAGCGTTACTGGGAGTCCGTGTGGCCCTGCTTCGACTTCGAGGTGTTACCCGACCAGCTCACGCGGCATGGGATCTCATGGCGTTACTACGCGGACGACGGCTCCTGGATGAACGCGATGGCCGCGATCGAGCACATCTACAACTCTCGCTACTGGGATGAGAACGTTGTACCCGAGGAGAACTTCCTCGAGGACATCGAAAGCGGTGAGCTGCGGAAGGTCTCGTGGGTCGTGCCTGGGACGGGCTTCAACGAGCACCCTGGCGGCTCCAGCGTGTGCATGGGCGAGAACTGGACCATCCATCACGTCAACGCGATCATGCGCTCGGAGTACTGGGACAAGACCGCGATCATCATCCTGTGGGATGACTTCGGCGGCTTCTTCGATCACGTCCCGCCGCCGCACTACGACATCATGGGTCTCGGCCCCCGCGTGCCACTCTTGATCATCTCGCCGTGGGCGAAGCAGGGCTACGTCGATTCCACGATCTACGAATTCTCGTCGGTCCTGAAGCTCATGGAAACGATCTATGGGCTCGACTGCATGACGCGCCGGGACTGCGGCGCCGACGCGATGCTCAACGCGTTTGACGTCGACCAGCAAGGCACTCCGGCCGACCGCAAGCTGATCCTCGAGGGCCGAACCTGCGAGCTCGACGACGACACCACCGAGCTGTACGAAGAGCTCGCCACGACCTCGCGGCGAGCGGCCGACTTCCTGCATTACATCGAGTAGACCGGCGAACGGGTTCGGGAGCTTTACCCACCGGAGTGGTGGGCAGAGTTCCTCAGAGCGGTCCGCGTCGCGGCGTCATCCCACCAGTTCAACCCCGGCCTGGACCTCGCGGTCGATGTGGGAGCCGCGGGGCGATTTGGTGACGACGAGCTTGACCGGGAGCCGGTCGGCGACGTCGGCGACGTGAGTGATGACTCCCACCATGCGTCCGTCGCCGCCGAGTTGCTCGATCGCGCTCACCACCGTGTCGAGCGTCTCCGCGTCGAGCGAACCGAAACCTTCGTCGAGGAACAGGCTCTCGATCGGTGCCTTATCCGTGACGGCGAGGTTCTTGACCTCGTCGGACAGCGCGAGCGCCAGCGCCAGTGACGCCAGGAACGTCTCGCCACCCGACAGCGTGCGCACGCTGCGACGTTCTTCGCCGTTCCACGCGTCGATCACGTAGAACTCGTCGTCTTCGTACGCGAGCCGGTAGCGCCCGGCGGACAGGTACGAGAGCCGATCCGCACCCGCTGCCGCCAGAGCGATCAACGCCTCGCTCTGGAGGTAGTCGACGATGTGGTTGCCGCTCAATTCCTTCGCCAGCGCGCGGTAGGTCGCGTCGATGTTCCGTTTCTCGGCGACCTCTTTCTCTAGGGCGGCCTTCTTAGAGAGGTCACTCTCGATCGCCTTCACGCGCTCGGCCGCCGCCGCGGCGGCCTTCTCGAGATCGCGAGCCAGCGCCCGGAACGACGCGAGCAGCTCCGGCAACTCGGCGCGCGGTAGCTCGATCTCTTCCGAGAGCACCGGCGCGATCTGCTCGAGCGCGACGTCCACCAGCGACGAGCGCTCCGACAGGCGTTCTTTTTTTCGAGCGCCGAGTTCGTGGGCTACTTCGTGCAAGGCATCGGCGCCCCGCGTCGTGATCGCGGCAAGCTCATTGGGGTCGTCCGGCAAGGAAGCGGGGAACGCCTCGGTCTTCAGTTCGGGCATGACCTTACGTGCGCGCTTGATGCATGCGTCGAACGCGATCGTCTGCAGGATCCCTTTCATCGTCGCCATCTCGGCGGCGAGCGAAGTGTTCTCACGGTCCAGTGCGTCGAGAGATGCGTTCGCGTCCTTCAGTACGACCGCGGCCGCGGCTTCCTCGTCCGTCAACGTTCGCAAGGTCTCGATGCGCTTGCCAACCTCGGCTCCAGGGTCTTTGGGGATCTTGCCGCCGAACGATGCTGCGATGGCCTTGTGCAGTTCGGACGCGAGCCCGGCCCGCTTGACGTGCTCGGCCTTGCAACGGTCGAGCTGTTCGCCCGCGCTCGTGACCTCGCGTGCCGCCACTGCGACCGCGGTTTCAGCGCGGCTCTGAGCCTCGCGCGCGCCCTTGTGTTTGGCGCGCGCGTCGGCCAAATCTTTCTTTGCGCGTTTCAGCGCGGCGGCATCACTCTTGGGAACGCGTTCGAGCGGTCGTTCGCAGACGGGGCACGGGTCTCCCGAGGAGAGATCGTGCACGAGGGTCCCCACGAGATCCCGGCGTTCCGCCTGCGTGAGTCGCGTCTCGAGTTCGGTCTCCTCGTGGGCCGCTTCCGCCGCCGCTGTCGTGGCGATATCGACCGCGGCACGCGCTGATCCTTCATCCTTGGTGGCTTTCTCAAGTGCCTCATCCGCGGCGCGGGCCGAGGCTTCGGCGGTGGCGGCGTCTCCGAGCGCGTCGTCGAGCCGATCGACCTTGCTACGCAAGTCGGTGAGTGCCTCGCCGGACCCCCATCGCTCGATGGCCTCGGCGAGCTTCGCCGCAGCCTCGTCATGCGCTTTCCGAGCATCCTCAGCCGCACTAGTGGCGGCCGCGCGCGCGGGGGCCGCGGCCTCGATCTTCTGCGCCAGCGCCGTCAGCTTCTGCGATTCAAGCCCGAGTCTCGTCGCCAGCTGGGTGGCTTCGTCGGAGCACTCGTCGAGGCTCACGAGCTCGCGCTCGATCTCGTCGCTGCGTGTGCCGAGGGTCGCGAGGCTCTCGTCGATCGTGACGGCCTTCTTCGCAACGGCCCCGGCAACGGTTGCATCGTCCTTAGCAGCCTGAAGGGCCCCGTCGTCGACGTCCGCGTACTGTTCGAGCAGCGACAGACGCGCACCCGCATCGGCCTTGGCACCGTCGGCAGTCGCTCGGGCGATGCCGGCCATGCGACCGAACAGCTCGAGGCCCAGGAGTTCGGTCAGGATCTTGCGGCGCTCGGCGGCATCGCCGACGAGGAATTCGGCAAACTTGCCTTGCGGCAGCAGGACGGCGCGCGTGAACGCCGGATAGTCGAGCCCGATGAGATCGCCGATCGTCCTATTAACCTCGCGCGCCCGGTCGGCGCCTTCACCGAAGGTCCGCCAGTCGGATCCGTCGTGTCGTTCGAGCAGCACCTTCGTCGAGCCTTTCAGCGGGGTCGAGCGGGCGATCCGGTAGCGCTGCTCGGCGACGTCGAACTCGAGGATCACCGACATGCGCGGCTGCCCTTGGCTCACGAGCTGCGACATCGAGGTCCCGATGCGTTCGACTTTCCCGTACAGGGCGTAGGTCAGCGCGTCGAGGATCGACGACTTCCCCGAACCCATCGGCCCCCACAACGCGAACAGATCGAGGCCGTCGAAGTCGATCTCGAGCTCGTCGCGGAACGCGGTGAAGCCTTTCAGTTCGAGCCGGCGCGGCCTCACGTCGTCGCCTCCTCGTACACGTTGTCGAACGCATCCATCAGGTCGTCGCCCGGCGCGACGGCGTGGGTGCTCTCGAAGTAGGCGAGGAACTGTTCGCGCGGCTGTAACGTGCGCAACGACACAATGTCGGGCATCTCGTCCCCGCGGACGTAGGACAGGTGCACCTCGAGGGCATTCGGCAGGATCTCACGCACCCGGTCGGCGAGGCCCGGCACCGGTCCCTCGGTCTTGACCGCGACGCGCAGGTAGGCGTCGCCGTAGGAGTGCGCTTTCGCTTCGAGCTCGTCGAGAGTCGCGGCGGGCACGTCGATCAGCTTCCGTCCGCTCGACAGCGGGATGGCCTCAACCCGCGCGGGTTTCTTGGGGACCGCATCGACGATGTAGACGAGTTTCTCCTGGTCGCGCTCACCGAAGTCAAGCTGCAATAACGAACCCGCGTAATAGGTCGGCGACGGACACCCTTTCATCTGCTGGGGCCGGTGGATGTGACCGAGCGCGACGTAGCTGGTGTTCGCGGGGATGTGCGCGGGCGAGACCGCGTAGTTGCGTCCGATCGTGATCTCGCGCTCGCCGCCGCCCACGCGGGCGCCGTCGACGAACAGGTGTCCCATCACTACGTTGACGCGCGCTGGATCGAAGGCGGTTGCCATCGTCGCCAGCACGACACCCATCTTGTCGTCGTAGCCCGCCGTAAGCGTCGCGGGATCCGCGAAGAGGTCCGCGGCGTCGCCGAAGCGGCGTTCCGGGACGAACGGCACGCACGCAACGTTCGCCGCCGCGTTCCCGTCCTTGGACGGCACCTCGACAACCCCGCCGGCCTCCGGCCTCAGCACACGTGGCACGATCGTCGTCCCGATGCGCTCGAGCAAGCGTCCGAATACCTCGAGGCGAGCGGACGAGTCGTGGTTGCCGGGGATCGCGATCACCGGGATCGACGCGGCGTGCAGGTTCAACAGCGCGTCGAACACAAGGCGGTCCGCGTCGGCGGTCACCGCGCGCTGGTCGTAGATATCTCCGGATACGAGGATGGCATCGACGTTCTCGGCCCGCGCGATCTCGACGACCTCGGCCAAGGCGGCCTCGAACTCGTCGACGCGCGATCGCCCCCTGATGGTCTTGCCGACGTGCCAGTCGGCCGTGTGCAGGAACCTCATCAACTAATCCTCGAAGGCCTTGAAGACGTCGTCGGCGGTGCCCGGGTCGGTCGAGACCTCGTCGGCGCGCGTTGCCCACGCCGGGAACGGGAAGCGCACCTGGATCGGGATCGGGATGTGGGGCTGCTGCAGGATCATCGACCCGGGTTTCAGGATCGCCGCCCGCGCCCGCGTGATCGCCGGCATGAACCCGTACTCGGACCGCTCGGCCTCGGCGGAGTCGAGACGGCCGACGACACGGAAGGCCGAGTTGGCGATCACGCGCCGTTCGACCTCGCTGGCGGTCTGCTCGGCGCCGATCAGGATCATCCCGAGCGAACGCCCTCGCTCGGCGACGTCGAGGAGCACCTCCTTGATCGGGCTCCAACCCTCGCGCGGCGCGTAGCGGTTGAGTTCGTCGAGCACCAGGAACATGAGCGGCTCGCGACGGCCCATCTTCTCCTTGTGTTCGAACAGCTTCTTGATCACGACACCGGTCACGAAGCGCTTGGCGCGGTCGTGCAGGTTGTGGATGTCGATCACCGACACCTGCTTGTCCCAGGCGATCCGGTGCGCGCTTGAGCGCTCGGCCTCCTGGCCCCAGATCAGGTGCCGGATCTTGTAGCGACCGGCGTCGAGGCGGCGCTGGAACGCGGCGATCGTGCCGTCGGCGATGCGCCCCCGCCACGACGAGCCGTCGTCGTCGAGTTCTTCCATGATGGCGTCGATCAACTGGTCGAACGTCGTGATGCGGATGCCGTTCAAGAAGATCGTCGCGTCGTGGTCGGGATCGTCGGTGGCATCACGATCGAGCATCGTCTCGACACGAGATACGAGGTCGGCGATCTGGGAGCGTTCGTTCTCGGCCTCGGCGAACATGAAGCGCAGGAACTGCTCGCGCACGAACTCCTTGATCGTCCAGTAATAGGCCTGCACGCCTTGTTTGCGCGTGACGTCGGGGATCGGCTGACCGTCGGTCTTCTCCTTCACCGGCGCCCACAACCCGACGGACTCGAACGGGCCGTAGGGGAGGCTCATGTGTTCGTAATCCTTCTTGATCTCCGGCCGCTCGGGGTTGTTGTTCTCCTTATCGAGATAGAGCAGGTCTTCGCCCTTGACGTTGAAGACGATCGCCTTCGTGTTGGTCGCGTTCATCCCGAGCACGTCGGAGTGGAACAGCGAGTAGAGAAGGAACATCGCGTACGTCGTCTTGGTAGCGACGCCGGAGATGCCGGAGATGTTGACGTGTGCGCCGCGGGTCCCGTCGAGGAACTCGAGGTCGAGATACATCGGCTCGCCGTCGCGCGATAGGCCCCCGGCGAGGCGTTTCTTCATCTGGTCGAGGTAGAGCGCCTCCTCGCGGTCCTTGCCGCGCGCTCGCGACGCGGGCTGGCCGGGTAGCGGCGGGATGAAGATCTCGGGCTCGAAGCGCGTCGCGACGACCTGTGCGGCCTGGCTCATCCCCGCGGGCAGCACGCCCTGGTCGATCAGGAACACGTCGGAGTCGAACATCACGCCCTCGTGGCGCGCGCGGACCTCTTGCACGAGACCGGAGATGCGCACGCTGCCCCGGCCCGGCACCTCGGTCTCGACGATCACCGCGTCGTCGAGCTGCAGATAGCTGTCCGGCTGGATGCCGACCCAGAACGCGAGAGGAGTGGAGTCCTCGGTCCCGAGGACGATGCCCACCTCTTCGGACGATTCCGGAACGAACTCAGACATCGCCGATCCCCTTCGATAGATGTGCTTGCAGTGCGCGAGAGATAACGGTGGAGCTGCCGAGGCGATGCTTCAGGCGTGCTTCGAGCGCGCCGACCGGCGTGACGTTCTGTGGGGCGCGTGGGTCGATCCCCGGGCGCCCGGCGAAGCTCGGCAGAAGACACGTCACTTCGTCTGCGATCGCGGCCGCATTCTCCAAGCCGAGGCTCATGCGCACCTCGCACCGGACGAGGCCCGCGAACTCGTGCCAGTTGCGTTCCTGTGGGAGCAGCCGGAGATACCAGGAGTAGCGATCGATGACGCTGTTACCCAGCGCGAACAGCGGAGTGCGCTGACCGGGCTGCAGCTTGGGAAGCAACGCCGCCGGCTCGCCCTCGAGATAGGTCATTACCATCCGTTTCACCACGCCGACGACGGTGCCCCCACCGTTGCCGTCGAGGTGCAACGGCCCGTCGGCGAACACGAGGCACTCCTGCGCGAGCTTCGCGGCCAGCTCCTGCTCGGCCCGCAGCATGAGTCGTTGCAGACGTGTGCGGAGCGCCTGCGGGGTGTCGACGGGCGACCCGACCGGCTGATAGGTGAGCGATGCTTTCCCGACGGTGATCGAGATCGGCTCGGCGGGGATGCGGCTCCCGAGAACGAGGGCGCGCCCCACCGGTTCGTCCTCCGCCACGATGGTCGCGGCGCCGTCGCAGCGCACCGCACCGGCGGCGTAGGAGCCCAGCAATCCCCACGCCCGCTCGTCGCCGTCGGAGGCCAGAACCCGCAGCTCGGTGCGCATCACCCCGTCGACGAAAGTCACGGGATCGGGCGGGCACGGGTCGGGTTCGAGGCCGCGAGACCAGTCCTTCGATTCCACGAAGGGGTCGACCACGACCTTTGAGAGGTCGTCGTCGAACGGCGTCTCGGCCCCCGCACCGAAGTCCGGCCGCCACGGATCTGCCTTCAGAACCAGCACGATCCCAGCCTAGAGAGGGGGTATGACAGATTCCCGTTTTCCGGCCCAGGTCGCGAAGGAATCCTGGAAAAGTCCTCGGATGGCCACCCAATGTGTTAGGCGGCCGCGCCTTGCGGGTCATCCTTTGACGAATAATGACAAGCCTTTGACCAGCACAAATACATAGTTCCTCCGGAGGCGATAGGACTCAGCGCGCATATGTTCTTACCCACGGATTAGCGGGCTGTTACCGATGCAGCACGAAGCGACGGGGGGTGCGGTTGGGGATCCGAGTCGCGATCGTCGACGACCATCGGTCATTCGCGACGAGCTTAAGGCTGGCGCTGGGGCATTACGCCAAAGATCTGGAGATAGTCGGTGAAGCGCACTCGTGTGAACGAGCACGTCGCCTAATCTCGGAGAGCCGCCCCGAGGTCGTCCTCATGGACATCTATATGCCGGATGGAGATGGGATCGAGCTGACTGGCGAAGTAAAGAAAGCCCTGCCGGATGTGAAAGTTCTGATCCTGACCGGCTCCGAAGTAGCTCGCGACGTGTCTCGAGCCATGGAAGCAGGTGTGCACGGATATCTGATTAAGGACTTCGACGTAGATCGAGTGATCGAGGCAGTGCGGACTGCGCAGGCGGGTGGACTGGTGTTCGCGCCGCTGGTGGCGGATATTCTGGCGGCTTGGGTGGAGGGCAAAGCAGCGCGACCTTTGAGTGACGATGAAGCGCGGATCCTTGAACTCATCGCCGAAGGGATGGAGAACCCACAAATCGCGACCGAAATGGCAATGAGCATGACTACGGTCAAACGATGCGTCCGCTCGGCCCTTGGCAAACTTGGAGCTCGGACGCGTGCTCATGCGACGGCTATCGCGGCGAAACGAGGACTCATCTAGCCCGGGCGTGTAATCCGGGAGTGGGCTCTCGTGCTGCACGAGAGTGGCCGGAACCGGCCGAGGATGACTCGCTCTAGCCCTGTCGACCAGCACAGCAGGCACTGACCGAAAGTTCGTCTGTCTCCCCGGTCGGGACCGGACCAGCGGAAGTGACCTGATAGAAGGCTGAGCCCTATCTCAACGCCCGGCTGTCCTCCGCTTGGTCCACATCGTAGGTGGCCGAGAGAGAGGAGGCCAGCATGGATGTGGCGACCGGCGTCGACTCGCACAAGGCGAGCTTCACCGCGGCGGTCGTAGACGCCCTCGGGCGCGTGCTCGACGTCGAGACCTTCCGCAACGATGCCCGCGGGTTTAAGGGGCATTGGTGGCGTGGATCGGGCGCTTCGCGGACCGCACGACCGGCGTGGAGGGCTCGCAGCGCTACGGCTCAGCGCTGACCCGGGCGCTGCTCGAAGTTGGCTAGCGCGTCGTCGAGGTCCCCGCCAACCTCACGGCACGGGAGCGGAACCGACGCCGCAACGACAGCAAGTCCGATCCCGTCGACGCCGTGGCAATCGCACGCGTGGTCGCTGGCAGCGATGGTCTCGCCGACCCCTCGCGCGACGACATCTGCACCGATCTCAAGCTCCTCGTCGATCACCGTGATCAGCTCATCCACCCGCTAACGAATTCGCCAACCAGACACACTCGGATCTCGTGGTCCTCGCCCCCGGCTACCAGGACCGAGTGCCGAATCTCACTACGAAGAGGAACGTCGCCTCCGCCGGCGGGCTGGTGCGGGGGGATCGATCGGTGGGCGCCGAGCTCGTGCGTCGGCGGCTTGCCCAGATGCGACGACTAGACGCAGACATCGCGACGATCGACAAGGACATCGCCGCCAAGCTCGAGGAGTCGGAGACAACCCTGACCGAGATCCCCGGCGTCGGACCGTTCGTTGCCGCTCGCATCCTGGGGGAAGTCGGCGACCCGAACAGGATCCGGTCGCGCGCCGCGTTCGGCGTCATCAGCGGAACCGCGCCTCTGGTGGCGTCATCCGGTCGAGTCGCGCGCCACCGCCTCAATCGTCAGGGCAATCGCAAGTTGAACCGGGCATTGTTCGTCGTCGCCATGACCCAGGCACGGATCCACCCGGAGGCCCGCGCCTACATGGCGCGTAAACGGTCCGAAGGCAAGTCCTACTGGGAGGCTCTGCGTTGCCTGAAGCGGAATCTCGCCAACGTCATCTATCGCCGGCTCGTTGAGGACGCGACCCGACTAAGATCCGCCGCTTGACAACATAGAAGGACGAACTCGTCCGTGCGTCGCTCTCTACGGGTGGGGCTGTCGCATGAACGTCCGACCGACGGCCGCGAGAGTTGCGCCTGTACTAACGGGTCACGCGGAGGGTCCTCAGGGACCAGATTCAAGACCAAATGGGTCTAGTCATGCGCTTTGTCTTGTTTGCGATGAAATCTATCGGTAGGTCTAGGTACGTACTGGAGAGAACGGAAACGCTGCCATTCTCAACCGCGGAGGTCATAGGAGGGGGACATGACAAACGAGTATCGTTCCGGATCGATCAGGCGAGCACGGGCTCGATACGACTATCGGATGCGAGCTCTCGGAGCGCTCTTGCTTACGCTTGTCGTGGCGGCATGGGGTAACGCAATCGTGTCGAGCGGCGCCAGCGCCGCGCCTGGGATGCCTGATACGTCCCAGGGGCGTGTCGCTGTCTTCGCGACTAGGGCCCTTGAAAATGCTGGTCTGTTAAACCCGGCTGGAGGGTTTGCGGACTATCAGCGGGTCGTAGGCCCTTCGGGCGGAAGCTGGCAGGTTGTGTTCACGACGTCGGATTGCGTCGTCACACCCACCTCTGAAGGGTGTGACATCGGAGACGATCTCAGCGTCGAAGTAGAGCTGCGCAACGATCGGTTTGGCGTCCGCGACGTTCATGGGTCGGTCACTGACGATCAGCGTCGCCAACTCGTGGCCTACCAGGAGCCGGCGACCCCGGAGAATCCTCGTTTCGTATTTAGCGACTTACTCATCGTTGACGGAATCGATGAAGGCCCTCAATTTAGAACAAGCCCAACTTGGACCGGTCCCATACCGGCGCCTCAAGCCCCCCTCTTTGCTTGTCACATCGAGCTCTTCAGCGAGGAAGGGGCGCTCCTCTATCGCGGCCTAGGAACGCCAGCTTGCAGTGGCCCCACCGTGATCGTTTCATTTGGCCCCACCTGCGCCGTGGGTAGGTTAGCTCCTTCTCTGTCGTGAGAAAGAGATGAAGACCGTGGGGATCCGGGCCCTGCCCG
>JBOGWY010000099.1:0-7217 GCA_050694015.1 Actinomycetota bacterium | reverse complement strand
CGTTCGGAAGAAAACAGCTCGTCAATCTGGGCGCGGATGCGCTCGGTGGGGGATACTCGTTTCACGGACGTAGTCTCCTTTCGTTTGCTTCCAGGTTTTCGACTGGAGCCTACGTCCGTCGCTTTTTTCAGGCCCGGTTTTTACACCGGAGGTGGGTCGCTACCGGACGCCACGAACCTGGGAGGTCATCTTGCGTCGCAAGGCAGCGCTACTCGTGACATCGCTCCTCATCAGCACCGCGAACCTCGTCGTCTTCGCTCCGCCCAGCTATGCCTGCGCCGAACCCGATCCGACGATCGGATGCATCGGCCTCTGCGCTCGTCCGCTCCAGGGCTCCGTGACGTGCCCGAACGACGAAGGCGGCAACGGCAACGGCAACGGCGGAGGCAAGGACAGGCCCTAAACGCCCTTCGGCTTGGCGGCCTCGATGTAGGTCCCGGCCCGCCTGAAGCCCAACCTCCGATAGATCCTCGCCGCGTCGTCGTCGCGCGCGGTGAGGTAGACGAGATCGCAGCCGGCGTCCAAGGCCACGCGCGCGAGCTTCGACGTGATCGCGCTCGCTACCCCGCGGCCCCTGTGACTCGTCCGAGTTGCGATGGCCGTGATCTCTGCGACGCCGCGCACGTGCGTGACGGTGCCCGAACCGACGGGCTCGCCGTCGGCCACCGCCATCAGCATCACTTTGTTGTCGGCTTTGAGCATCTCGTGCCGCTCGGCCACGGCCTGGTCGGTCGTCTCCTCGGTCTCGTCGAACGCGATGCGGACGTTCTCGAGGATCTGCCCGAGCATCGGCTCGCCCGGCCCGACCCTGCGCACATCGATCTCTGCCGGATCGTTCAGCCGCGAGCGATCGTCCAGGACGAGGAGCGGTTCCACATCGACCTTCGTGAAGCCATACCCGACGACCTCTGCCTGCAGTTCCGGATAGAGCTCGTCGACCCATTCCACCCGGCCGCGACGACCTTCACTCCGGAAGACGTCGACGACGCGAGCAAGGTCGTCGCGCCAGGCCCCCTCGAGCGTCCCGGTCGGCAGCGCGTAGGTGCCCCAGTCGGCACGCGTGATGCGACTGATGTAGACGGTGAAGGGCCCGACCGGCGTGGGGTCGCCTTCGAGCTCCGAGACGTCGAACCAGATAACGCGCAACGCGCGGGAGCAACGCGGCATCGTGGAGCGGCATGTCGGGGAGGCTAACTCCCACTGATTATGGTGGCGGGATGAACGAGCGGGGCGATAAGAGAGGCGGACGGCCCCGCGCCCCGGGAACGCCGGACCGGAAACCACCGACGCGTCACCGGCCACGCCACGACCGCGACGTCTCGCATCGCGAGAGCAAGTACGACCCCGTGCATCTCTCCGAAGAGATCGCGCAGGAGCTGCGCACCACTGCGCGGCCCGGCAAGGGCGACATCCTCGTGAAGGTCTTCGCCGACGCGGTGGCCGCGTACGCGGCCGGAGATCTCGACGAAGCGATCCGGCTCGGCGAACAGGCTAAGCACATCGCACTGCGTTCGATAGCGGCCCGCGAGTTCCTCGGTCTCGCGTATTACAACGCCGGCCGGTGGAACGAGGCGGCCCGCGAGCTCGGCGCGTTCCGGCGTATCTCGGGTTCGACCGCGCAGAACCCGGTGATCGCCGACACCTACCGCGCGATGCAGAAACCGGAGCGCGCGCTGGAGCTGATCGACGAGATCGACCGGGCCAAGGTCGACGACCCGGTGTTCTACGAGGGTCAGATCGTGGCGGCCGGCGCGCTCGCGGACATGGACCGGGTAGACGACGCGATCGCCCGCGTGGAGAGGCTCGAGCTCCGACCCGACGTCGCCGAGGAGCATCACCTCCGTGTCTGGTACGTGCTCGGCGATCTACTGGCGCGTCGCGGTCGCTTCACGCAGGCCCGGAAGTGGTTCGAGGCGGTGGCGGCGGCCGACCCCGATGCGACCGATGCTCCGGAGCGCGTCGCACGGCTCGCACGATGACGATCGAGATCCGCGAGCTCACGACCGACGAGGAGTTCCGGCGCGCGTACCCGGTGATGCACGAGTTGCGAACGCATCTCGGCGAGGACGCGTACATGACATTGCTGGCCGACATGGTCCCGCGCGGCTACCGGTTGTTCGCCCTCGAAGCGGACGGCGATATCGCGGCCCTCGCCGGCATCGCCCGGAGGGTCAACTTCTATTACCTGCAGTACATCTGGGTTTTCGACCTGATAACGGCGGAGAAGCACCGGTCGAAGGGTTACGGTCTCCGGCTCCTCAGCCACATCGAGGACCTCGCGCGGGCCGACGGATGCGACACGGTGGCGCTCTCGTCGGCATTCCACCGCGTCGACGCACACCGGTTCTATCGGGAGAAGGCGCTCTACGAGCAGACGGGCTACGGGTTCGTCAAGAAGCTATAGCCCCTGCCAGTCCTCGACCGTGATCGCGTACATGTTGTGGTCCTCCCACTCGCCGTTGATCTGCAGGTAACGCGGCGACATGCCCTCGTAGCGGAACCCGGCTTTCTCGACGACTCGGATCGACGCGACGTTACGCGGCATCACACCTGCTTGGACGCGGTGCAGTCCGATCTCTTCGAACCCGAAGCGCAGGGCGTCTCCGACCGCCTGGGTGGCGATGCCCCGGCCGTTGTGCTCCTGAGCGACGAAGTAGCCCAGCGTCGCGTTCTGCCACGCGCCTCGCACGACGTTGTCGAGCGAGACACGCCCCACGAGGCGATCGTCCTCGGTCAGGAAGATCCCGTGCACGTAACGGCGGTCTTCGCGCCGCAGTTCCTGTTCCAGCTCGAGTTCGCGGCGTTGCTCGGGCAGGGTCCAGAGACGTTCGGGACGGATCGGCTCGAACGCCTGCAGCCACGAGCGGTTCTTGAGACGCAGCCCGAGCATCTCCTCAGCATCGGACGGCTCGAGCGCTCGGAGGTAGGACGGCGCGGTCACCTAGCGTCGGGTTCGTTCTTGTCCATGTAGCGCATATACCCGGACACGTTCATCTCGTACGAGGTCGTCTGCTCTAGGCGGTCGACGTCGGCCTGGTCGAGCCGGCCCTCCGCATCGCCGCGCGCGGCGGAACGCACCTTCTCGGTGACCTCGTCGTGCTCCCGCGTCTCGACGCGTGCATCACGCACCCACGTCGCCCACCGGAGGAGCGCTTCGATGCCCTGGTCGCAGAGCTCGGCAGGATCGACCTCGGAAGGCCCGAAGTGGGTCAGGCACAGCGAGCTCGCCCCCACGCCCTTGATCCGCTCGATCGACTCGATGGCCTTTGCGAGATGGAACTCCGGTGGGGGCGTGGCGGGGCGCACCGCGGGGACCGAGGCGAGGCGAACACCAAGCGCGTCGCCCGTGAAAACCATGCCCGTCGAGTCGTCGAGGTAAGCGTGATGGTGGTATGCGTGACCGGGTGTCTCGATCGCCTGCAGCGATCGTCCGCCGAGGTCGATCTTGTCGCCGTCGTCGATCACACGGATGCGCTCTTGCGGGATCGGATCGATACCACCCCACAGTTCGTCCATCTCGTTGCCGTAGATCCGTGCCGCGCTCGCCCACAGTTTCGCCGGGCTCACGAGGTGGGGAGCGCCGACGCTGTGGACCGCGATGGTCGCTGCGGGGAACCTCGCCGCCAACGTACCGGCGGCACCGGCGTGGTCGAGGTGGATGTGGGTGACGATGATCCAGTCGAGGTGCTCGATACCGTTGGCGTCGAGCCCGGCGAGCACGGTCTCCACCGAGGTCTTGGGCCCCGTCTCGATCAGAGCCGTCTTCTCGCCGCGCAGCACGAAGGCTCCGGTGATCCCCTCGAAGCCGTGCATCTTGGTATCGATGACCAGCGGCCCGTTCACCTGCCCGTTCCCCTTTTCCTCCTACGCAGTCGCGCGAGTAGCGTGTCGGGATGATACGGGAGGGCAGGCCACCGGCCGTTCTCATCGTGAATCCGAATGCAGGGCGGGTGTCCGAACAGACGCGGGAGGACGTCGTGGCCGCTCTTCGGTCGCGCTTCGTGATCGACGCCTACGCCACGACCGCGCGCGACACCGGCATCACACTGGCGCAGCGCGCGGCGGAATCCGGCGCCTCTCTCGTGATCGCGTACGGCGGAGACGGGCACGTCAACGAGGTCGCCAACGGCGTCGCCGGTACGGACTCGGCCCTCGGCATCGTCCCGGGGGGAACGATGGACGTGTTCGCCCGCGCCCTGAGGATCCCCCTCGATCCGTTCAAGGCGATCGACCACATCCTGTCGCTGCTCCCGCAGATGCGTCGCACCGTGTCTCTCGGACGGATGGACGACCGTTACTTCACGTTCTCCGCGGGCTGCGGGTTCGACGCCGAGGCGGCGGAGCGAGTCGAGCGCTACGTGCCCGCCAAACGCCGCTTCGGGCAACTCTTCTTCTACTGGAGCGCCTTCCGCGTCCTCGCCGGGACGTACCGTCAACGTGAACCCGTCATGAACGTCAAGGGGGACTTCGGCGAGGTCGACGTCGCGATGGCGATCGCGTCGAATGCGGGCCCCTACGCGTACATCGGGAACCGGGCCGTGCGCATCGCGCCCGGGGTCCGGCTCGAGGGGGGCATCGACATCTTCGCTCTCAAGACGATGCGGATCGAGGCACTCCCTGCGTACGCGTGGCGCTGTCTCGTGACGGGCGATCTCGTCCACCATCCGGATGCGTTCTACGCGAGCGATCTCGACTGGTTCGAGGTCCGCGCCGACCGCCCGTTCAGCCGGCACGTCGACGGGGAACCGTTGCCGGCGGCCCGCTCGGCCCGCTTCTCGATCGTGCCGAACGTGCTCAAGGTCGTGGCATGAGCGTCCTCCTTATCGGGGCCGCGGGGGAGCGGGGCGAAGCGATCGCCCGGCGGCTCATCGGACAGGGAGATGAGGTGCGCGCGATCGAACTGGATCCTGCGGCGGCGGAAAAGCTCCGCGCTCTCGGCGTACACATCGCACGCGGTCGCGACATCGATGCCGATCTCACCGAGCGTGCCGCGCAGAACGTACGTACGATCGTCGTGATCGATCCGACGCCCGACCTGACGGCGTCGGTGCTCGAGGGAGTGACGTACGCGAAGGTCGGTCGTGTCGTCGCGTGCGGTGACGTCCCGCCTTCCGTGATCGAGGCGCTTCGAACGTCGCGCGCCGAATACGTGGTGCTATCGGAGCGCAAACGGTTGCTTAAGAGAACAACATCTCCGGAGCGCCTGGCGGAAGCGGTCGACGCCGCCGACGATCTCGCGGGCGAACCGCGTCTGGAACTGGACCTGTCGGAACCGGACGCGTGGAGGGAGCTGAAGCTCGAGGGACCGTAGACGACGCTCAAGCGCCCGCGTCGTGACGACGACGCTCAAGCGCCCAGGTAGGCCTCGCGGATCCCTTCGTCCTTCATGATGTCCTCGCCCTTGCCCGTGTAGATCAGCGTGCCCTTCTCCATCACGAAGGCACGGTCGGCGATCTTCAGGACACCGGCATTCTGCTCGACCATGAACACGGTGACGCCGTCGTCGCTGATCCTGTGGACGACCTCGAACACCGTATGCGTGAGCTTGGGGGACAGACCGAGCGACGACTCGTCGATCAGCAGGAGCTTCGGCCGCCCCATCAGCCCGCGTGCGATCGCGAGCATCTGCTGTTCCCCTCCCGACAGCGTTCCGCCGAGCTGCGTCCACCGTTCCCGCAGCCGCGGGAAGTACTCCACCGCGCGCTCGACGATCTCGCGCGTCTTTTTGCGGTCGCGCTTGTACGGCCATGCGCCCAGGCGCAGGTTCTGCGCGACGGTCAGCTCCGGGAACACGCGGCGGCCTTCCGGCACGAGCACGATCCCTTCGCCGACGCGTTTGCGGGCGTCCATGCCGGAGATCTCCTCGCCGTTGAACTTGATGCTGCCGCTCCACGGCTTGATGAGCCCCGCGAGCGACAGGATGGTCGTCGTCTTGCCGGCGCCGTTCAGTCCCAGCAGGACCGCGGTCTCGCCCTCCTCGACCTGGAACGAGACCCCGCCCAGCACCGGCAGCGAGCCGTATCCGGCTTTCAGATCGGTTACCTCAAGCAGAGACACCGGCGCCCTCTTCCTCATCGTCGACGTCGCCGCCCAGATACGCGGCGATCACCTCGGGATGGTTCCGCACCGCGTCCGGCTTGCCCTCGGTCAAGACCTTCCCGAAGTTCAACACATAGACGTAGTCGCACACGCCGACGACGAGCGGAACGTGGTGCTCGATCATCAGCACGGTCAGGTTCAGCGTCTCACGCAGCTTCAATAGTCGTTCGCCGAACTCGTGCGCTTCGTCGGGGCCCATACCCGACGACGGCTCGTCGAGCAGTAGCAGGTCGGGATCGGTCGCCAGAACCGTGCCGACCTCGACCAACTTCAGCGTCCCATAGGGAAGCCCGTCGAGGGTCGAATCGGCGAGGTGCGCGAGGCCGATGTAGTCGAGCACCTCCATCGCGTTGGCGCGCAACCGCCGTTCCTCGGCGAAGGAGCCGGGCATCCCGATGAGCGAGCCCCACGCGCCGTACGAGATGCGCGGGTGCTGAGCCACCAGGAAGTTCTCCAGAACGGTCAGGCCTCTGATGAGACCGATGTTCTGGAAGGTCCGCCCGATCCCAAGAGCGGTCCGGCGATGTGTGGCCAGCAACGAGATGTCTCGTCCCCGGTACCAGGTCGATCCGGTGTTCGGCGTGTACGCGCCCATGATGCAGTTGAACAACGTCGTCTTCCCGGCCCCGTTGGGTCCGATCAGTCCGACGATCTCCCACTCGGGCACGGTGACGTTGACGCTCTCGAGTGCGACCAGGCCGCCGAAGTGGATGCCGGTGTCGCGTACCTCGAGGACCGGGGCCGTCATGACTCGCCTCCGGAGCTCGGACGCTTCCACGGCGAATCGTCGTCGGCGGCCCTCGGCATCTCGGTGGTCTCGGCGCCCGGCGGAGCCGGGAGTGTGTCGGGCTGCTCCTCCGATGTCATCTTGGCTTGCGACCCGGGCTCGACGCTCTCCGGCGGTTCCGTCGCGGCGTCGGGCTCGGACGTCTTGTGAAGACCCATCTTGGCCAACAGCGCACCCTTCTTCTTCTCGCGTTTCGGGCCCTTATGCGCGTGATGGCCCTCGAATCTCTTGCCGCCCAGCCATCGCGTGAGGGGCGAGATCTGTTCGCCGATGCCGCCCTGGAACTGGATGATCGTCAGGATCGCGAGCATGGCTCCGAGCACGAGGCCGA
>JBOGWY010000098.1:0-3086 GCA_050694015.1 Actinomycetota bacterium | reverse complement strand
GCGCCGACGAAGAACGGGAACAGGGCGAAGAACGCCGACCCGATCACCACTCCAACCCGGTTGCCGAGGCCGCCGACGACGACCATCAGGACCCACAAGAGCGCGACCGAGAAGTTGAAGTCGTTCGAAACGACCGTCGTCGACCGGAACGCGAAGAGACCGCCCGCCAGCCCCGCGAAGATCCCCGACAGGACGAAAGCCATCGTCTTGTATGCGGTCACATTGATCCCGTAGGAAGCCGCGACCGGTTCGGAGTGCTTGATGGACAGAACGGCCCGGCCCACCTTCGAGCGCAGGAACCTCCAGTCGACGAAGAGCACCAGCGCGAGGAACACCAGCGTGAGGAACGCGTACTGCGTGTCGCTCGTGAACCCCTTCGGACGGGGAGCCGGCATGCCGGCGCCGCCGCGGGTGAGGAACGAGATCTCGAAGATCGACCGCTCGGCCATGAACCCGTAACTGAGCGTGATCAGCGCGAGGTAGAGACCGCTGATCCGCAGGGCGACGAGGCCCAGCAGCCCGGCGGCGATCGCGCCGCTCAAGATCGAGAACACGAGGGCGGTGATGAACGCGGACAGCCCGCAGCCACCTTCGATCGTGCAGCCCGCTTGTTCGGTCACGTAGTACGCGGATACGAACGCCGCGATGCCCACGAATCCGTGGTGCCCGAGCGAGACCTGGCCGACGTAGCCGAGGACCATGTTGAGCGACAAGCCGATGATGGCGTAGATCGCCGCGAGCGAGATGCGGTCGGCCCAGAAGCCCGGAGACGTCGCGGTGATGTAGAGGAGGCCGCCGAAGATCACGGCCAGGACGACAAGGCGCGCGACCCACCCCTGGACGCTCGGCTGCCAGCGCTCGGGGTAGGCGTCCGTGTCGGCGCCGACGCCGGGGAGCTTCGCGGTCTCCGCAGAAGTGCTCATGCTTCCTTCCCGAGGAGTCCGGCCGGCCGGATCATCAGCACCAGCAACAGCACTACGAGCATCACGACGTCCGGCGCCCCGGGCAGGAAGTCCTGGATCAACCGCGCGTTGTCGCCGGAGCCGATGAGGAACTTCTGACTACCGGAGGCCCAGTTCGAGATGCTCTGGAGCAGCCCGACGATGATGCCCCCGACGAACGCGCCCGGGAGAGACGTCATGCCCCCGATCACCGCCCCGGTGAACGCGGCGATGAGCACCTGTGTCGTCATGATGCCGGGCACGAGCGGGTTCAGCGGGACGAAGAGGATGCCGGCGACGGCTCCGAGGAACGCGGCCGAGCCCCAGATGAACCGGGACATGCGCTCGACGCCGATGCCGACGATGCGGGTCGCGAACGCGTCCTGCGAGGTCGCGAGCACCGCCAGCCCGAGGTCGGTCTTCGAGAAGAAATAGCCGAGGACGACTGCCAGCGCGACGAGCACCGCGACGATGACGAGGCGCTGCGGCTCGAGGATGAAGTTCGCGAGCTCCAACCCGTTCCCGACACCGGGCAGGGTGTTCACCATCGGCGGAAGGGTCTTGGGCTCGGGAAGGAAGAGCAAGAGCTCGACGGCGATGCACAACAGCGCGAAAGCGATCGTCGCGACGAGCAGGGTGACGCGCGGCGCATTGAGCAACGGGCGCACGATGATCCGCTCCATCCCGAGCCCTATCAGCACCGTGGCGACGAGCGCGATCAGCGCGGCGAGCCAGTACGGGATCCCGACCTTCCACTGCTCGATGAAGAGGAACACGATGAAGGCGGCGACCGTCCCGAACTCGCCCTGGGCAAAGTTGAAAACCCGGGCTCCCTTGTAGACCAGCACGAGACCGAGGGCGACCAGGCCGTAGACGCAGCCTTGGGACAGTCCGATGATGATGAACGAGTTCGGACCGAGGTCATCGCCCGCGCCGAGGAACAAACCAATCGCTACCAGGGCCGCAACGGCCCCCGAAACGATCGCTGTTCTCATTGCCCTAGCCCCCGCGAGTCGTCGATGACGGAAGGAAAGTTACCGCAGCAGCCCTCCGTCGTGCCAAAGCAAGCACCCACCCCGGCGCCCATGACGGAGTGGGGATGTTCCGAGCCTAGAAATCGCTCGTATACGTATGGAGCACGTGCCAGCGGTTGTCGGAGCATCGGGCCTCGGACACCAGCACGCTGTTCGCTCCGAAACGGTCCTCGCCCGAGAAGTTCAACGTCGGGAAGGTGTTCGTTTTGAGGTTCTTGGCCCGTTCCGAGGAATAGACGAACCCCTCACGGGTCAGGTTCTCGCCGGCGCGTTCGAGGAGCTCCCGAAGCACCTTGGAGCCGGCCCAACCGAGCACGATGAAGTCGTCTCCGTCCTCGTTGTAGATGGTCCTGACCGCGGGGGTGAACTCACTGTCGTATTTCTTGATGTCGATCCACGCGGGGAACGGCGAGAAGAACTTCGACTTGTCGATGGTCCCGTTGCGGCACCCGACGCTTGCAACGGTGTCGAAGGTCTTGGTGATACCGACCCCCGTCCATTGCGGCGTGTACTGCTGGGTGCGGGCAGCCTGCAGGACCTGCAGCCACCAGACCGGCGAGACCAACACATAGACGTTCTCGATACCCGCGGCCTTCATCTCCTGGACGACGGTTTGGGCTTCGGTCGACGTAGCGCACTTACAGACGGCTCGGTCGTAGTCGACACTCATGCCCGCCTTGCGAGCCGCGCCGATGAACGCGTCGTGCGCGTCTTCGAAGTTGGGCGTGTCGAAGCGGAGCATCCCGTTCTTCTCGCTCTTGGCGCCGAGCTTTGAGACCATGTAGTCGACGAGGAGCGGACCCTGGTCGGGGTACGTCATCGACGTCGCGAAGTAGTTCGGCAAGCCTTCCAGCCCGATCTCGGTCACGCCCGCAGATATGTACGGCACGCCGACCGACGCCGCGTAGCGGGCGCAGGCCTGGATCTGGTCGGTCCCGGCGAGACCGGAGAGCAGGAACACCTTGTCCTTCTCGACCATCTCCTTGCAGACGGCGACGGCCTGGGACGGGTTGTAGTTGTCGTTCTTGAGGATCGCCTCGACGCCGCGCCCGTGGATCGTCTCCTTCTCGTGCTCCATCCACTTCCACAACAGATCGGAGCCCTTCTGGGC
>JBOGWY010000097.1:0-2011 GCA_050694015.1 Actinomycetota bacterium | reverse complement strand
TAGTTCGCCTTTGCTCGCCGGAACCTCGTCGGCGGCGAGACCAACTAGTTCCGCGGCGCGCACCATCTCGTTCACGTAACGGTCGGCATCCTCGTCGCTCAGTCCGCCACCGAAGACGCGATAGCCGCTCATGAACGAGTGCACCTCGGTGGCGTGGACCCAGAGCAAGAGCTCGGGATCGTCGGCACGGTAGGGCAGCCCGGTGAAGGGATCGACGCCGCGCACGTGCCGGTGGATCTCGCGCAGCCGGCGCGCCGCGGCGTCGGCGGTCGTGGTGTCTCCGAAGGTCGTCGCAACGAGGTATTCCGTCGTGCGGATCAGTCGGGTCCAGGGATCCTCTTTGTAGTTGCTGTGTTCGGCGACCGCCGCCATCGCGAGCGGGTTCAGCGCCTGCACCAGGAGGGCGCGGAGTCCACCGACCATGAGCGAGGGGCTCGAATGGATCCGCCACGTCACCGATCCCGGCCCGAAGTAACCCTCGTCGCGCGCTCCGGTCGTCATGCCCTCGATGCTAAAAGATGTGCGGCGTCAGCGCTCGATCGTCGCGAACCGGTGCAGCCACGCGGTCGTGTACTCGATCGTGCGCAGGAAATCCTCGATCCGGCAGTTCTCGTTAGGCGCGTGGATGTTCGAGTCGGGCCGGAACACGCCCGGCGGCGACACCGTGGGCAGAGCGAGGGTCGCGGCGACGTGATACATCGGGCCGGTCCCGATCATCATCGGTGCGAGCGACGCGGGTCGGTCGTAAACGTCGGCGGCGGCCTCGATCGCGGCCCTTGCGAGAGGTGTGTCACGCGGCGATCGAACCGGGTGCTCCATCGAGAATCCTCGGATCTCGATGTCGTTGAACCCTCGCGCGTCGAGGTGCTTGCGCAGCTTGGCGACGATGTCGTCGGGATCCTGGTCGGGGACGAGCCGCATATCCACCTTGGCCATCGCTTCCTTCGGGAGCACGGTCTTCGACCTGCCCGGGACGGTGAAGCCGGCGACGATCCCGGCGATGTTGCAGGTCGGGTCGAAGTAGTAGCGACGCACGAGCTCTGCACCGGTCGCCTCTCCGACGAACGAGTCGACGCCCAGGCGCTCCCGCTCCTTGTCTTCTTCGAACGGGATCGTCGCGAGCATCTCGCCGTCCTCAGCGGTGAGCGGCACGACGTCGTCGTAGAAACCGTCGATCAGCACGCGCCCGCTCGGTTCCCGGAGCGTTGACAGTGCTTCGAGCAGGTGCCATACGGGGCTCGGCGCGATGACCGCGAGCGACGAATGCTGATCGTCGGTGAGCCCCCGGTACGTGAGCTCGACGTATGCGAGTCCCTTCGCCCCGAAGACGAACGACGGACGCTCGGCGTGATCGATGCCGTTGCCCTCCCAGATGCACCCGTCGGCTCGTAGTACGTCGGCGTAGGTCTCGACGAGACCGGGGAACGACTTGGAACCGGTCTCCTCCTCGCCTTCGATCAGGAACTTGACGTCGACCGGAACGTCGCCGTGGAGTTCTTCGTAGAGCTCCAGCCCGGCCAGACGTGCGACGAGGTCGCCCTTGTTGTCCGCAGCTCCTCGTGCGTAGAAGATCCCGTCGAGGATCTCGGGATCGAACGGCTTTGTATCCCACAGCTCGAGGGGGTCGACGGGCTGAACGTCGTAATGATCGTAGATGAGCACGCTGCGATCGCCGTGACCCAGCCGCCCGAGGATCGCGTCGGGCGCATCGTGTTGCGTGAGTCGCCGTGTCGACGCACCGAGCGCTTCGAGCTTGTCCTCGACCCACGCCGCCATCTCATCGAGCGCGTTCTGTTCACCTGCCATGGACGGGATCGAACACGCGTCCCGTAACCAACCGACGTAACGGTCGCTGCGTTGCGCGAGGAGGTCCCGCGTGGTCATGGTCCTCGAGCGTATTCGTGTTCGGGCTGCGCACGTATGCGGTACATGTTCATGAAGACCGCGAAAACGTGAGGAGGCGGAGTATGGCTAAGGATCACGGGCCGAGCGTCAAGGACGACAAGCAGTA
>JBOGWY010000096.1:0-8292 GCA_050694015.1 Actinomycetota bacterium | reverse complement strand
AGCTCGTAGAGGCGCGGCGTACGTGGGTCCCCAACGCGGTGTATCGGGTGCCCGCGGCCGGGGATGCGTCGAGAAGCGGCGATCTCGGCATCGACGGCTTCCTTCGCCGCCGCCTGCAGCGATCCGTCGCTCGGTGAGTCGCCGAGTCCGTCGACGATGCGACCCAGGAATGCGGCGGTGTCGGAGACGGGGCCGAGGAAAACGCTCCCGCCGCCGAGGAGCCCCGCCGCGATCGCACCCTGCATCGCCTCCGGCGCTCCCGTGTACGTGAGCCGGGCCGCCAGCACCGTGGGGGTCAGACCGTGATCGGCGAGCGAGATGAGGATCGCCGAGAACAACTCGGATTCCTCGGTGGTCGGTTCCCGTCCCGCCGCGAGGAGGAACGCGAGATCCGCGAACGACATCTTGCCCATGAGCTCGTCGGCGACGTTTCGTCCGCGCACGATGATCGCGTCCGGAGTCGCGCGCCCGATCGACGACCGCACCCAATCGTCGCTCACGACGCGCTCCCGCGCGTCTGCGGCTGGAGATCTTCCTCGCGGTCGTTGCGGTCACGGGGGAGGGCGGGCTTCGAGATCCGGCCCGTCGGCGTGTGCGGCAGGTCGTCGACCACTTCGAAGTAGCGGGGGACCTTGAAGGGAGCGAGCCGTTCGGTCACGAAGTCGCGCAGCTCGCGCATGTCTACGGTGGCGCCTTCGGCGAGCAGCACGAACGCCTTCACCTCCTCCTCGGATAGCTCCGACGGCACGCCCACGACGGCAGCCTCCGCCACCGCGGGGTGCTGTTCGAGCACGGTCTCGACCTCGAGCGGGGAGAGGTTCTCGCCGCGCCTGCGGATCAGCTCCTTCTTGCGGCCGACGAACGTGAACGTCTCGTCGGCATTGACGCGCACGAGGTCACCCGTCTTCAGCCATCCGTCGTCGGACAGGACCGCGGCGGTCTCGTCCGGCATGTTGTAGTAGCCGAGCATCACGGCGGGGTTGTGCAGTTCGAGCTCGCCGATCTCGCCGGCGCCCGCCTCTCGGCCCTCGTCCATCACCCGGCCCTCGTTGATCTCGCCCAGCGTCGGATGTTGGCGCAGGCTTCCGAGCGTGTCGTAGGGACGCGTTCCCTTCCGCCAGATCAGCGCGTAGGGACTCTCGGACAGCGCGTAGCCGCACACGATCTGTAGCCCGAAGCGCTCTTCGATCTCGAGCTGGCGCGCTTTCGGCGGCGTGGGCCCCGTGTAGCAGAGGCGCAACGGGTTGTCGGCGTCGTCATCGCGTTCCGGCCGGCGCATCAGGATCTCGAGCATCGCCCCGATCGCGTTGAACTCGGTCGCGCCGTAACGGCGCGCCTCGTCGATGAAGCGGCTCCCGGAGAAACGGGGTAGCAGGATCAGCCCGGCCCCCGCGGCGACCGAACCCAACGTCGAGTAGGCGGGCGCGTTGATGTGGAACAGCGGGAGCGAGGTCATCAGCCGGTCCTCTTCCGTCAAGCCCATCCAGAAGGGGAACCCTTCCCCGGCCATCGCGTAGGCACGCTGGGTCTGCATCACGAGCTTCGAGCGGCCCGTTGTTCCCGACGTCGGGATGAGCACCGCGAGGTCGTCCTGGTGGGCTGCGATCGGCGGTGCGTCGAGCACCTCGTCGGTGACTATGCCGTCGACCGTCGCGAGGCGTGATCCCGGTGCTGCGCGGGCCACGACCTCCCCGACGATCGATCGCAAACCCTCGTCGGTAACCACCAGTGCGGGTTGTAGCTGGCCGGTCAACCCGGCGAGCTCGGCCCTCGTGCTCTCCGGATTCACCGGCAGCATGAACGCACCTAGTCGCATCAGCGCGAGCCAGGTAAACAGGTAATCGGGCGAGTTGCGCGTCGTGACGAGTACCGGCGTCTCCCGCCCGACACCGAGATCGCGCAAGCGTGCCGCCGCGCTTCCGATGACGCGGTGTGCCTGCGCGTACGTGTAGCGCGTGTCCTCGTACGTGAGCCACGACTTATCCGGGACGCGCTCAACCGTGCTCTCGAAGAGCTCGGGGATCGTCAGCGGCGTGGAGTTAACCGACGAAGTCCTCCGCACGTGTCTTCGGCAGCGGCGTGAGCTCTTTCTCGAGCTGCTGCCGCAGGTGCTCGTAGTTGGGCGGCAGCGACAGGTTATGGCCGAGCGTCTCCAGTGGCTCGTCGGAGTCAAAGCCCGGCCCCTTCGTGGCGATCTCGAACAGCACGCCCGCCGGGATCCGGAAGTAGATCGAACGGAAATAGAAGCGGTCGATGATGGGTGTCACGTTCGTACCCGCATCACTCACGATCTTGTGCCACGCTTCGTGCTCGTCCATCGCGCACGCCCACGCGACGTGGTGAACGCTTCCGGCCCCCTCGACGGCCGCCCCGGGGGCCTCGTCGAAGGTGAAGAACGAACCGCGGCTCTCACCGCGACTCTCCCACGCGTTATCGCGTTGAGGTTCGAAGTTGAGCACGTCCTCGAACAGGGCCTTGCTGCGCGCGACGTCCGATGTGTAGGCACGCACGCTGTCGAAGCCCTGGAGCGCGTGCTCCTCGGGGATCTCGGGATGCAGCGCACGCAGCGGCTCGTCGGTGGTTTGCACCGCGGTCAGCTCGAGCTTCAGCCCGTCGGGGTCCTCGAACTGCAGACGACCGTCGTCGCGTACGGAGTCGAAGCCGTGCGATTTCAGACGTTGCTCCCAGAAATCGAGCGAATCGTCGGAGCCGACCCGGAAGGTCACCAGGTGGATCTGACCGTCACCGGGGGTGCCCTTGTGGATGCCCGGGTACTCGAAGAACGTGATGTCGGAGCCGGCCCCGCCCTCGTCGTCGGCATAGAAGAGGTGGTACACGTTCGGCACGTCCTGGTTCACGGACTTCTTGACCAGGCGCAGCCCGAGGGTCCCGACGTAGAAGCGGACGTTCGCCGGGGCGTCGCCGGTGATGCAGGTCACATGGTGGATCCCATCGAGCTTCATCGAGCCTCCCTCGGGTAGCGGCTTCCCCCCTATGTCTATCAACTATCTACTCACGACTTGTAAGTAACTCGAAACGGGTGAAAAATCGAGGCCGGCAGGGATGGGATGGCACGAAAAAGGAGGAGCCATGGGTACGGCGGAATGGAACGCGATGAACTTCGCTGCGAAGGACAATCTCCTCCGTATCGTGCGCGAGGAGGCGGAGTCGTTCTTCGCGCTGATCGACGACCCTGAGATCTGGCTCTCGCCGACCTCTGCAGGTCACTGGCAGGTTCGCGACCTCGTCGCGCACCTCGTCGACACGACCGAGGGCTACATCAACCGCTTTGAAGTGACCCGCTCGGGACAGGTCGCCGAGGGCATCGCGCCTCTGACCGAGATGTCGATCAACGCCGACAAGTTCGCGCAGGCGCTGCACGACATACCTCGTGAGGAACTGATCCCGCGTCTCCACGACGCGTTTTCCACCGCGATGAAGATGTTCGAGCAGGTAACGGAGGAAGAGTGGGGCACCATGATGATCACGCACGCGTACATGGGATCGCTGCCCGCGTTCTTCTTTCCAATCGGCCAGCTCATGGACTACGGCGTTCACTCGTGGGACATCCGTGAGGGTCTCGAGATGAATCACTTCATGACTCCCGACGCGGCCGACATGCTCGTGCCGTTCATGTTTGTGCTGTGGCAGGCGACGACCGACACGAGCCGGCTCGAAGGGGCGGACCTCGACGTCGCAGTGCGCGTGTCCGGCCGCAATGAAGGCGTCACGCGCATCAAAGTCACGCAGGAGGGCATGGCGTACGAGCCCGGCACGGTCGACGGCGCGCAGTGCGTGATCGACTTCGATCCCGCGAGCCTCGTGCTCACCGCGTTCGGGCGCTACCGCTCGGGCACGCCGTACGGGGACCAGGACGCCGCGCGCAGGTTCGCGTCGCTGTTCTTCCGGATCTAGTTCGTCACTCTGCGCGGGTGGGCTGTTCGGGGACGGCCCACCACGTGCGGGCGCGCGCGTCCACGGACCGTAGGCGAGCGAGCCCGGGGAACGTCCACGTCTTCGCGATCGTCCACGCGGCGGCGCTCCACGCCACGACGATGCCGGCGAGCGACGAGTCGATCTCGGTGAGCAGCCCGATCAGCACCAGTATGAGTCCGAGGTTGTAGGTGACGACCTGGGTGCGCCCACCTATCTCCATCGCAACGAGCTCGCGGCGACGGCGATCCGGGTCCGGGGGCCGCGTGCTCGGTAACAGGAACGACCACGCGCCGAGCAGGGCCTGGAAGACGAAGCCGGCGGCACCGCCGACCACGAGGATGTGGCGCGTCGCCGAGACCTCGTTGGACGCGAACGTGACGACCACACCGATCGTGGTCACGGCGCACCACGCGAGCGCAGCGATCAGGTGCAATGCCGCGGTCGGTACCTGCCTGCGCCGAGGAGTTGTGACGATCGTCCGCAGGTAGGTAGCGAACGAGGCGAGGCCCGCCGCATAGAGCAGCATCCCGATGCCTCCCAGCGCGTACATGTCGAACGTCGCACCGGTCGACAGGACGAGCAGTCCGCCGAACATCAACCACGGGATAGGGCGAACCGCTCCGAGCTTGGGGGCGCGTACATGCATGATCGTCGGTAGCAGCGTCACCGCGGTCCCCACGATCGTCATCCCCGCCCACCCGAGGATGTTGAACGCCATGTGCACGCTCCGGTGGGCCAGGTACGAGGCCGGATCGTCGAACGCGCCGATACCCAGTGCGGCTCCGATGGAACCGCCGATCACGATGCTGAGTGCGGCGAGCAGATAGAAGGTGGACGTGACCGCGAAACGACGGTTCGCGGCCGTGCGCCACACCGCAAGCACCTGCCACGCGACCCAGCAGATGACGACGAGAAAGATCGACGCACCGGTCGCGAGCAGCGGGGGAGCGCTCCACAACCTTCCCCCAACAACCAGAACCGCGCCGGTGTTGAGGAGTGCGAGCTGCAGAAGGGTGTGGGATCGCGCAGGCCCGCGCGCGAGGGCGAGGGTCGTGGAGAACATCAGTTGGCCGCCCACGATCGCCTGCGATGCGGCTCCGAGCATCGCGAGGTGAACGGGTAGCCACCATCCGACCGCGGTCACACCGAGGAAAGGAACGATCACGACCGCCGCGGTCGCCCACACCCGGGCGCTCAGGTTGTGGTCGCTCATCAGTGGACGGGTGAGCGAGCGGACGTCGTCGGCGACCCGTCCGATCTCTATGCGTGCCACGTGCGCCGCAGCCTAGCGGAGGTGGGCGTCGATCGGTCGATCCTGTGGGCGGCAGGACATCGGGGGCACCGCGCCGTATCCCTGAGTAAGGAAGTTAGCGAGGGAGGTTCTGCACTGCAGACGAGATCGATAAGGGCCGTGGTCGTGACCGTGGCGGTCGCTCTCCTCGTAGCGGCCGTCGCGCTGCCGGCGACTGCCCGGCGACCTGACGACCGGCCGCAGGAGGGCACGACCACGATCCGGATGTCCGACGGTGTCCGGCTCTCGGCCCAAGTGCAGGTTCCGGAGGAAGGCAAGCGTTTCCCGGTGCTGATCAACATGACCCCGTACGGGCCCGGCACCTACTACGCGCACTTCCTCGGCGACGGTTACGCACACATGAACGTCGACATCCGCGGCACCGGCGGCTCCGAAGGCGCGCTGTGCATCTTCTGCGAGCGCGAGCAGAGGGACGTCTACGAGGTCGTCGAGTGGGCCGCACGGCAGAAGTGGAGCAACGGCAAGGTCGGCATGTACGGCGGGTCGTACCAGGGGATCACGCCTCTGATGGGCGCGAGCGAGCAACCTCCGCATCTGAAGGCGATCATCCCCGCGGTCTCACTGGCGGATGCGTACGGCGACATCGTCTGGCACAACGGGATCTTCAACGTGAACTTCGTCGCGCAATGGTTCGCGCTGCAGACCGCGTTATCGATGACCGGCTCGTCGCCGTCGATGGACGCCGCAGATCGCGTGAACCAGCGCATCGTCGCGGAGTCGCGGCTCCTCCCGTGGGACGGGCCCTTCTATCGCGAGCGATCTGTCAACACGAAGTACGACGACATCACGGTGCCCGTGCTTCATCTCGGAGGATGGTTCGACGGTTTCTCGCGCGGCACGCTCGACAACTTCAGCGGAGTCGCGAGCAAGCACAACCGTCTGATCATGGCGCCGTGCACGCACAAGGGCTGCGGCGCGCCGTTCGATCCCGGCAGTGAGTATCTGGGCACCTCGGAACCGCCCGGCCCCAGTGGGCTCGCGCTCTACAAGGCGTGGTTCGACCACTTCCTGAAGGGCAAGGACAACGGGATCGAGGACGGGCCGCCGATCCTCTTCTACGACCTCGGCACCAAGAAGTGGGCCGCCGATAGTGCGTGGCCTCCGAAGGGAGCGCGGCTCGAGACGTTCCATCTGTCGGGTGCCCCGAGCGGGTCGAACTCCGGGGTGTTCGACGGCTCTCTGGTTCCACGTCGGCCCGCCGGTAACGACATCGAGGACCACTACGTCTACGATCCGACCGTCGGTGTGACCGAGTTATTCGCGAAGTGGGGGACCGTCGCGGCATCGCCGCACTACCGCGCCGACCAGCGCCCGGACGAGATGCGTGCCCTCACCTACACGACGGAAGCGATGAAGCGGCCGCTCGCGCTCGCGGGCCCGATGGAACTGAACTTCTGGGGGGCGACGACCGCGTCGGATACGGACTGGATCGTGAAGGTGACCGACGTCGCCCCGGACGGTTCCTCGAAGCTGATCACCTCCGGATACGTGCGCGCATCGCACCGGCGTTGGGACGAGAAGCGGTCGCGGCCCGGGCGCCCGTGGCTCCCGAACACGTCGCCGGCTCCCGTGCCGTCCGGCAAGCCCCTCGAGTACCGCGTCGACGTCTGGGACATCGCGCACACCATCACGAAGGGACATCGCCTGCGCATCACGCTCAGCTCGAGCGACTTCGGCAACCACGAGCCGCTGCTCGAACCGGCGCTGAACTACGTGTTCCACACCGACGCGTTTCCAAGCCGGTTGCTCGTGACCGTGCGGTAGGCGTACGACAACCCCACACGCGAGCGCTCAGTAGCCGGCCTTCCCACTTGGCACCGATGTGAGGTCACGCATCAATTCGATCGATTCGTGGTCGGGTGCATCCGCAGGCACCATGCGAAGAAGCGGTTTGATGGAGAACGGTCCCGCTCCCGTGGGGTCGCTTCCGTCGAGGTCGGGCTCGATCGTCAACACGATCATCGATGATCCGTCCGCAAGATCCACTGGAGGCGCGATCGCGTCCGGCAGGTTCGAGACGAAGTCTTCCCCGGGGAAAGGCGGCCCCGGCAACGGCCCGGAGAATTCGCTCGACGCGTCGGGGCCCGTCGACGAGGAGAAGCGCCCCGAGCTGAGGGGAGTCCCCTGGGTGACGCCCCAGCCCTCCCAGATCCATCCGTCGGGGAGATCGGGCAGCTGCAATGAGGGCGAGGGTGCGGGGTCGGGGTCGAGGAACCACACTCCGGCCGTCTCGTTGGTCGAGTCGTTGTCGGTGGGGGTGGCAAGGATGAAACTGCCCGCCGCCTCCATCAGGTCGACGGGGAACCGCAAGCGCGCGGAGTGTGCGCGTGGGCGGCCGGAAAGGATCACGATGCCGCTCGGCATCGGGTCGGGATCGGGCAAAGGCTCGATCGTGACGACCAGAGCATCTGCGCGCGCGGGGTTGCGGGGAGAGTAGAAGCGCGCTGGGTGCCCGAACCCATCTACCAACATGCCGTCCGCATCAACGTTGAAGGAGCCGGCCGAGATCTTGCGCTCGCCGTGCACCGCCCAGAGTTCGTAGAAGCCCTCTTGAAGATGCTCGAGCCCGGTGGGCCGAAGTTCTATCTGATACGCGCGTCTCAGATGCGACGCGCCCGCCGGCACGAGCAGTACGGCACCCACGACCAGACCTACGACTAACGCTGCTATGCGCTTCACGAGTCCCTCCTTGTCGGTGAGGCTCCTATGCGAGCGACGCTACGCACGGCAGGATTACGAATTCATTACGTCGATCGGAGCGACGGCGAATCCGACGCTGAAGCGCTTGCACCAAACGACGACGCTCCGGTGATCGCCGAGATCCACGGAACCCGGCACGAGGTAATTCTGATCTCCGATGTTCCCCTTGAGCCCGCCGAGGTCTGTGAAGTCGCGAGCGAGTTCCCCTTCGGGTGCGTCGGCAGCAGCGCGCGACAGATAGACCTTGAGATCGGGCCCGTTCTCGACCTCGAAATCCTCGAAGCGCACGTAGGTATTGCCGTCGTCTGCCTCGATCACGAGGACGGTCCCGCGCGCGTCATGCC
>JBOGWY010000095.1:0-5197 GCA_050694015.1 Actinomycetota bacterium | reverse complement strand
CACCTATCTCGTGGAGAAGCAGCAGGTCTTGCTACTGGCAGAGAAGCTGCGCGACATCTTGCTGCTGGTCGATCCCGCCGACGCGATCGTCGCCGGAGCGCCGGCGCGCGATCCGGAGTTCCATCTCGAAGCTCCGATCGAACCGGAATGGCGCGTCGGTTCGATGGGGCTCGGATACGTAGAGGAGACCGATCACGTCGTCGTTTCGATGGCCCCGGTGAGCGAGAGCGAGGAGATCCCGGAGCCGGATGAGGATTCGTTCGAGGTGCGCTTCCTATTGCGGCGCGAGCAGGTGCGATCGTTCGTCCTTCACGCCCTGGCGATCGTCGACGAAGGTCGTCCCTTGTGTCAGCTGTGCGGCCTGCCGATGGATCCCGACGGCCATCTCTGCCCGGCTTCGAACGGGCATCATCCGGCCTGACGTTTCAGACGTGGGCGGTGCGGACGAGGCTCTCGTCACCCTGACCGAAGGAGAGATCGAGGTCCTCGGTCTCCTCCCGTACTCCTCGAACTACACGTTCCTCGCGCGCGTCACGACTGCGGACGCGCAGGTGCACGCGGTCTACAAACCGCGCAGCGGCGAGCGCCCGTTGTGGGATTTCCCGCACGGCACACTGGCGGCGCGCGAGGTCGCGGCGTGGATGGTCAGCGAAGCGTCGTGGAAGATCGTGCCGACCACGGTGTTGCGGCCCGACGCACCGCTCGGCGAGGGTTCGTTGCAGCTCTTCATCGAGCACGATCCCGAACGTCACTACTTCGCGCTGATGGAGTCGCGCCTCGACGAGCTCGCCGCCTTTGCCGCGTTCGATGCGGTGATCAACAACGCGGATCGCAAGGCCGGGCATGTCATCGAGGACGCCGGCGGTCGCATGTGCGCGGTTGATCACGGGCTCACGTTCCACACCGACCACAAGCTCCGGACGGTGATCTGGACGTTCGCGGAGGCGAAGCTCACGCCGGAGGTGCGCGGTGTGCTCGGGGGCCTTGCCTCCGCGCTCGACGACGCCGGTGGGCTCGGTGGCGAACTGGCGGCGCTGCTGACCCCGGCGGAGGCCGCCGCGACCCTGGAGCGCGTCGAGGAACTGCTGGCCGAGGACCGGTTCCCGTCCCCGCAGGGGGACCGGCACCTGCCGTGGCCGCTGATCTAGGGCTCCGAACTTCCAGGAGCAGGAATCGCCTAAATATGGACGAAACCTCCACGTAGCCGGAGCTATGGCGCCCGGCACCGCGGGCATCCAGGAGGTCCTTCATGTCGTCGTCGTCCCGGGGTTCAGCCTTCGCCGGGCTCCTCACGCTCTGTCTCGTCGCGTCACTCCTCGTCGTCGGTCCGGCCTCCGCGGACCGCCGCCTCCATCGGTGGCTCGCAGCTTCGGACGAGCTGGTCGCCGCGGTGGACGCCAACCCGGACAAGATCCCGGTGGAGTTCGAGGAGCGCCTCGACTACGAGCTCGCCGACGGAACCATGCGCGTCCTGGTGGCGCTGTCGGAGAGGGATGCCGCGATCGAGGACTTCGTCGGTACCAACACAGTGTGGGTGCAGTGGTACGGGGACGCACCGCGCTTCTTGGGACGAGTGACGCAAGTACAGATGGCTGCGCTCCTCGATGCCGACTTCATCACCTTCGTGGAGCCCGATTACCCGATCACGAACTTCATGTCGTCGTCGACGATCGACGTGCACGCTCGCAGTCTCGCCGCCGACGGCACCGGGGTGTGGTCGTACTCGCCGGGTCCGAACGGCGGATCGCTCGTCTCCGATGTTCCCGGACTCACGGTTGATCAGGCGACGGGTAAGGGTGTGACGGTTGCGATCACCGACAGCGGCATCGACAAGACGCACCGCGACTTCGGTGGTTTCAACTGTGCCGCGGGGCCGTACCAACCGTGCGAGAGCAGGATCAGAGCCGCGATCTCGATCGACCACATCGTCGGGGCCGGGGTGGAGCCCGGTCCTGCGATGCCGACTACCGAGCTGGCGAGTGGGCATGGGACGCACGTTGCCGGTACCGTCGCCGGAAACTCGTACTACACGCGTTTCGATCCCACTCCCGACACCACAACGTACGCACCGGACGGACACAACTTCGGGATCGCGCCGCAGGCGAGCCTGGTCAGCACCAAGAACGGCGACTCACAATCGGCGGGTTTCTCGACCTTCGGTCTGCAGTGGCAACTCGACAACGCAGAGCAGCTTGGGATCCGCGTCTCGAGTAATAGCTGGGGATGCTTGGGCGGATGCTCCTTCAACGGCAATTCCGCGATGGCTCAGCTCTTGAGGGACATGTACGGGGCCGGGATCGTCGTCGTCTTCGCGGCCGGCAACGACGGCGCCGGAAGTGACGGCCTGAGTAATGCGCAGAGCCCTTACACACTCGGGGTTGCGAACTACGACGACACCAACCACCGTCTGGCGAGTTCCTCGAGCCGCGGCACCGACAACACGCTGCCAACGCCGTCGGCGTGGACGCCGGAGAGCGAGCCCGTGAACGGCGAACCGCGTCCGGACGTCGGCGCTCCGGGTACCGCTATCTGGTCGGCCCGAACTCTGACCGGCGGAACGTCGTCGGGCGTCCCTCGTGTCGCGCTCTCGGACGTCGCGGGCGGAAGCAACAGCGGTGTCCGCGAGTACGCCCAGTTGACCGGCACGAGCATGTCGACGCCGCACGTCGCGGGCACCGCCGCGCTTATGTTCAGCGCGTGTCCGACCGCGACCCCGCTCGACGTGATGCGGGCCATCATGGCGGGAGCAGATCCGACCGAGATCCTGAAGACGAGCGGGACCCAAACGGCCCAGCCGTCGGAGATCGGTTACGGCTCCCTCGAGATCCGGCAGAGCCTCGACTGGTTGATGAACGAACCCGTGTGTGGCGGCAGCGGTAACACCGATCCGACCCCGACAACGAGTCCCGAGCCCACCCAGGACCCGACGCAGCCTCCCACTCCGCAGGAGGCGACGAAGTTCTACCTGCACTCCGGTTCGGGACTCGGCAACGTCGACTTCGCGACCGGTGAGGCGACCTTCGACACCACTGCTCCCACGGAAACGGCGCCCGCATCCTGGTACGACAACGGGCTCCTGGTCAACGACGGAGCCTTCGACCCGGCGTTCACCGGCACGATCGACAAGCAGATACACGGATTCGAAATCGATATCTGGCAATGGTCGCCGGTAGCGCGCATCCAGGGACGGCTCGACTACGAGGCGGCGATCCAGGTCGGCGACACCATCTATCGGTTGCCACCCGCGGAGCAGGAAACCGACGCCGTGATCACCAACGAGGTCACCCGATTCACCGCGCGCTGGACGACGATGCTCGAAGGAGGCGCCGAGGTCCCGATGTCGATCGATCCCGGCACCGAGCCCGTGACGATCTTCATACGCGGCTCCTACCTCGACGTCGAGACGGTCACCGAGCTCGTCTACGACTCGGTCGACTTCGCGTCATCCTTCACGGTCTTCACCAACGGCACCGCGTCGCCTTCACCGACGCCCACGCCGGACCCCGCCGTTGCGACGACCTTGACGATGGAGGGATCGGCGACGGGGGTGCAGCACTCGGACAAGGCGCTGATCCAGGCCACGCTGACGAACGCTGCCACCGGCGAGCCGATCTCGGGACAGGAGATCTTGTTCGAGATCACCGATGAGGGCAGCGTTACGCACCCGTTGGGGACCCGCCCCACGGACGAGAATGGGGTGGCCGCCGATCACTTTTCCTTCGACGAAGCTCCGGGCAGCTACGTGCTCACGGCGACCTTCGCGGAGAGCGACGGGTACGGGTTCTCGCATACCGGCATGGCCTTCGCGATCACGCAAGACGACAGCGCCACAACTCTTGAGATCGTCGACGACCGCCAGGTCCGCGAGATGCGAGCCACGGTTGTGGACTCCGATAATTCAGAAGGCTTGAAGGGAGTCACCGTCGTGTTCCTCGCCGACGACGAGGAGCTGGGCTCTGCACCGACGAACGACAACGGAGTTGCGGTGCTGAGGGTCGGAAGGAACGAGCTGCGTAACAACATGATGGCCGAAGCAGTCTTCGAGGGGAGCGAAGGGTACGAGGGCTCCTCGGCTCACCAGCGCGTCTGACGCCACGATCCAACCAAAGGGCCCGTCGAAACCGGCGGGCCCTTTCTTCTGTAGATATCCCGCGCTGAGCGCGGATTTTCTACATAAGAAAGGCCGTTCCGTGGCAGGCTGATATCTGCCCCCGTACTCCAACCTGGCAGAGAGACCCGACTTAAAATCGGGGTGTTGTGGGTTCGAATCCCACCGGGGGCACCTTTATCCAGTTATTCGAACTCGGGCGTGAGAAGAGAGCCGCGAAGACGTCCGTGTACTCAGCGCGCTTGACCTTGCCGTCCTCGACGTAGACGGCTTTCAGAACAGCCTGGTTGAAGCGACGACGCACTTTGGGGTTGGCCCTTAGGTACGCGGCGTGGCAGCTACCGGCAAGTCCAATGGCGAGCGTGAGTACTTCCTGCCGCTTTTCGAGGTCCGCCTCCGTAGCGGCGAGCTCGGACTTGGCTTTCTCCTCTGCAAGATCGAGGGTGAATCACTCGAGCCAACCCTTCTTGGATGCGAGCAGGGACGCTTGGAAGCGAGTGCGGGCGTTGAGACGATCCATAAGCACGTTCACACTCCTCTGCACCGTTCGGATTCCCACTCCTAGTTGTTTGGCCACGGCCTGATCGCTAAGTCCTGCGGAAAGCAGCGACAAGATGTTCTGGTCGCGAGCGGAGATGTCCCGGCCCGTGGCTTCGCGTGAATCCGTTGTGGCATCCTCGAAAGTCAAAGGCATCGACCGCTCCCACAGGGCTTCGAAAAGCGCGACGAGAGCGTCGAGCAACGAAGAGGGGTGGACCAGCACGCTCTCCAACTCCTCGTCCGCAACGAGCATGTTGAGGGGCAAGAGCGCCAACTTGCGGTCAGCGATCGCGAGCTTCGTGGGGACATCGGAGAGCGTACGCGCCTGCTCACCTGCCGCCAGAAGGCGTTTCATGCTGGGGACTCGTCCCCGCACTTCCAGCGCCGTGGTGTCGTAGATCGCCTTGTGGGTGATGCCTCTGGCCAAAGACTCGAGCTCGGTGGGGTTCTCGACGGCGGCGGCGTGTCCCAGTTCCCTTTCGATCGCGATGGCGTACGGGGGCCTGTCGCAGACGAGCACCTCGTCTTTGGCCAGCAACTGCATCTGTT
>JBOGWY010000094.1:0-11433 GCA_050694015.1 Actinomycetota bacterium | reverse complement strand
GGCCCGCGCCCCATCGGCGGCTTCGCCGGAGCGATGCCGGTCGCCGCGGCGGCGGCCGCCACGACTATCAGGCAGGCCACGATCCGTTTGAGCGCCATGTCGTCATGGTTCGACGGAGGGGCCGCTCACCCCTTGCGTAGCCAGTGGAGCGAGCGTCCCCTAGTAACCTGGGTCGATGAACTCGAAGCTCTACGACTCCCGGGTGCGGCGCCTCCGCGATGCCCAGCTCATCGCGATCTTCCGCATGCACGAACCCGGACACGCGGTCGAGGGCATCGGGGCGGCCGTGCGCGGCGGCTTCGAGGCCGTGGAGATCACCATGAACACCCCCGGGGCCACCGATGCGCTCGCGGAGATCGCCGGGCGCGTCGACGCCATCATCGGTGCCGGCACGATCACGGCCCCCGAGCAGGTCAAAGAGGCCTACGACGCCGGGGCCGAGTTCGCCATCACGCCGGTGACGGTGCCCGAGATCGTCGATGCCGCCCACGAGTTGTCGATGCCGATCGCGATGGGGGCATCGACGCCCACCGAGATCTTCACCGCCCGTCAGGCCGGAGCCGACTGGGTCAAGGTGTTCCCCGCGGAGCGCCTCGGGGGCCCCGATTACATCTCCGACATCCTCGGTCCCCTCGAAGGCACCCCGATCCTGTGCACCGGAGGCCTGACGGCCGCGAACTACCTCGGCTACCTGCACGCGGGGGCCGAGCTGGTCGGGTTCGGCGATTCCGTCTTCGATCCCGATCTCGCCGCCGACGGGAACTACGAGGAGTTCGAGCGCCGCGCGATCGACGTGTGCCGCCGCCTCGACATGTTCACGACCGAGTAACCACTCTCGGCCGCTCTACCCATCTCTGAGGTGGGCACGGGCGCTCAAACGCGCTCTAGGTTGGGGTCGTGGACGCAGGACAGTGGGACGAGCGGTACTCGAAGGACGGCCTGGAGTGGGGCTCGCCGCCCAATCGCTTCCTCGTTCGCGAGCTTGCCGAGATGCCCCCGGGGCGCGCGCTCGACGTCGCGGCCGGCGAGGGTCGTAACGCGATCTGGCTCGCAGAACAGGGTTGGGAGGTCACCGCGGTCGATTACTCGAGGGTGGCCGTCGAGAAGGGACGCCGGTGGGCCGCGGAACGTGAGCTCGTCATCGATTGGATCGTCGCCGACGTCACCGGCTTCACACCGGTGCCGGGATCGTTCGATCTGGCGATCTTGTTCTACCTGCAGCTGCCGCCGGCGGAGTGGGCCGCGGTGCTGCGAACGACCGCCGCGGCGGTGGCACCCGGCGGGACCTTGTTGACCGTGGGGCACGACCGGCTCAACCTGACCGAGGGAACCGGCGGCCCGCAGGAAGCCTCGGTACTCCACGACGTCGACGAGATCGTCGCGGTGCTCGACGGCTTACGCATCGAGAAAGCGGAACGGGAGACGCGCCCCGTCGAGGGGGCCGAGAGACCGGCTCTCGACACCCTCGTTAGGGCGCGCCGACCGTAGTTACGCCGGCTGCGGTTGGGGCGGCAGATCCTCGAGCGCGGCGTTCAGCGTCTCGTCGGGCAATGGGTAGTCCTGCAGGGATCCCGACAGGTACGCCTCGTACGCGCTCATGTCGAAGTGACCGTGACCGGAGAGGTTGAAGAGGATCACGCGCTCCTCGTCGGCCTCGCGCGCGGCAAGCGCTTCGTCGATCGCAGCTTTGATCGCGTGCGCGGGCTCCGGCCCGGGAACGTGTCCCTCCGTCGCGGCGAACTGCACCGCGGCCTCGAAGACCGTTGTCTGCGGGTACGCGCGGGCCTCGAACACGCCCGCTTTGACCAGACCACACAGCGACGGCGCGTCCCCGTGATACCTCAACCCACCAGCGTGCACGGGCGGCGGGATGAAGTTGTGACCGAGCGTGTACATCGGCATCAACGGAGTCGTGCCGGCGGTGTCTCCGAAGTCGTAGGCGTACGTGCCGCGCGTCAGCGTCGGGCATGCCTCGGGCTCGACCGCGAGGAAACGCGTCTGGGCGTTGCCCTTGAGCACGTCCATGGCGAACGGATATGACAGACCCGCGAAGTTGGAGCCGCCGCCGACGCATCCGAGGACCACGTCGGGCGTGTCTTCGAACATCTCCATCTGTTCCCTGGCCTCGAGTCCGACGACCGACTGGTGCAGGCACACGTGGTTAAGCACGGAGCCGAGCGCGTAGTTCGTGTCGCCACTCTGAGCCGCGATCTCCACCGCTTCGGAGATGGCCATCCCAAGGGAGCCGGTGGAATCGGGATCCTCCTTCAATACCCGCCGGCCGGTCTCGGTCTCCATCGACGGCGACGCGTGAACGGTTGCACCCCACGTCTGCATGAGGGCGCGTCGGTACGGCTTCTGTTCGTAGGAGACCTTGACCATGAAGACGAGACATTCGAGATCGAACATCGTGCACGCCATCGCGAGCGCGCTGCCCCATTGACCCGCGCCCGTCTCGGTGGAGAGACGCCGGATGCCGGCTTCTTTGTTGTAGTACGCCTGCGCGACCGCGGTGTTCGGCTTGTGCGAACCCGCCGGCGACACGCCTTCGTACTTGTAGTAGATGCGTTGTTTGCCGGTGAGTCCGAGCTTCTTCTCGAGGAGCCGAGCGCGGAACAACGGCGACGGCCGCCACTGCCGATAGATGTCCATGACGGGACCGGGAACGTCGATCCAACTCTCCTGCGAGACCTCTTGCATGATGAGCGACTCGGGGAACAGCGGCGCGAGATCCTCCGGCCCGCCGGGTTGCATCGTTCCGGGATGCAGCGGGGGCAGCGGGTCGCCGGGGAGATCCGGCAGGATGTTGTACCAAGCGGGCGGGACCTTCGAATCCGGAAGAACGACCTTCGTGATGTCTTCCCTGGGCATAAGCCGGCCCCTCCCTTCGACGGCCCCAACTTCTTAGGGCTACCACTCCATCGCCGTCGATAGTCGCGCCCGGTCTCGGGGCATGTCCAATCGAGACCCACCCGTGGCGCACGCCACACCGGACCTTCGCCAAAGTGACGTACCTCCTCGGAACACTCTTGCCGACGTCAGAAAGGAGTTCGCCATGGCCGTGTGCGAGGAGTGTGGACAGGAGATGTTCGAGGCCGACAGTTGCACCGTCGAGAGTGCGGTTCTCGACGGGAAGGAACGACGAAGGATCCCGTTCGGGTCTGAGCGGCCGCGATGGAGCGGGACGCGATGCGGAGATTGTGGCGTGGCTCGCGGTGGTTTTCACCATCCCGGCTGCGACATCGAACGGTGCCCGCTGTGCGGAGGCCAGGCCCTGTCGTGCGACTGCAGCGAGGTCGTCGACGACCCCGTCGATGTTGCAGCCGCGATCGAGATAGTCGCTCGGTCGACGATGGAGCACCCGGAAAGGGATCTCATCGACATCATCCCGGTCGCCGAATGTGGACACGTTGGTCGGGCACATATCCGGACGCTGGACCGAACCGCAGAGCTCCCACTCGAGGAGTGGTTCGACCTAGCCCACTGGATGGGGCCGGAAACGGCCGCCATCCTCTTCATGGTTCCTTCGAAGGACCGGCGAAAGGTCTCGGAGGCCGACCTCGATATCGCGCGGGCGGTCGCTGACTATGCGGAAAGCCATCACCAACTGCCCTGGGAGCTCGTCTTCATGACCGAGGCCGGCAACTTCAAGACGAGCGAGTTACTACAGATCCCGGGACATCCACCCTTCGAAGCGTGCGCTTACGGCGGAGGATCCGGATAGGCAGACGAGAGGAGCAGGTGCTACCGATCGGGATCGCTCTTGACGGCTTCCCGTTCCAATATGAGTGCCCGCTCCTTCTCGGCCTCCGCCAGCTCCTGCTGCCTGCGGGCTGCGATCTCCGCCTCGCCGGCACTCTGAGCGGCGACCTGCGCTTCCTGGCGCTGTTCGGCGGCGGTCTCACGGCGCTGTTCGATCCGGCGGTTCTTGCCGGCGGTGACCCGGTAGATGATGCCGATGATCACGATGGCCGCAATCACGAGCACGATGATCAGCCACAGATCCATCGATGCACTCCCTTCCCGTCCGTAGTCGGGTCCTTACCCAGCGGAGTCGCATCTATGCCCGAGGGCCACAACTCTTCGTACTCAGGGATACAGCTCGGCCCAGGGGGGTATGTCTTTTGGGTGGTTAAGAGCCTAGCCACCTTCACGTTTCGGGCCACGGCAGAATCGGTGCCCAGGATGCGCCGGTTCGTAGCGCGCTGGTTGTCGGACAGCGAACTGGCCGATCCGGCTCGATCGGACCTGCTCTTAGCGACCACCGAAGCAGTCGGCAACGCATGCCGCCACACGTCCCCGCAGGGCACCTGCGTTCACGTTTGTTGCTCGCGCCACGACGGGCGTGTCTCGATCAGCATCAGCGACAATGGTCCCGGCTTCACAGCCGACTGCGATCCGTTGCGGCGCGAGCCCGTCGTCGACGCGGTCGACGGTCGCGGCTTGTACCTCATGCGGCGATTGACCGACCACCTATCGATCGTGGCAACGGAGCGTGGAACTCGAGTGACTCTCGAGCGCAACGCCGCATCTGCGATCCCTGCGGGCCCCCGGGAATGGTGAACGATCTCCGGTAGGCAGACCGGCTCAGTCCGGATCTGAACGCGCGTGCCGGTCTTAGGGACGGGTGAACGCGTTCGATAACCGGGGCTCAAGGGGCGTCGCTCAGGACGTCGGATGTGAGGGACAACCTACGCAGCGGGGTACATCCGGGAACGACCGGCTCGTCGGTACGCCGGGCACGGACATCATCGTCGGCCTGGGTGGGAACGACACCCTCACCGGCAAAGGCGGGGGCGATTATCTCTGTGGTGGCTCGGGCGATGACGTCATCGAGGGGGGCGCGCGAGGAGACGTTATCTACGGCGGCTCCGGAAACGATGAGAACCTCGGCGGCCCCGGCTCGGACCAGCTCAACGACGATGCGGGTTCCAACCTGTTCATGGGTGGTGACGGCGATGACTTCGTTAACAGCGACTCGAGCGGGAACGACCGCGTGCGTGCCGGCGCGGGGAATGACTCCGGTGAATTCGGCGGCGGGCGCGACAACGTGCGTGGAGGCAAGGGCAACGATCGGTTCTACGGTGAATCAGGCGACGACAGCCTGGCGGGGGGTCCCGGAGCCGACTTCCTCGACGGGATGGGGGGTCGGGACACGCTGGATGGTGGCGGTGGTAACGATAGCTGCCGGCACGGTGAGGTTCTGCAGTCCTGCGAGTGAACCGCCGTTGCGCTGAAACCCCTACTCGTCTTTCTTGCGCAGGACCACGAACCAGTAACCGAACGCGAACGCGGCCACAAGCGCGAGCGGGATGATGCCCCACGCGCCCAACATCGCCGGGAGCAAGCCGATGAGGAACTCCACGGCCTAGGTAGGACTCAGGAGGCGAGGGCGACGAGTTCCGCGATCGATTTCTCGATGCCCTCGGCCAACACGCCGATGTCGGACGCGGCATCGTAGTCGCCGAGGATGCCCCAGCACATCTTGCCGTTGTAGGACATGAGCGCGATGCCGAGCGTCGTGTTGTCCACGATCGGGACGACGGGATAGACCTCTCTCATCTCGCGGCCCATCGTGTACAGGGGGAACTGGGGGCCGGGAACGTTCGTGACGACGAGGTTGTACGCGCGCTGGCGCGATACGAGTCGTGAGGCCTGCGCGATGACGGTGGATGGAGCCCACTCACCGATGCTGGTCAGGAGTTGTGCACCGACGGACTGGCCCGAGGATTTGAGGTCCTTCATGCGCTCGCCGACCCACTCGAGCCGCTTGATCGGATCGGCTTCGAACACGGGTAGCGGCGCCCACATCGTCGCGACCTGGTTCCCGAGAGCGCCTTTCTGCTCGTCGGCCCGCACCGACACGGGAACCATCGCGCGCAGCTCGAGGTCGTTGGTCCGCTCGCCGCGCGTTTGCAGGAGGTGACGGAGACCGCCGGTGACCGATGCCAGCACCACGTCGTTCACGGTGCCTCCGAGCGAGTTCTTGACGCGCTTGATCTCGTTCAGGTCGGAATCGATCGTCTCGAAGCGACGGTGGGGGCCGATGGGTTGGTTGATCGTCGACTCCGGCGCCGCGTCGACGAGCGAGCCGCCGACGAACGCGCCGATGTCGCGGGCGCCCTGCACGATGCGGTTCGGAAGCCGGCGGGGGTCGCTCGTCGCCGATTGCGCGACGCGCATGGCCTCGGCGGGAGACGTAAGGCGCTCACGCAGGGCATCCAGGATCAGGCGGTCCTGGGTCGGCTCCGGTTCGGGGATCCAGCGCTGAGGTTCGAGTTCCTCGGGTTCGGGCGTGAGATCCAGGATCACGGTCATGATGTCGGCGCCGGAGACACCGTCGACCAGAGCATGGTGCGTCTTCGAGATGTACGCGAAGCCTCCACCGGCGAGGCCCTCGACGAACCAGATCTCCCACAAGGGCTTCGTGCGGTCGAGTCGCTGCGACATGATGCGCGCCGCCAGCGCCTTCAGTTTCTGCTCGTTCCCTGGAGGCGGCAGCGCGGTGTGCCGGATGTGGTACTCGAGGTTGAAGTGCGTGTCGTCGACCCAGACCGGGCGGCCCAGCCCGAACGGAACCTTTGCCAGCTTCTGACGGAACCGCGGCACCTTCTGGAGACGAACGCGCGCCATCTCGAGGAAGTCGCCGAAATCGGGGGGCGGTCCGTCGAACGTGATCACGGCCCCCACGTGCATGTGGGTGTTCGGGCCCTCGAGGTGGAGGAACATCTCGTCGAGCACGGTCAAGCGCTGGTAGGTCGCCATAGGGGCGAATCGTACCGCCCGTGGTCGCGACGCCACTAAGGTCCCTAGTGATGCCGAGGGATCACAGGGGTCTGGTTCAACTCATCGCCCGCGAGGTCCGAGACGAGCGGGTCGTCGACGCGTTCCGCCGCATCGACCGGGCCGGTTTCGTGCCCGAGGATCGCCGCAGAGAGGCGTATGGGAACCGTCCCGTGCTGTTGCCGCTCGACCAGACCACGTCGCAACCGACCTTGATCGCGACGATGGTCGTGGCCGTCGCTCCGCAGCCCGATTCGAAGATCCTCGAGATAGGGACTGGTTACGGCTACCAGACCGCGGCGCTCGCCGTCCTCGCGCGCGAGGTCGTCTCGATAGAGCGGCACGAAGCGCTCGCGGTCGCGGCGAGAGCGAACCTCGAGCGAGCGGGGCTGGACAACGCGACGGTAGTAGTGGGCGACGGATGGGAAGGATGGGAACCGAAAGCCCCCTACGACGGCATCGTCGTATCGGCTGCGGCGGCATCGCTGCCGGAGGCACTGGGGGAACAGCTCGCCGAGGGAGGACGCCTGGTGATCCCCGTGACGACGAGAGGATCAGACGACGTGTTGTTGTTCGAGAAACACGACGGGGCCCTGCAAGAGATACGCCTGATCACCCCGGCCCGGTTCGTCCCCCTCGTGAAGGGACCCGATGCGCCGCAGTAGCTACCTGTTAGCGGTTCTCGTGGTGGTGGCGGCGTGCGCCGGAGATGACGCCGGACCGTCGCCGTACCTGCAAACCCCCACGGGATCGCCCACGAGCACGACGGCGGTTCCCACGCCTACGCTGCCCACGCCGACACCCACCGGCCCCCCGCCCGCGCTGATGCGCTTCGCCGTCCTGGGAGATTTCGGAGCCGGTACCTCGGATCAATACGACCTCGCGCGGCGCATGTGCAGGTGGCGACGACACCATCCGTTCAAGCGCGTATTCACGACGGGCGACAACGTCTACGACTTCGGTCATCCGAGCCAGTTCCAGACCAAGTTCTTCGACCCGTACGCGTGTCTGCTCGACCGCGGTGTGCGCTTCCACGCCTCGCTCGGCAACCACGATTACCTGACCGACCGCGGCCGCCCCGAGATCCGAGAACCTGCCTTCGGGATGAAGGGACGTCGCTACGTGATCCGGCTGGGCGGCGTGCGCTTCGTGATCGCCGACTCGAACGAGATGGACCGCGCGTGGTTACGACGCGAGACCAGGGCCGAGCCCGGCGACCTGTGGACGATCGTGATCTTCCACCACCCGGTCTACTCAACCGGCGAGCACGGCAGCACGCCCGGTTACGCCCCCGATCTGCCGCGCCTGTTCCGGCGGCGGGGGGTCGATCTCGTCCTCAACGGTCACGACCACCTCCTGCACGTAAGCCGGTCGCTGAGGAGGATCCGTTACGTCGTGACGGGAGGCGGGGGAGCGCGTCTGTATCTGTGCCACGAGGACAGATGGTTCACCGCGACGTGCATGTCGCAGCATCACTTCATGTACTTCGTCGTGCGGGAGTCGCGGATAGAGGCGCGGGCCGTGCCCAAGACCGGCGCGCCGATCTACCGATTCTCGACGTCGGGGCGCTAGATCTAAGTACGGTCGGTCCAGCGCACGCGGCCGTACGCGCGCAGCGCCGCGAGGTAGAACGCCGCCATGTTCCAAGTATGAGGCTGCGCGCTCATCGTCGTGACCGGCCCGTTCTCGGGGAACCTCATCCATGCATCGCCGAGGAGACCGGTGCGGTCGGTCGTCTGCACCGCGGCGACCCAGCGCAAGCCGCGTTTGACGGCGCGGATCCTGCGCGTCCCGGCCCACGCATACGCGTTGCCTAACAGCGCCATCGCCTCGCGGCCCCCACGATCGACGTTGCCGGAGATCGCGCGCGTGAGCGCGCGCTGGTTGACCCGCGCCTGGCCGTCGGAACGCCGCGTGCCCCGCTCCAGGAACCCGACCGGCCACAGCAACGTGCCGCCGATCTCGTGATTCTCGCTGTAGCAGCGGCAGTCGGCATCGAAGAAGAAGTCGTCGATCGCGTCGCCGATCTCATCGCGGCGGGCGCTCCACCGCTCTGCGTTCTGGAGCGCGATCTGGCGACCGGCACTCTGCAGGCGCGCCTTGGTCCGGGCCGCGCGGGCCGCGGAGTCGAGCCCGAGCCACACCGCCTGCGCCCCTCGCAGGGTCTGGCTCGGGTTCGCGTTGTCTCCTTCCGGCGCGACGCAGTGGAGGCCCGTCGCAGGATCGCGGCACAGATCGGTGAGGTACTGCGCGGCGCGTTGGATCTCGTCGTATACCGACAGCAAGTAACTCTCGCTCTCGATGAACCGGTAGTGGTCCCACAGCGTCCAGATCCCCAGTCCCGTCTGGTCGATCGCATACGGGATCGGGCCGCCCACGACGCCGTCGGCGTAGAAGTTCTGCGACCAGTTGCCCGGCGGGGTCGCCTCGCCTCCGGTCGGCCTGTCGACGCTCGTCGCTTGTAGCTCCGCGTAGCGGATGTTGTGCGCGGTGACGAGCGCGCGGTGATGCGCTTCGGTAAGGGCGCGGTTCACGAACGCGCCGTTGCGGACCCAGTCGAGCCCGTGCGGCGGCTGCGTCGCGATCGAGGCGACGATCAGCCCGCTCGGGTCCGTCGCTTGGCGCATCGAGATAAGAGCGCGCTTGGCGAGGCGCGTGACGGGGGCCGGGGCGCTCCGGGGAAGCGGCGCGCGCGACAGCCATCGTCGCCACCACTGCCGCTTACCGGCGGCGGCTTGGGCCACATCGCCACGCTGAGCGTCGAGTCGATCCAGCGCCTGCGCGGCGGTAGCACCCGCAGCGATCACGACGGACGTCGACGCGCTTCTATGCGAGGTGAGATCGAGGTCGTCGGCGAGCGCCGCATCGGCCTGGCCTGCCGCGAGCGCGCCGCCGGTGAGGTCACCGTCGGAGGCGTCGTCGTACGCGCTCGTTGCTCCCGGCCCCCCGGTCTCGTAGCTGTCGATCCCCACGTGATGACCGTCGGAGCGCGCGACGAAGCCCATCGTCAGAGCGACGCTGGACGAGCGTCCCGTCGACTCGTCGAAGCCGGAGCGCTCGGAGACGACCGCGTCGGCATCGGCGTCGTAACTGCCGCCGTCGTCGTTACGTCCTTCCGCGCACCAGTCCTGGTACGGCTGCTGCGGGCTCTTCGAGAACACCGGATTGAAGTTCGCGAACGCGAGCACACGCACGTCCCGGATCGGGGAGCCGGGCGTGCGCGTCACGGTCACCCGGCGGACCAGGGCATCCCTGTTGTGCGCGACCACGTCGCGAACCGTGACGGAGAGCCCGTCGTTCGGCTCTTTGAACGTCGTGACGACCTCGTCGGTGTCGTCGTCGGCGAATCGCTGGCTCGACGACCAGGCGCGGAGCCACGAGAACTCCCACTCCGGGCCCCCGGGACGGCGAGCGATGCCGATGAACGCCCCTTCGTTCGGGAGCGCGCCCATCAGCGGCTCGGAGCGATCGACCGTGCGGTACTTGATCTGGTCGTAATAGGACGGCGACGGCCACTTGAGGACGGTCACCGTCGCATCGGCGTTCAGGCCGACCGAGAGCCGGCGGTTGCCGGTGACCGCGGAGATATCCGTGGGCCCGAAATCTTCCGGCGTGGGCTCGGCCGGGTTCATGCATTCGGCCGCGGTCTGGGCGGTCGCGCTAGGCCCCCCGAGGAAGGGGGGAACCAGGAGAACGGAAGAGAGAACCCAGGCCGTGACGGCCCGTAGTCGGAGAGCCACGCTCCGAGGATAAATCCGCAAACCTGTCACACCCCACCCATAACGTGGCCGGCGTGGACATCGTCGTCGTTCTCGTGCTCGGTCTGCTCGTCGGAGCAGTCGTAGCCATCGCTCTGTTGCGGGGCCGGGGCGATGCAGCGCTCGACGAGAACCGACGCCAGGAGTTGGTCGCCGCCGAGATGGCGTCGTTGCGCCACGAGATGGAGCGCCTCGCCCGGCGGGTCGGGGACGACACGTCTCTCCTCTCGCAGCGGCTCGAGGGCATCGACTCCCGCATGACCGAGACGCAAGTGGCCAACTCGAGCCTCGCGACCAGCATCTTCGACACGCTCGGCGACGTGCGCTCGGCAACCACGATGGTGGCCGAGCAGGCGCGGACGTTCACCTCGCTCCAGGACTTGCTGAAGGCCCCCAAGGCGCGCGGTGGCATCGGCGAGGCGATGCTCGAGGAGCTGTTGCGTCAGGTCCTGCCGCCGCAGGCATACGAGTGCCAGCACCGGTTCACGTCGGGCACGATCGTCGACGCCGTCGTGCGGGCCGGGGGCCGGATCGTGTGCATCGATTCCAAGTTCCCGCTGTCGAACTACCGCCGGATGTGCGACGCGGATGACGAGGCCGAGCGCATCGACGCCGAACGCGCCTTCGCAGGCGACGTCGACAAGCACATCCGGGACATCTCGTCGCGCTACATCGTTCCCGACGAGAACACGTTCGACTTCGCCGTGATGTACGTCCCGGCCGAAGGCGTCTACGCCGAGGTGCTCCGGCTCGCGCACCGCAAGCGTCCGCTGTTCGAGACCGCGATCGAGTCCCGCGTCGTGCCGATGTCGCCGCTCACGATGTACGGCTATCTGCAGACGGTGCTGTTCGGACTCAAGTGCCTGCGGATCGAAGAGAGCGCGGAGGCGAT
>JBOGWY010000093.1:0-6166 GCA_050694015.1 Actinomycetota bacterium | reverse complement strand
CTGTTGCTCCGGCGGCACCTCTTCGGGGTATTCCTTGTCCCGCTCCGACTCGGTGTACGCGTGATCGAAGTCCATCTCGACGTTGAACGCGTATTCGTAGACGAGGGTCCCGCCGTACATCGCGCCGAACGACACGAGGAGCCCGCACACCACGGACAGGAGCATGATTGCGAGGTCGGCCCCTTGGGTGACGCCGGTCTGCCAGTACGCGAGCCGGAGCAGGATGTCGGCCGCGACGAGGATCGACATCGTGAGCATCACGGCCATGTGCCAGTTCGCGGTGCGCCACACTTGCGTCCTACGGGGGGTCGACTTCAGCCAGTCCCAGAACCCCGTGATGATCGTGAAGATGGAGACGATCCCGCCCGCCACCAAAGCGTGCGTGGCGGAGATGAAGAAGTCGGCCGGGACACCGCTCGTCGGTTCGCGCTTGAACCAGACGAAGGAGATGACATCGAAGATGGCCGCGAGGACGTACGCGGTGATCGGGATATCGGTGAGCGGAGGGTGGAAGGGCTTGCCCGCGAAGCCGCGGATTCCCTTGAACTTCCGACCCTTCAGTTTCAGTGTGGGCTTGATCGAGAACAAACGCGGGAACGGGCCCATCGCTCATACCTCCCAGGATGTGGACGGTGGTCAGATTAGTGCGCTTCCCCCGGACCGGCGAGGATCGTGCGCCGCGTCCACGTCACCTTCCGCGCTCACCGAGGCTGCTTGCACTGCTCCGAAGTACATGTGTGGCTCGTCGTAGGGACGTTGTCGGTAGGGGAGCTCGGATCCCGGCAGGCCCGGCTCGAAGCACAGCGTTTCCCCCTCGGGGCGTGGGTCTAGGTGAGCGCGCGGTGCGGCCACCGCGTCCGCGAGCGAGTTGTCGTCGACCGCGACGCGCAGGAACGTCTGCACGATCGCGCCGACGATCCGATCGGCACCGGGGGAGCCGAGGCCGAGAGCGCGCCCGTCCTTGGATGCGATCGTCGGTGCCATGTTCGAGTGCGTGCGGCTCCCCGGTGGTAGCCGATGCGCGCCCAGTGGGTTCAGCTCCTCTTCCCCGAGCGTGTTGTTGAGAAGGATCCCATGGACGACGAGGCCCGATCCGTACCCGTTCGACTCCGTCAAGGAGCACACGTAACCGTTGGCGTCGGCAGATGACGTGTGTGTTGTTGCCGACGAACGCTTCCGCTGGATCGACGCGAGCGCCTCGTCGAACGCGGCCGCGACACCGTCGGGATCCTGGTAGCGCTCCTTGCGATAACCGACCGCGGCCCGCTGCGCCTCGACGATAGCGCTCAGGCGGCGAGCATCGCTGCGTAGGTCCGAGTCTTCGAGGAGGGCCAGCATGTGTACGAGGGTTACCCCGCCGACGGCCGGGGGTGGGTTGGATTCGATCAGCCAACCGAATGCTTGCGTGTTGGTCGGCTTGCGCGCGATGACCTCGTAGGACTTCAAGTCGTCGACGGCGAGGAAGCCACCGTCGTCCGCGATCGACTGCGTGATCTCGCTACCTAGTTCGCCGCCGTAGAAGACCTCGGGTCCCTGCTCGGCGATCGCGGTCAGCGACTCCGCGAGCAACGGCTGCACAAGGTTGTGTCCCTCACGCAACGGTTCGCCGTCGACCGAGAACGTGTCGCGCGCTCCCGGGTACGTCGACCAGATCACTTCCCACGTGCACGAAAGGTAGTAGTCCGACGTCTTCGGAAACGGAAAGCCGTCGCGCGCGACGCGGATGGCGTCCGCGAACAACGCGGCCCATTCGATGTGCCCGTGCTTCTCCCACGCGGCGCGGAACAGCGCGAGGATCCCGGGCACGCCGATCGAACCGCCGCCGATACCCATGTAGATCCCGTCGGCGTAGTCGGGAAGGAAGATCCGCTTGATGCCTTGCCCGGCGGCCTCGGGGACCGTGTGCGGCATCATGTTGTTCCCGTCGAACACCTCCACCACGTCGTCCGGCGTGCGGATCGCGAGGAATCCGGAGCCCCCGAGCGCGGCGAAGAACGGCTCCGCGACGCAGCCCATCACCGCGGCGGCGAGGCAGGCATCTACTGCGTTCCCACCCTGGCGAGCCACGTTCGCAGCGGCTTCGGCGCCGAGCTTGTTGCCGGCGGCGATACCGAGTCTCGGCTTAGGCATCAACGCAGGGTAAAACCTAGATTGATGAGACTTCCTTCTCGCGTCTTCGAGATATCCCACTCCCGCGACGCGGACTGCTCGCCCGACCTGTTGATCAAGCGCATCCTCGATCCGGCCACATGGCCGGAGTGGCAGCCGGAGATCCTCTCCACGGAGGCCTCGGGCCCGCTCGCCCAGGGCTCCACGGTGAACGGGCGCGCTCGGCTCCTCGGATTCGTCGTCGACGGACGCAGCACGACGGCCGCCACGGGCGACCACTACCACGAGGAGGACGTGATCGTCGGCGTGCGGATGCGCGTCCACTACGAGGTCGAGGAGACCCCGCGCGGAGCGCGGGTCACCCGGCGCTTGACCGCGTATCTACCGGGTGGTTTCTCCGGGCGCGTGCTGTCGTTCTTCCTGAAGCGGAGGCTGCGCTCGATGCAGGTCGGCGTGCTCGAGTCTCTGGTCGATCAGGCTTCGGGCTGAACCAGCTCCACCATCGAGTCCATCAGGTCTCGCAACGACACGATCCCGACGGGATCGTCCATCTCCATCACCAAGAGATGACGGAAACCGCCCCCGGTCATCGTCTTGACGGCTTTGACGATGTCCCATCCGGGCGCGCCGCTGACGACCTCGCGCGTCATCACCTCGTTGACCTTTGCATCGTCCATCAGCTTGTCGTCCGCGACCGCGTGAAGGATGTCGCGTTCGGTGACGATCCCCGCAACGTGCTCGTTCTCCATGACGACGGCACATCCGACGCCTCTGTCCGTCATCACTTTCGCTGCGCGCCTGAGCGTCGCCTGTGAATCGACTGTTAGCAGATGGGTAACAGCCACATCGCGTAGGAGTTTCATGGCGTGCATCCTTCCCGAACGATCCCTCGGCGGCAAGTCCCGCTCAGGCGTGTTTCCTGATGTGGGCTATGTCGTCGGCGATGCCGGGCCACGGCGTCTCGCAGATGACCACGGGGGCCTTCGACGCCTGCACCATGTCGACGATCGCGTCGGGGTCGATCGTCCCGGAATCGAAGTTCGCGTGGCGATCGGCCCCCGTCCCGGGTTCGTCCCGAGAGCTGTTCGCATGCAGCAGGTCGATGCGTCCGGTGGCCTCGAGGACACGGGGGACCACGTCGGACAGGTCCTCACCCGCTGCGTGTGCGTGACAGGTGTCGAAGCAGAACCCGACCTCGAACTCCTCCAGCATCTCCCAGAGCTGCGCGAGTACGTCGACCCGGCGAGCCATCGCGTTCTCGCCGCCGGCGGTGTTCTCGATGAGGATCGGGACGCGGGGCTCTCCCATCTCCTCGAAGACCTTCCACCACCGTCTGAACCCGTGTTCGATGCCGTCTTCGGAGTGGCCCCCATGGACGATCACCGCGGTCGCACCGATCTCCTCGGCGCGGTCGATCGTGTTGGCGAGGATCTTGCGCGACGGGATACGCACCCTGTTGTTGGGCGACGCGACGTTGATCAGATAAGGCGCGTGCACGTAGATCGGAACCGTTGAGGCCTTGAGGACCTCGGCATCGTCGCGCGGCGGTGGCTTCTTCCACGACTGCGGCGGACCTACGAACAGCTGGACGCACTCCGCATCGACTGATTCTGCCTCGCCGAGGGGATCTCCGGCGTCGCGGACGTGGGCCCCGATGATCATGTGTGGTGGTCCACTAAGCGTCGACCGTCTCCATCAGAGAGGCGACGTGACCCTTGGCGCTGACCCCGTAGAGCGCTCGGTCGATGCGACCCTCTTCATCGATCACGAACGTCGAGCGCTTGATCTTGAGCGGGATGCCCTTGTACTCGGAGCCGTCGTCCTTGTACGCACCGTACGCGCGTGCCACCGACGTGTCCTCGTCGACCAGCAGAGGGAAGTTGAGGTCGTATTTCGCTGCGAACCTCTGGTGCGACGCGGCGCCCTGCGGGCTCACTCCGAGCACGATGAAACCGGCGTCGGTGAGTTCCTTCTGCGAGTCGCGGAAGTCGCACGCCTGGATCGTGCATCCCGGCGTGTCGTCGGCCGGGTAGAAGTACAGGATCACCTTCTTGCCCCGGAGGTCCGACAGCCTCCACAGCTTGCCCTCGCCGTCGGTCATCTCGAACTCGGGAGCCCTATCGCCTTGCTCCAACATCGCCGCCTCCTCTCTTCTTGCCTACCTCGGAAATAGCCGCTCGAGGATCGATTCCTGTATCCAGCCCAGCCAGTGCAACACCGACAGCGCCGCCGCATCCGGGCTGTTGGGATCGAGGTCCTCCGCCATGATGTCTTCGGTGACCTCCAGCCGAGTTCCTATCGCAAGCCGCAGATCGGTGAGCAACCTAAGCCACGAATCGATCTGGTCGCTACGCAATGTCACGTTCACCGCGCCGAGCTCGCCGAGCATGTTCCTCGCCTGTCTGACGGTCTCGCGCTTCTCCTTCTGGAGGTCGTCGGCCGTCATCTCCCGGTACTTCTCCTCGTCGCCGTTGCCCTCGTACGCCTTCGGGAAGAGCCGCTGGGTGACGGGGTCGGCCTCGTGGGCGACGTCGAGGAACGTCTGCATCTCGATCAACAGGCTGCGGAAGAGTTCGGCCTCGTGCTCCTCCATCTCGAGGCGGACATCGCCGTCCCCGGCATCTTCGATGCGCATCAGTCGCTCTTCGTCATCGTCGCCCACAGCCCGTGTCCGTGGAGGCGGAAGCAATCGAACTCGGCCTTCTCGCGCGCCCCGCTCGACACGACCGCCTTACCTTTGTAGTGGACGTCGAGCATCAGTTTCGTCGCCTTCTCGCGCGAGTAACCGAAGAGCTTCTGGAACACCCACGTCACGTACGACATGAGGTTGATCGGGTCGTTCCACACGATGACGAGCCACGGGCGGTCCGACTCGGTGACCTCGTCGATGTCCGGAACGTCCACACGTTGCGGCGCGACCGTCGACGGTGACACCTACCTCTTGGCCTCCCTGATCGCGTGACCGCCGAACTCGCGTCTGAGGGCCGCGATGACCTTCCCCGCGAACGACACGTCCTGGCGGGAGGCGAAGCGTGCGAACAACGCCGTCGCGATCGTGGGCACGGGGATCGCGTTGTCGATCGCGTAGCCGAGCGTCCAGCGCCCTTCCCCGGAGTCCTCGATGTACGCGTCGACGCCTTCCAGTCCAGGGTCGTTCTGGAACGCCCGCGCGGTCAGATCTAGCAGCCACGACCGCACCACGCTGCCGCGTCGCCATACGTCTGCGATCTGGCCGACGTCGAGGTCGAACTCGCTCTCGTGCAGCAGCTCGAAGCCCTCGCCGTACGCCTGCATCAACGCGTACTCGATACCGTTGTGCACCATCTTGGTGAAGTGGCCGGCGCCGGGCGGTCCGACCCGGGCGTACCCATCTTCCGGCGCCAGACTCTTGAAGAGCGGCTCCAGTCGGGCGAAGGGCTCTTCCTCGGCGCCGATCATGAGGCAGTAGCCCTCGGTCACGCCCCAGATCCCGCCCGAGGTCCCGGCATCGATGAACGCGATGCCCTTCTCGGCCAGGGTCGCGGCCCGCTCCTTCGAGTCGGTAAACCTGGAGTTCCCTCCATCCACGACGATGTCACCGGAGCTGAGGAGGCCGCCGAGGTCGGCGATCGTGGCCTGGGTGATCTCGCCGGCGGGGACCATGACCCACACCGCCCTCGGCGTATCCAGCCTTGCGACGAGATCCTCGAGGGAAGTTGCCGGGGTGGCGCCGTGCTGCCGGATCGTCTCCACATTCTCGGCATTCACGTCGAAACACACGAGGTCGTGACCATCTCTGAGCAGCCGCAAGCTCATGTTGGCGCCCATCTTGCCGAGGCCGACCATGCCAAGTTGCATGGCCCGAAGGGTAGCCTTTTCTCATCGACGGCTAGAAAAGAGGAGCTTCATGACGACCGAGCGTTTCAACGTCCCCGAGGTCTCTTGCGGGCACTGCAAGAGCACGATCGAAGCGGCGCTGCTGCCGCACAACGGTATCGAGCAAGCCGAGGTCGACGTCGACGGCAAGACCGTCAGGGTCTCGTTCGACGACGCGGTCGTCGACCGCACCACCGTCGTC
>JBOGWY010000092.1:0-9679 GCA_050694015.1 Actinomycetota bacterium | reverse complement strand
CCTGTACCCCGTGAACACGCGATCTTCGGACCGACCGGGGTGTTTTCTGGAACGACGAATTCTTCGGACCACAGAGCGACCCCGTCACGCGCGCCCGATGGACTAGATCGCGGCGAAGCCGGGGCGGAGTTTGGCGGCGGTTTCGGCCAGCATCTCGGGGAGCACCTTCGTGTTCCCGACGACCGGCATGAAGTTGGTGTCGCCGCCCCAGCGCGGGACGACGTGCATATGAAGATGCCCGGGGATGCCGGCCCCCGCGACCCGGCCGAGATTCATGCCGGTGTTGAAGCCGTGCGCGTTCATGGCTGCGCGCACGATCTCGATCGACTTGCAGGTCACGTCGAATAGCTCGGTGCGCTCCTCGGGCGTCATCGCAGCGACGTCGGCGACGTGACGGTTCGGCGCGATCATGAGATGGCCGGTGTTGTAGGGATAAGCGTTCAGGATCACGAACACTTCGTTCCCCCGGAACAGGATGTTCGCTTTCTCGTCGTCGTCTTCGGCGAGGTGATCGCAGAAGACGCAGCCGTCGGAAGGCTTGTCGTTACCCACGTATTGCATCCTCCACGGCGTCCACAACCTGTCCATATCCTGCTCGCTCTCAATCGGAAACGACCCGGCTGGAAATCACTTCGGTAATCCGGTTCACGAAATCGGCCACCGGGACGTCTCGTTCTTCGTCACCGGAACGTTGCCGCACCGAGAGCGTCTCGCTCTCGGCTTCGTTGTCGCCGACGACGAGCATGTACGGCACCTTCTGCAACTGCTGGTGGCGGATCTTGGCCCCCATCGTGTTGTCGGAGTCATCGATCTCGACGCGCACTCGGCGTTCCTTCAGTCGATCCGCGACGGCGCGCGCGTAGTCGATATGCCTGTCAGCGATCGGGATCAGAACGGCCTGCACCGGAGCGAGCCAGGTGGGGAACGCCCCGGCGAAGTGCTCGGTGATGACTCCGACGAAGCGCTCGATGGAGCCGTACAGCGCGCGATGGACCATCACCGGGCGCACGCGCGCGCCGTGCTCGTCGACGTATTCCAGCTCGAACCGTTCCGGGAAGTTGAAGTCGACCTGGATCGTGCATACCTGCCACAGCCGGCCGATCGCGTCGCGTACATGGATGTCGATCTTCGGTCCGTAGAACGCTCCCTCGCCCTCGGCGAGCTTGTATGTAAGCCCCCTCTGCTCGAGCGCTTCCGGGATCGCTTCCTCCGCGAGCTTCCACAGATCGTCCGAGCCCACCGCCTTGTCGGGCTTCGTGGAGAAGTGCACCTCGTCGGGCCCCATCCCCACCGTGCGGTAGAGGTCGGCGAAGAAGTCGAGACAGCCGAGCAGCTCGTCGACCAGTTGATCGGGACGGCAGAAGATGTGCGAGTCGTCCTGCGTGAAGCCGCGGCCGCGCAGGAGCCCGTGCAGCACGCCCGAGCGTTCGAAGCGGTAGACGGTGCCGAGCTCCGCGAAACGGACCGGTAGCTCGCGGTACGAGCGGGTCTTCGTACGGAACAGCAGTACGTGGAACGGGCAGTTCATCGGCTTGAGGTAGTAGGTCGATCCCTCGAGCTCCATGCCCGCGAACATGTTCTCCCTGAAGAAGTCGAGGTGCCCGCTCGTCTCCCACAGTGTCGACTTGCCGATGTGCGGTGTGTAGACGGGCTCGTAGCCCCGGTCGAGCACCATCTGCCGGATCAGGTCCTCGAGGGTCTGCCGCACGTGCGCCCCCTTCGGCAACCACAGCGCGATGCCGGGACCGACCTCCTCCATCCAGGTGTAGAGCTCGAGGTCGCGCCCGAGCTTGCGGTGGTCGCGTTTCTCCGCTTCCTCGAGTCGTTTGAGATACGCCTCGAGCGCGTCCTTCGATTCCCACGCGGTCCCGTACACGCGTTGCAACATCTGGCGCTTCTCGTCCCCGCGCCAGTACGCGCCCGCGCTGCGCAGCAGCTTGAAGGCTTTGATGCGGCCGGTGCCGGGGACGTGGGGGCCGCGGCAGAGATCGACGAACGCGACGCCGTCGTCCTTGGTGTTGCGGTACACCGAGATGACGGTGCCTTCGGCGGCTTCCTCCTGCGTCGGGTCGCCGGCGTCGACGCCCTCGATGATCTCGACCTTGTAGGGCTGATCGACGAAGAGCCTCAGCGCCTCGTCACGGTCGATCTCCTCGCGTTCGAAGCGCTGGTTCTCCTTCACGATCTTGCGCATCTCGGCCTCGATGCGCTCCAGGTCTTCGGGCGTGAACGGGCGCTCGACCTCGAAGTCGTAGTAGAAGCCGTTCTCGATCGGCGGGCCGATCGAGTACTTCGCGCCGGGATAGAGCTTGAGCACCGCTTGCGCGAGGACGTGGGCCGTCGAGTGCCGCATGATCTCGCGGCCGAGATCGGAGTCCTGGGTGACGACCTCGACCGACGCTCCCTCGGGCGGAACGAAGGCGAGGTCGCGCTGCTTGCCGTCGACGACCAGCGCCATCGGGCCCCCCGCGCCGGCTTCCTTGGCAAGCACGAAGCCGTCCTTGGTCCCGTCGGCGGTCGCTTGGATACCCATGTCTCTCCTTTGCGCGATCCCCAGCCGATCGCTTTTAACGGATGCTATCCGCCCACGCGCGCTCGAACTCCTCGTATCCGAGACCGATCACCTCGCCGAGCGCGCGGTCGATCTGGTACCGAGCCGTCCCCGGCCCGATGCGGACGCGGCCTAGGTCGCGGTAGAGCCGGCCGAAGTCGCGCAGCCCCCATCGTTGGATGAAGAAACGCACCGCCGACTGCGATTCCTGGTAGCTGCGGAAGATCTCGGTTCCCGACCCCACGGTGAACTCGTAGTCCAGGGGTAAGACTCCGCTGAACACCCCCGCTGCAACCTCTGCATCGAAGAAACTCAGCGCGTCCGGGTCGGCATCGTTCCCGACGTAGTCGGCGAAGCCTTCGTCCAGGAAGATCGGGACGAAGGGACCGGCCGAGTCGCGCGTCGCGACGTGAAGCAGTTCGTGGGCCAGGATCTCGAGCATGCTCTCGGACGAACGCCCCTCGAACGCCGCGGGGTTAAGGATGATGCGGTGCCCGGTGTAGTCGACGCCGTCGGCGAGATCCACGGTCGAGTACGCGAACGCGACGAAGTTGTCGAGATCGAAGGTGGACTGGATCAGCCGGGCGAGCTCGATCTCGTTCCGCGGCACGACGAGGACCATCCTCTTGTGCCACGGCCCGGTCCAATACCGTTCGGCGCGCGCCAGCGCGTCTTCGGCCAGCCCGAGGTAATCGTGCCGCGGCGTGCACGCGTCGCACGTATGACGCAGCATGAGGAAGTGGTCGCTCCGCTCGCTCACGACTGATCCGAAGTCCCACGGATGGCGACCGGTAAACAACGCGAGATCCTCGAGGTCGGTGTCCTCCGCGATCAACCATCCGTCGCCGGTCTTGACGTAGGTGAAGAAGGTGTCCTCCACCGCCTCCTCGGGATCGAAGCCCTCGATCCGATACCGCTCCTCGGTGACCGGGATGACTACCTCGTCCGCGCGGTCGTAGCGCGCCTTGTCGGACGGCCGTGCGAGGTCGCCGTAGCGATCCCAGCCCACCGTGTAGCGGAAGCTCGCGAGCGGGATCCCGGACAGGCGCCGGAAGGACTGCGCCTGTCGGGCTCGGAACGCGGGCGACGCGTTCGAGATCGTCGCCATGAACGCATCGCGATCGCGCTCCACGATCGCCGTCGCGCGGCGCTCGAGTAGTTGTTCGATCGCCACCCTGTCCCCGATCTGCGCCGGAGCAGACGGTGCGGGGAGGACGCACACCACGACGGCGACGGCCGCGGCACCGGCGCGAATGAAATACCGAGTGATGTCCTGCCGGGCTACGCGGCCTCGTTCTCCATCTCGGAGCTGTAGCTCCCGTCGCGAGCTAGACCGTTCATCTTGGCGCGGTGATAGAGGGCCTTCTGTCCGGCCTCGACGTTAGACGTCTCGCCCTTCCACGCCTTGAGCGAGGGAGCCTGGAGCGCGCGGCCGTAGCTGAAGCTGAGCTGCCACGGATGGGAGCCGAGCTTGTTCATCTCGTTCAGATGTGCGGTCGCTTCCTCGTCGCTCTGGCCGCCGGACAGGAACACGACGCCGGGGACATCGGCCGGAACCGTGTCGTCCAGGACCTCGACCGTGCGCTTCGCGACCTCTTCGATGCCGGCGCGATCCGACGCGTCCTTGCCGGAGAGAACCATGTTGGTCTTGAGCAGAAGCCCCGGGAGGGAGACCCGGTGCAGTTCGAGCTGCATGAACAGGGCCTTCAGCGTCTCGGTCGTGACCTCGGCACACCGGTCGATCGAGTGATCGCCGTCCATCATGACCTCGGGCTCGACGATCGGAACGAGACCCTGCTCCTGCGAGATCGCCGCGTAACGCGCGAGCGCGTGACCGTTGGCGTGCACTCCGAAGTTGCTGGGGATGTCGGGGCCGATGTTGATCACGGCGCGCCACTTCGTGAAGCGCGCGCCCATCTCGACGTATTCGGCGCAGCGCTCGCGCAGCCCGTCGAGGCCCTCGGTGACCTTCTCGCCCGGGAAGAACGCAAGATCCTTAGCACCGGCGTCGACCTTGACGCCGGGGATCATTCCCTTGGACGAGAGCACCTTGGGGAACGGCGTCCCGTCGCTCCCCGACTGGCGGATCGTCTCGTCGAAGAGGATCACGCCGCTGATGAATTCCTCTAACCCGGGGGTCGAGAACAGCATGTCGCGATAGGCGCGGCGGTTGGGCTCGTTGTTCTCGACATCTATTCCCTTGAACCGCTTGGCGATCGTCGGGTGACTCTCGTCGGCCGCGAGGATCCCCCTGCGTTCGGCTACCAGTTCCTTGGCGGTGGACTCGAGCTCGTTCGCCATCGAACTACCTCCTGTGTGCCGGGCTTCGATCCGTTATCGCCCTAGCTTGCCTCAAATGGCCGAGGGCCGCGACGGGCCGCCCGAAACGCCCTCCTGCTGCTTGCAATAGAGCTCCCACGCCTCCTTGATCGTCTGCGCCGCGAAGCGTCGCTCCGTCCAGTCGTCGCTCAGCGCGTACTCCTTCAGCTCGGGGACCAGCTGGTAGGCGGTCTGCTGCCGCCACTCCCACGACCCCGCCGTCTGGAACTCGGGCTCCTGCGCGAGACGGGTGGCGAGCCGGGAAGCCTCGTATTTGGCCGCCACCGTCGCTCGCTCGTCGCGGAGCCGCGCCTCGAGCAACCACTGCCCCACAAAGAAGGAGACGGCCGCCGTTACGAGGAAGAAGGCCCCTCCGAAACCTTTCAGGAACTTGACGAACCCCTCCCCCGCGGGGAAACCGGGCTCGGGCTCGTCGACCGTGAGGATCAAGCGGAGCGCGATGACAACGCAGATCGCGACGACCAGATACATGCCGTAGCCGACGAGGGTCAGCGATGACTCGAACCAACCGAGCTTGCGGAGCGTCTCGCGTACTCTCCGCCCGGGTCCGCGCATCCATCCTCCTGGTTGTTCCTCCTACGATCGTACGACAGGCCTCTCTCGTTTCCTCCTGTGGTTCCATAGGTGGATGGACGCCGTCGAGGACGTGAAACAGTTCCTGCGGGGTCAGAACCTGGAGCAGCTCGGGCGCAGGGACGAGGCGATCGGGATCTACGAGGAGATCGTTGCCCAGGGCTTCGACTCGATCGGTCCGTACGACCGACTGATCACGATCTATTCGAGCCGCTCGCTCCACGACGACGTGGTGAGGATCTCCGAGCTCGCGCTCGCGAACGTCCACACCTACGAGGAGAAGCGCGACTTCTACGCGCAGACGAAGGAGGCCGCGCTCCGGGCCGCCTCGGACGTACCGAAAGCGGCCCCCAAGCGCCGGGCGTGAAGACGCCCCTCGAAGATGAACTCATCGGGCGCATCCGGTCGCAGGGCCCGATGCCGTTCGCGGCGTTCATGTCGCTCGCGCTCTATCACCCGCGCCACGGTTACTACTCTCGCGGTGAGCAGCGGCTCGGGTGGCGTGGACACTTCCTGACGTCTCCCGAACTCGACCCCGCCTACGCCGAGCTGTGGGCCAAGGGCTTCGAGGAGATATGGGTCGCGACGGGCGCGCCGTCGTCGTTCACGGTGGTGGAGCTCGGGCCCGGCGAGGGCTCCTTCGCGGCGGCGTTGCTCGCATCGGTCGGGGGCGATTTCGCGGCGGCGCTCGACCTGGCACTGATCGAGCGCTCGTCCGGTGCGGAGGCGCAGCAGCGAGAGGTCCTGTCGGAGTTCCCGCGCGTGCGCTGGGCACGCGAGATCGGAGAGCTCGATCGGATCGAGGCCGGATGCGTGTTCGCTAACGAGGTCCTCGACAATCTCCCCGTCCATCTCGTGGAGAACCACGACGGAGAGATCTCAGAGGTCGTCGTCGATCTCGAGGGAGATCGGCTGACGACCGCGTTGCGGCCCCCGTCCAACCCTGCGCTAACGACGTTCCTGCACGAGCTGGGCGTTCGGCTCCCGCCGGGTTATCGCTACGAGGTCGGTCTCGCAGCCCGCTCGTTGATCGCACGCGCCGCGGCGGTGCTGGAAACCGGTGTCCTGATCTTCGTCGACTACGGGGATACCGCCGTCGAGCTCGCCAAACGGCCCGACGGGACGCTCGTGTCCTACTCCGCAAGCGGGGTCGACGACCGCGTCCTCGAGCGACCCGGCGAGAAAGACATCACCAGCCATGCCAACTGGAGTTCGGTGTCGGAGGCGGCGCGAGCGGCGGGCTGGTCGGTGACCGGGCCCCGCTCACAACGAAGCGTGCTGCAGAAGCTGGGCCTGGACGATCTGCACCGGCGACTGCGAGAGGAGCACGATGCTGCGATCGCCGACAAGAAAGGTGCGATCGCGATGCGTGCGTTATCGCGGCGTCAGGCGCTCGGCGCGCTGGCCGATCCCGAAGGCCTGGGGGGCCTGGGGGTCGTCACCGCGACGCGAGCGATCGAGCGTCCCCCGTTCATGTCCCCGTGAGCAGGGCCTCCCGGGCACGGCGTTCCCAGCGAACCGCCTCGGGCTCCCCTCGGGGGCCATGGCGGCAGTGGGCCAGCTCGTGGGCCACCAGGGAGGCGTAGAAGTCACGCCGCGACGGGGGCGGCTCCGCGATACGGCCGGCGGCCCAGAACCCCCGCCACCGGGTCAGATCGTCGGCGACCGCGGTGGTGAAGAACATCACGTCGCACAGCTCCCCCGCCCCGCGCCGGTCGATCGTGCCGGTGTAGTAGGCGTCGGCGAGGTGACCGTCGCGGGGCACGTTCAAACGCCCGACGCGAGAGTCGATCCGCAGCACGTACAGATGCGAGGTCAGGTCGTCCCAGAACCCGATCCTCTTCAGGTCGGCGACCGCGCGGATCAGCAGCGGGCGCGCGGCCCCTTTCGCTTCCATCTCGACGCGGAAGCGCGACGGACCATCGGGCCGGGTCGGGGGCCGCGATGCCGCGCCCGGCTCCGGCGTGATGCTCGTGACCGGGATCGTCGGGTCGTCCTGGAAGCAGGACACCAGGGCGACGCACGCGAGCAGCGCGATCGCGCTCCGGCGATGGCGCACCCGCGCTAGTTCAGGAAGTGGATCGTCAGCGGGTATTTGTAGAGAACGCCTTCGTTCGCCTTCACCGACGCCATGATCACCATCACGAGCCAGAAGATCGCGAGCGCCAGCAGGAAGGGCAACCCGATCAACAGGAACGACAGGAGGCCGAAGACGATGAAATAGATCGTCGTGGAGATCTGGAAGTTCATCGATTCCTTCCCGTGCGCGTCCACTTCCGGCATCTCGTCCTTCTTGATCATCCATACGACGAATGGGCCGAGGATGTTGCCGAACGGGATGAAGATCCCGGCGAACGCGCTGAGGTGGGTGAGCATCGCGAACGTCCGAGCATTCGCGGCCGCCGCGCCACCCGGGGGTTGGTACGGCGGCGGGGTGGGAGAGGACCCTGCGGGCGGTTGCTGGGACGGATCGGGCGGTGGAGTGTCCATAGCCTCAGTATCCCAAAGAAATGTCGACAAGTCCCTCCAGTTCCTCGCCCCTCCGGAACTTCTCGACGTTGCGCCGCACGAGCGCCCGCAGTTCGGGCACGGCCATGTCCCACGTGTTCGCGATATGAGGCGTGATCAGAGCGTTGTCGAGGCTCCACAGAGGATGGTCTTCCGGGAGGGGTTCGGGATCGGTGACGTCGAGGGCCGCTCCCGCGATGGCGTCCGAGCCGAGCGCCTCGAGGAGCGCCTCGGTGTCGACCAGGCCCCCGCGCGCGACGTTCACAAGCCACGCGTCGGACTTCATCGCGGCGAAGGTACCGCCGTTCACCAGTCCCCTCGTCTCGTCGGTCAGGGCCGCGGCGATCACGACGAAATCGGCGTCCGCCGCGGCTCGGTCGAGCGCCGCAACCGGTTCGGTCCGCTCGACCCCGGCGACGTGCCGCCCCGACCGGTTCATCGCGATGATGCTCACCTCGAACGGTTGCAGCATCTCGATCAACGCCGAGCCGATGCCTCCGGTCCCCACCACGAGGACGGTGGTCCCCTTGAGACGACGCTCGGGGGAACCGAGTCCCGGCACCTCCCACCGGCGGGCGCGGGCGTGGTGCGCGATCCTGCGCGCGGCCGCGAGCATGAGCGCGAGGGCGTGCTCAGCGCACGCCGGACCGTAGATCCCCTTCGCACATGTCCACACCCGCTCGGGGTCGATCACTCCCGCGGCGACGAACGACTCGATACCTGCGAACGGGAGTTGCACCCACGTTGCGGGTGACGCGGCGAGACGCTCCTTGAGCCCCTGGGGGTCGCGCGGGTTGATCCAGATCAGCCCGTCGGCTTCGGTGTGCCCAACGATCGTGCCGCCGCCTTCGGTGACGGCCTTCTCGAGCCCCGGCTCCGAAGCCGGCTCGATCGCGATGCGCGTGTCGCTCATAGCAGCGGTTCCATCGCCGCACGCTACCGTCCCCCCAGACCCCTGACCGACGGTGTCCTGTGTCAGAGTCATGGGTCCACGGACGTCCGGGCAGGGGAAGCGGACGATGACGGCAGTAGGAGAGGACCCGCGCAAAGTGTGGCTCGTCGTCGCGACCGACGAGGGCGAGCACGACGTCGCCTTGCACACGACGGGGGTCACCGCGGCGGGGCCGGCGATCGCCGCCCTGTGCGCGCATCTGGGCCTGGACGCGTCCGGACTCCGTCTCCGCATCGACCGCCTCGGCACCGTGGTCGCCGGTGACGCTCCTCTCCCTCCGCTGCGTCATGGGGATCGGGTCACGCTGACGCGCTCGGACGACGCGATTCGTCCCGCGTCACCTCGCGGCGCCGTGATCGAACTGGTCGTGCGCGGCGGACCGCTCAACGGCACGCGGGTTCCGCTCCCGAACGGTGATTCGGTGATCGGGCGCGGGTCGGGAAGCGATGTGACCCTTGCCGATCCGGCACTATCGCGCGCTCATCTCCGGGTGACCGTCGACGGTGAACGCGTCACGGTCGCGGACGCCGGCTCGACGAATGGAACGTTCATCGCCGGGCGGCCGCTGACCACGAGCCGCGTCGTCGCACGCGGGGACGTGGTCGAAGCCGGCACCTCGCTATTGACGTTCGAGAAGACGGTTCCGCGCGGTGCACCGGCCGAGGTGGCGAACGGTGTCACGGTTCCGTTCAACCGGCCACCTCGCGTGCATGCCGTGCCGCCGCCGACCGTGCACGAGCTCGACGCTCCCCCAC
>JBOGWY010000091.1:0-3832 GCA_050694015.1 Actinomycetota bacterium | reverse complement strand
CTCGCCTGAGCCGCGAGCCGGACGGCGTCGTGAGCCGCGAAGGCAACGGCGCAGTGCGTGGCGCCCGCAGGGCCGGACGCCGCACGATCCGCTAGCGGCGGCGGCCGAGCTCCCGCTGCATCTGGCGGTTCGCATCGCGCTCGGCCAGCGCGTGGCGCTTGTCGTAGCTCTTCTTCCCGCGAGCGACCGCGATCTCCGCCTTCACCAGGCCGTGCTTGAAATAGAGCCGCAGCGGTACGAGCGTGCGACCGCCCTGCGAAACCTTCTGTTCCAACTGGGCGATCTCGGTGCGATGGAGTAGCAGCTTGCGCGGTCGCATCGGGTCGTGGTTGGCGCGGTTTCCGTGCGAGTACGGATTGATGTGGCACTGCAGCAGCCACGCTTCTCCGTCGCGGACCGTCGCGTACGCGTCGCCCAGGTTGACCTTCGCGTCACGACACGACTTCACCTCGGTCCCGACCAGCTGTAGCCCGGCCTCGACGGTGTCTTCGATCAGATAGTCGTGACGGGCCTTGCGGTTCTGCGCGATCAGCTTCGTCCCGGCGGCCTCTTTGGGTCCGGCCACTACCCTTGGGCGCCGCTCTTGGACAGGACGATGCCCTTGAGGATCTCCACCGCGCGCGTTCGTTGCGCGAGCGGGCGAGCGCCTGGAACCTCCACGTCCGGCTCGATCCCCCGGCCGTTGATGTTGTCGCCGTTCGGCGTGAGATAGCTCGCGGTGGTGAGCTTCAAGGCGAACGCACCCGGCAACGGGATCACCTCTTGCACCGAACCCTTGCCGAAGGTGGTCGAGCCCACCAGGATCGCGCGGCCCGAGTCGCGCAGCGCGCCGGCGACGATCTCCGACGCGCTCGCGGTCCGTTCGTTCACCAGAACCACGACGGGGATGTCCTCGATCGCGTCGCCCTCGGCCTCGTAGTCGACGCCGCGTGACGACGGCTCCTGATAGGTGGTGATGACGCCGTCTTCGATGAACACGCTTGCAACGTCGATCGCTTCCGAGAAGAGACCGCCGCCGTTGTCACGCATGTCGAGGATGATCCCTTCCGCGCCGCGCTCGCGCAGATCTTTCACCTCGTCGCGGAGCTGGCCGCCGGCTCCCTTCGCGAACCCGACGAGCCGCACGTAGCCGAGGTTGTCTTCGGTGAGGCTCGATCGCAGGTTCGGGAACTCGATGGAGCGACGGGTCATCGTGAATTCGAGCTCGCGTTTGCCCCGCAGGACGGTGACGGTGACATCGGACCCCTCCGGGCCCTTGATCATCGCGACCGCTTCCTCCGACGTGAGGCCTTCTGCGCGCGTGCCGTCGATCGCGGCGATGATGTCTCCGGGCTTGAGCCCGGCCCGGAGGGCCGGACTGTTGGGGAGCACCGACAACACCTCGAGGCGGTTGCGGTTGGTGTCGAGCCATACCCCGATACCCGAGAAGCGCCCCGTCGTCAGCTCGGAGAAGTCTTCGAACGCCGTCCTCGTGTAGAAGAGCGCGTACGGGTCCCCGGAGCTCCGCAGGGCTTTGACCATCCCCCTGATCGCACCGCGGGCGAGCTCCTGGTCGCTGGGGGGCTTCACCGACGACGACTTGATCCGGTCGAACGCCTCGTCGATCAGCTCGCTCCCCCGGCCCCCGAGACCGCCGGACTGCGGCGAGAAAGACGAGATGTCGTCGCCCCGGCTGCCCGTCCAGAACCCGAACGAGAACGCGACGAGCGCCAGTATCAACGCCGTCAGGCATGCGAAGAGGGTCTGCTGCCACCGTTCCATGCCCCTCAGGGTATTTGGTGCGGCCCTCTAGTGCCCCCGCCCGGCCATAACGGCAGGGTCGATACCCCCTAGCGCAGGTAGGGCATCGGATCGACGGGCGACCCGTTCACGCGCACCTCGAAATGGAGATGAGCCCCGGTGCAGTAACCCGTGCAGCCCACGGCGCCGATCTGGGTGCCACGCGATATCCGCTGACCGCTGCCGACGTAGAACGCCGAAAGGTGGTTGTAGGTGGTCGCCAGGCCGCCGCCGTGGTCGATGGCGATTACGTTGCCGTACCCGCTCATAACCCCGGCGTACACGACCTCCCCACCGCCGGCGGCAACCACCGGAGCCCCGTACGGAGCACCGATGTCGATACCCGTGTGCAGGCGGGTGTCGCCGAAGATGGGATGCGTGCGGTAGCCGTACGACGAGGTAACCGGCCCGGCCGCCGGCCACGCGAGTTGCCCGCCTCCGCTCGGGAACGGCCCCGACGACGAGTTCGACGCGAGCAGCGCGGTGATCTGTGCCTCGTCGCGTTCGAGCTGTTCCTGTACCGCCTCGTACGCGCTTTTCTTGCTCTCGACCTTTGCGAGCAACGATTCCTTCTCGCCCACGGCCTGCTCGCGCGCGGCGAGGATGACCGATTGCTGTTCGTGGAGGGCGGCCACCTCAGCCTTGTCGCGTTCGAGGGCGAGTTTCGCTTTCGCGATGCGCGCCTCTTCCTCCTCGACCAGCTCACGGCGCGTTTCGGTCTCCTCGCGCAGGATCTCGATCTCCGAGATGAGTGCCGAGTCGGCATCCGAAGCGGACTGGTAGTACTCGTACTTGTCGTAGAGCTCGCCGAAGTCCTCCGACGTCAGCAGGCTGTCCACGTACGCGGTCGGACCCGCCTTGTAGATAGCGACTGCGCGTTCCGAATAGGTGTCGGTGCGCGCGTCGAGGTCGCCGAGGATGTCCTGCAGCTCGCGGGTGAGTAAGGAGATGCGGCGCTGCGCGCTCGCGAGCTCAGACTCGACCGTCGCGATCCGCAAGCGCAGCTTCTCGAGACGCGCGGTGAGAGCTTCGACCGTGTCCTCGGTCTGGGCGCGCTTCTCATCCAGTACACCGATGCGTCCCAGCAGCTCGTTGGACTGATCGTCGAGGCGACCGAGCTTCTGTTCGATCTGCTGTTGGCGCTGCCGGATGTTGTCGAGCCGGTCCTGAGGATCGGCTGCGGCAGGAAGGGCCGCAGCGGTAAGCGCAAACAGGAGCGCGACGAAGAGCGCCCTGCGTGCCATCCCGTGTCCGAATCGTCCCATTCAGGCTGGATCCTAGTTAACAGAAGCAACATGCGCAACACGAGCCTCACAGACCCGTGACGCCATTGTCTGTTGTCGGCCGCTTTAGGACCAGACTTTCGCCCGCTGCGGGAACTGCTTATCCCGCCCCGGCCCCTGGGCGGAGCTGCGATCCGCTCGGATCAGACTTCGAGGAAGCGGCGCAGGGCCATCGTCGAGCCGACCAGGCCCACCAGCGAGCCGACGCCGATCAGGACCAGCAATACCGTGCCGATCTCGCCGCCGGAGAAGCTGAGCGCCTGGCCGAGGAAGTTCAGGGTGTCGCCGATGCGGGAGAAGAGCAGCGCGTTGGCCGCGAGGACGATCCCTCCGGATATCAGCGCTCCGACCAGCGCCGCGAAGACGCCCTCGAGCATGAACGGGATACGGATGAACCAGTTCGTCGCGCCGACGAGCTTCATGATCCCGATCTCGTCGCGGCGAGCGTAGATAGCGACCCGGATCGTGTTGGCGATCAGCGCGGCCGCGGCCCCCATCAGGATCAGCGACATCACGAACGTGATCGTGCGCAAGAGAGAGTTGACCTGTAGCAGTCTGCGGATGAACTCGCCGCCGTCACGAACCTCGTCCACTCCCGGCGCGCCCTCGATGCGCGCCGCCACGGTCTGCGCGTAGTTCGCGTCGGGAAGCTTGATGCGGAAGGACGCGGGCAAGGCGTCCTTGGGGAGGTTCTGCCAGAACTCGGGCTGATCCTCGTAGATCTCCTTGAAGTCCTCGAATGACTGTTCCTTGCTGACGAAGAACACCTC
>JBOGWY010000090.1:0-10535 GCA_050694015.1 Actinomycetota bacterium | reverse complement strand
AGACGGTGCAGACGAACGGCGATTGTTTCAAGTGAGGGGCGTTGAGAACCGGCTGCTCGACGGAGATGTCAAACGAGATCGTCATCTAGCGTGGTCTGGGATGTCTCGCGTGCCGCAGTGAGTATGTGACCCATCACGTAATCGTCATGCCGGTAGTCCATAAGGCTTGTGAACGAGTGGGTGAAATTATTGACGACACTCTGAAGCGTCTTGTGCTTGGCCATGGCCGCCTCTCCCGACGCTACTGCTCACCTGAGGCGTTTTCTTCTGCACTTACACGCCGGGTAGCACGGATGTGTTCGGTTAGCGCTGCGGGTGTAGTGATGTGACCTGCCCGCTCCACTCGCTGTAGTAGTCGCCGGGGCCCGATCGGACCTTGCTCTCTTGATACTGCTTGACCACGAGGCTGTAGTGGGGGGCCACCCACGAACGCGTCACGACGCGGCCCTCAACCTCCCCGGTCAGATCCATGATCACTTCGGTCCCGTACACGTCGACCTGCTCGCCGCCGATCGTCAGCGTCGTCCGCTCGAAGGTCTTGGCGACGTAGGTGCCGCTGGTCTTCCCAGACCACGACCCTTCCCACGTCTGACCGACTCTAACGGGGAAGCGTGAAACGAAGCACGGCGGGTTGTACGTGACCGTGCGGTCGACGGTGACGGGACCCATCTCGACGCGATTGCGAACGGCCGTCGTCGCGACGCCGGCGCGCGATATCTGCAGATCGAACCATTGCTCCTTCTGCTCGGAGAAGATGTGGTGCTCCTGCCATGCGTTGTCACCTTCGTAAGTGATGATCCGATGCGAGCGACGCGGCAGGTCGCGCCGTACGCCCGGAGCCTGCTCGTAGCCTTCGATATTCCACGTATAGACGCCGTCTGCGGGCCGCGCGGGGACCGATCCTCGTCGCGTCGTTGCCGGCGCGGAGCCCGTGCGCTCGACTTCAGCGGTGGTCTGAGAGTCCGTGCCGGCCGCGACGGATCCTCCACCGTTACCGCTCGACGCGGCGCGAGCGGGGGCCGAGCGCGGGCTCTTCCGTTGGTCCTTGCCTTTCGTCGGGACGGCGGCGCTGCGTTCACGGGCGCGTTCTTTTTCGATTCGGGACTTGTCCGCCCTGAACTCCGCGAGCGCGTCTTCCGTAGACACTGCGGTCGAGGTCCGCATCGATGCGTACACGAGGCCACCGATGCCGAGCGTCATCACGAGGGTCGCGGCCAGCCCGGCCTTGAACTTCGATCGCCGTTGCGCCCTGATCGTCGCCCGGTCCGCGCCGGGCGCCGCCGCCCACATGTCTCGCATCGCCCGCTCCCTAAGCTTGCCGCTCCGAGACGACTTCGGCCTCATTGGTCGGCTTCCTTCTCGCGGGGCCGGAGGTCAACCCCCTTCGCGGCCTCAGCCGACGAGCCATCGGGCGTTTTCTTCTGCAACTGCAGGCGTGAAAACGCGGCTATGTGCTCACAAAACAGTTAGAGGCCTACCGGGCGGAGGAAGTCGATGCGCTTGGGGGCCTGGCCGCAGACGCGTTCGGTCGCGAGGCCTCCGCCGGTTCGACGACCCATCTGTTGGGTGGGCCGGCTCGTCAGACGCTCGCCGGCTTCGTCGCGCTCGCGGACGTTGAGTAGCCGGGCGTTGGGCTTCGGCATCAGGAAGCGGAGCACGCTCGGGCGCTCACAGTTGTGCAGGACGGTCACCTCACCCCCGCGGCCCGAGGGCAGGGACTCGCCCTTGCTGTACGCGACCGAGCCCGACACGGTCAGTCGTAGGCGACCGCCCTTAGGCACCTCGAGGTCGGTCGGAAGGAAACGCACCTGGAGCGGGAACGGCTCGCGTTCGGGAGTCGATACACCCTCGCGCTGCGCGAACCAGCCACGGAACATCCTCTGACGGTGCTGCGCGGAGCGGACACCGTAGGTCGCGACGGCCTCGCCGGAGTCGCCCAGGTGCTGTAACGGCTCGCCGTCGGGGCCGAGTACCTCGAGCTCGACCGCGACGTGCGCGTCGTCGAACTCGGTCATGATCCAAAGGTCTGCGACGGGCTGTCCCGTGATGTGCAACGGACGCGTCAGCTTCGGGGTTTCGAAGACGGCAGCCTCACCCGCCGCGGGCTCGCCGATCAGGATCTGCTCGCGGAACGCCGTCTGCCCCTTCGGACGCGTCTTACCGAGACTGCCGGCGGGGCCGAGCGCGAGCTGGCCCACCCTGCCACGCAACGTCGGGAACTCCTCGGCCGCCCACCATTGCCCGGTGCTCGACTGGACTTGGACGTCGGGCCATTGTTCGACGCCGGTGTCGTTGCCCTTGAGGTACCGGTCGAACCAGGCCGCGACCATGTCGTACCAGTCGCCGCGGGCCCACTCCGGCTCGACGGAGTTGTGCCGTGCCGGGAACGCGTGGTTCCACACTCCGAACAGACCCTTGTGCGGCGTGGTGTCGGGGAGGTGATCGAAGAACCCGGCGAGCGTGATCGGCTGCACATTGAAGTCGCGCAGCCCGTGCACCATCAACGTCGCGGCCTTCACGTCCGGTGCGCCGGGACGGTACTCGCGCTCCTGCCAGTACTCGGTGAAATCGCCGTTCTGATCGGCGGAACTCAGCATCACGTCGCCCTGGCAAGTCAGCTTCTCGGGGTAGTGCTGTGGAGCGGGCTGCTGCCCCGGGATGATGCTCACGCCGGCGAGATACGACGTATTACCGATCAGCGGTTGTCCCGCCCACGGGACGCCGTCCATGAAGTTCCAGTCGTACTGCGAGCCGACCGACGCGGTCGGGATGATCGCCTTCAGGTACTTGATCTTGTCGGGGTTGCCGAACGCGGCGGTCGAGATCTGCGTCTCGGCGTCGTAACTCGCGCCGTACATGCCGACGCGACCGTTGGTCCACGGCGCGTCCTTGCCGAGATACTCGACGACGTAGGCACCGTCTTTGATCTGGTTCTCGGCGGTCTGCTCGAGACAACCGCCGGACTCACCCGTGCCGCGCACGTGATGCTGCGCGACCGCGTAACCGCGCGCGGTGAAGTACTCGACGAGGCCGGGCAAGGGAGGATCCGTCGCCGGGGGGTATTCCTCGACACCCTGGCTGACGTACGGAGTCATCACGAGGATGGTCGGGATCTTCGCCGGGGGCCTGTTGCCGTCCTTCGGCGCCGGCAACCACGTCTCGACGTAGAGGTCCGTGCCGTCGTGCCCCTCGACGTAATGCTGCTGCGTCTCGGGATCCTCGCTGGGGGCCTTCGTGCCGTAGAGCGGTTTCGACACCGGACGTGGTTGGAACGCGGCGCCCTTATCCGGAGCCGAGGACGCCTGTGCGGGAACCGGTGCAAGCGCCGCGGCTAGGACCGCTATGACGATAAGAGCGCGCGCCGAGATAGCCATACGTCCATATTTTGACGCTGCGCCTGGCTCTCCTGCGACGCGGTCCGCGGGGATGATGTCGGGATGGGTCGACTCCCGCGTCGTATGGCGCGCTCCTACTGTGGCAAGACCAACAAGCAACGCTACGCGACCTACTTCGAAGCCAAGGCCGCGGCCCGGGCGATCAGAGATCAGACGCGCGAGGACCACGGCACGCCGTACCGCTGCGAGCATTGCGGCGACTTCCACCTCGGCCGCTCGGCCCCCTAAACAGGCCAAGCATTGCTCTTCGCGGGCTAGGTCGAACCACCCGCCAGGACTATTCAGCCAATTCCTACCAGTGTCGATGCTTGCGTTGCTGTCGAAAGGGCAAACCCGCCGCAAGGCGGGGACGCAAAGCCACGGGCCCTTGATGGGTAGCCGGGCTGCCGAACTGAAAGGAGACGCCTTTGCGTCCACGATCCAAACGCGGAGCGGCGCGGATCGCCGCAACGCTATTAGCCGCCGGCCTGCTCTCGGCCGGGACCTACGCTTTCACCGCGAGCAACACGGTGCCGGCGACCAGAGCCGGTGACGGGAGCGCGGCCATCACCGGCTTCACCGTCACCAACGTGCAGTACAACCCGTCGGCGCTCGACCCGACGCTCCTCGCGAGCTACGAGTTCGATCTCGACGCCACCGCCAGCGTTGTGAACGCGAAGCCCGTCACGGGCCAGCTGCTGTACGACAGTTGCACGAACACGGTCGGCAACCACTGGTCCTGTCCGGCGACGGCGGGGACGACGATCGTCAGTCTCGACAACCTGCGAGTGGTCGCAACCCAATAGCAGCGTTCGATCCCGTCGGGGGACGCCCACAGTGTGACTCCGTGGGCGTCCCCGATGGGGCGACGTCGACGACCATGAGAAGAATCCTCAAGATCCTCGGTTCCATAACCCTCGTTGCCACCGCGCTGGTCGGGTGGCTCTTCTTCGCGCCGGAACCGCTCGGAGGTCGGGTGTCGTATGTCGTGACCACCGGAAGCAGCATGCAACCCGGCATCCATGCAGGGGACCTAGTCGTGGTGCGCGAGTCTGCCGGTTACGAGGTCGGAGACATAGCCGGCTACCACAGCGACAGCCTGGATCGCGTCGTGCTCCACCGGATCGTCGCGGAGGATGCCGACGGTTTCGTCTTCAAGGGCGACAACAACGACTTCATCGATCAAGACCACCCGGCCCCGGATCAGATCCTGGGGGCCGCGTGGCTGGTGATCCCACGCGCGGGACGGGCCCTGACTTGGGTAGGCAAACCGGGCAACGCGGCCCTCATCGTCGCGGTGCTTGCCGTGGTGCTCCTCGGTGGATTCGCTCGGAGCCGACGACGGAGAGGTCGTCATCGCACGCCGGGACGAGCGGGGCATCAGACCGAGCCCGCCCGCCGCCGCCTCCGGGGGGCTTCGGCGATCGCTGCGGTAACCATGATCATCTCGCTGGCACTCGGAGCCTTCGCATACACGCGGCCGATCCGCGTCACGACGACGCGTACGAGCGCGTACGAAAACGCCGGAACGTTCTCGTACTCCGCGACCACCGACAAGAGCGCCGTTTATCCGTCTGGGACCGTCACGACCGGCCGGCCCTTGTTCCTCAAGCTCGTCGACGAGGTCGAGGTGCGATTCGACTACATGTTCTCCTCGTCCGAACCTCACGTCGTCGATGGGGAAGGTGAGCTCATGGTCGAGCTCTGGGAACCGAGCGGCTGGAAACACAACTTCGTCATCGCGACGACCAGAGATCTCGACGGCGACCGCGTCCGATTGGCGGGCACGCTCGACCTGCGCAAGGTGCGATCCCTGATGGGTCGTTTCGGTGCGCTCACCCAAGTGCAACAGCAAGCGTTCCGGCTCACGGTGATCCCGCAGCTTCGGATCGACGGCGCGATCCGCGGGCGCAGCTTCGGTCGGGTATTCGCTCCGACGCTTCGGTTCGAGTTGGATCCGCTGAGGATGAGACTCGCCGCGCCGGAACCCGGCCCCCTCGGCTCGGCTTCCGCCGCGGACCCTCTGGCGCCCCGCGCGCGTGGAACCGTGGCCGTCCCCACGACCGTTCGGAACGAACTGTCGATCGGACCACTGGCCGTCCCGGTCTCGACGCTGCGGATCGTGGCCGCGATCGGAGCCGGCATCGCTCTACTCATTGCCCTCGCCGGCCTGATCGGTAGACGCGACGTCGACGAACCGGCGGCGATCACGCGGCGCTACGGCAGCCTGATCCTCGATATCGCGTCGGCGAGCGCGACGTCCGAGCGGAAAGCCGTGCAGGTGAAAGACATGGGCGAACTCGTGCGGCTGGCCCAAGGCTACGAACGCTTCATCCTTCACGACCAGAGCGAGAACGTGCATACCTACTCGGTCGAGGAAGACGGGGTCGTCTACTGGTACCAACCGGCGATGCCGGACGCCTCCAATGTGACGGAGCTGCCGATCGTCCGCGCCGAGGGGACCTTCAGGAGTCCGAGGGCCGACGATCTCGCTCGCCGGCGCTCGCAACAATCACGGTGACGCCGCGGGTGATCGTGGGGGTCGCGACCGCGGCCTTGGTGACGTTGTTACTGGGCTCCGCCGTTACGGCCCTCACCGCCGCCAACGTCGTTACGTCGTCGCGTGCCGGCGAAACGAGTCAGACGATCGACGCGAACGATCTCAAACCGGCGGCGTGCAACTCGATCGTAGTGACCAACCGCGTGCAAGGCATCGGTGTGATCACGGGAACCGGGTCCAACGACCTCATCACGGGGAGCGGGGTCCCCGACGCGATCTCGGCACTGGGCGGGGACGACTGCATCCAAGGGGCGGGCGGCGACGACTCGATCGACGGGGGACCCGGGAGCGACGTCTGCCTCGGCGGGCCGGGCACCGACAGTTTCGTGGCGTGCGAGACCGAGGTGCAGTGAAAGGCTACGACTGGGGCGTGCACTCCGCCGCGTAGATGACGGCTCCCTGTCCACCGGCGCCGAACAGACCGCCGCAGGCGTTCCCGTTGCCGTCCATCCACAGCGTCTTGGGGAACGGATCGGAGTTGGGAGCGGCCGTGGCGGGGGCCGCCAGGGCCGACAGACCGAGCACGAGCGAAGCGATCGCGATGATGCGTTTCGTTTTCATCGGGGCATCCTCGCCCGACTGCGACGGGTTTGGCTAGTTACTTGGACGAAATGTCCCGTTCTGTCGGCGGAGCTCCGTCATCCTCACCCCTCGGGTGGGTTGTCGACCACGCGCTGGGCGATCTCCCGCACCTTCACGTTCGAGGTCTGCGAAACCCGGACGAGGATGTCGAAGGCGTCGTCGGCGTTCACCCGATGGGCCGCCATGACCAACCCCACGGCTTGCCCGATCAGTTGACGCGTCTGCAGACCGGCTTCGAATTGCTCGATGTGCTTGAGATCCGTGTCGTGTTGGACGGCGTTCGCGAGAGCGATCGCTGCCTGCGCCGCGAAGATCGCGCCTGTGGCAACGTCGTCGTCGTCGAATGAGTCCTTGTCGGTCGACATCAGGTTGACCGCGCCGAGGGTTCCTTCGCGTAAGTCAAGGACGAACGACAGCATGCTCTTGATGTCGGTTTCGGCGGCGGCACGTTTCGAGAACTCCGGCCACGTGTGGTCGGTCTCCATATCCGGGATCCGGAACGTTTCATGTTCTTTGATCGACGAGAGGCACGGACCTTGACCAGTCTCGTATTGCAACTCGTCGATCTGCCGGCAGACATCGGCGGTCGCGCCGAGCGTGACTATTTCGTCGCCCCGCGCCAGCGACACGCTGCCCTCCTCGGCACCCTCGACCGCATGCACGGTCAGCTCGGCTATGCGCTGCATCGTGCTGGAGATGTCCTCTTCGGTCAGGACCAGACGCGAGAGCATCTCGATGCTCTCCACCAGTTCGTGCGGGTAGTCCTGGTGGCCTTCCGCGGCCATCACCCCTCCCGCCGGAGCCCTCTGCTGGACTCGTTACGGTCATCCTATCGAGGGTTGCTCGGCGCTGGATAGGGTGGGGGTATGGGAAAGACTTACGACGAGATCGACGAGGCGACGGCCCGGTGGATGACCGAGCAGCACGTCTACTTCGTGGCCACCGGACCACTGTCGGGTGACGGCATGGTCAACGTTTCCCCGAAGGGCAACCAGGGCTCGTTCGCGGTGCTCGGGCCGCGGCGCGTCGCGTACCTCGACATCACCGGCAGCGGTGTCGAGACGATCGCGCACCTGCGTGAGAACGGGCGCATCGTCGTGATGTTCTGCGCGTTCGAGGGACGTCCGAAGATCATGCGGTTGCATGGGGAAGGCCGGGTCCATCAGCGCGGCGGGGCCTCGTTCGACGCGTTGCTCCCCCATTTCACCGGAAGCACATTGCGCGAGGAAGGACTGCGCTCGATCATCGAGATAGACGTCCATCGCATCGCGTCGTCGTGTGGGTATTCCGTGCCGTTGATGAGCTTCGAGGGGGTACGGGAGCACGGCGAGTTATGGGTCGACAAGCGCCTCACGCAGCACGGCCCCGCGGGCGTCCTCAAGTACCAGGAAGAGCAGAACCTCGAGAGCCTCGACGGCCTGCCGGGCCTCGATCCCGAACGCGTCCACGCGCTGGAGACGGAACGCGTCACTCCATAACCGAGCGATCGCCGGAGCCGAGCTGATGATGAAACGGTTCTTGTGCACTGCCGTCGCCCTGATCTTCGTGTTGTCCGCGGCCCCCGCGGCGGCGCAGGAGAAATCGTTCACACTCACGCGCGGGGACATCCAAGTGCAGGTCAAGCGCGACGGCTCAGTCGACATCACCGAGCAGATCTCGTTCCAGTTCAGCGGTTCGTTCTCCGGCGCCTACCGCGACATCCCCACGCGGCCCGGGGAGGAGATCACCGGAGTCACCGTCTCCGAAGGTGATCAGGTGTACGTGCCCGGCGGCAACACCGAGCTGGGCAGCTCTGACGTCCCCGGTACGTACGGAACCGAGGAGATCGACGACGCGACGCGCGTCGTGTGGCACTACTCGGCGTTCAACGAGTTGCGCACGTTCACGATCCGTTACACGTTCACGGGACTGGTCGAAGCGTGGGATGACGTCGCCGACCTGAACCTCCAGGTGTGGGGCGACGAGTGGCAGGTCGGCCTCAACCATCTGACCGCGACCGTCAAACTGCCGGGTCGTGCCCCGGAGGAGGTCAAGGTCTTCGGGCACTCCGAGGTGCGCGGATCGACGCATCTGCTCGACGACGGCAGCGGCGCGGGGCTGATCGCGTTCGAGATCCCACCGGGGACGTTCGTCGAGATGCGCGTGGTGTTCCCTCGCCACCTGCTGACGTCCACCGCGGGGGCCGAGGTGAAGGAGGGCAACGGGCTCGAACGGATCCTGCAAGAGGAGGCCGACATCGCGGCACGCATACAAGAGGATCGACGTCGCGACCAGTTCGTGCGCGACAACTTCTGGTGGCTGCTGCTGGTGGCTCTCCTGCTGGCGGTCCTGCCGGCGTTCGGGATCGGCGCGTTCATCTGGTGGCGCTACGGACGGGAGCTGCAGGTGCCCGCCGTGGGCGACTACGTCTTCGAGCCGCCCGCGGACGAGCGTCCCGCGCTGGTCGGGGCGTTACTTGCTCCCGGCTACACGCGCGCGACCGGAGACACGTTCACGGCGACGCTCTTCGACCTGATCCGGCGCGACTACATCGAAGCGATCCCCATAGAGACGGTGAAGAAAACGTGGGGTGGGCTCAAGGAAGACGTCGTCTCGGACCTCGCGGTGAAGCCGCGGGACAAACCGCTCGACGATCTCCATGACTTCGAACGCGAGGTCTACACGACGATCGTGAAGGCCGTCGAGGGGGACGACCAGCTGCTGCTCGGCGAGATGAAGGACAAGCTGAAGGGTGATCCGACCTATTACTCCGAACGGTTCCGCGCATTCGTGTCGGGAGTCAACGACGTCACGAAGGACAAGAACTGGTGGGTGAAGACAGGTCGTCGCCGTGCCGGCTGGGCGGTGTTCATATTCCTGATGCTCACTCTCGCTGTCGCCATCATCCCCGTGATGGTGTGGGGCGACACCCGTTGGCACCTGTGGCAGATCGCCCTCTACGGATCGCTGATCTTCATCTTCGGGCTCAACTTCCTCGGACTGCTCGGCTTCCTGATCGCCAAGCGAGGGTGGGAACGACGGACGCGCGAAGCGGCCGAGAACGCGGCCCGGTGGGGTGGCTTCAGGCGCTTCCTCACCGACTTCGCGGGCATGAAGGAGGCCGTGCCCGGCTCGATCGAGATCTGGGAGCGGTTCCTCGTCTACGGGATCGCGTTCGGCGTCGCGGCTCGGGTCCTGGAAGCGGCGCAGCTCAAGGCTCCGCCCGAACTAGTCGAGTCGAGCAACATCTACTTCATCTCGTCGCGTGGCCCCCTCGGCTACGGCAACAGCGCGTTCGCGATCGCCGATTTCTCGCACGCGATGCAGACCGTCTCGCCGCCGTCCAGCAGCGGAGGAGGCGGTGGCTTCTCCGGTGGTGGCGGAGGAGGCGGGGGCGGCGGGGGCGGAGGCGCCTGGTAACCCCTTTTGTGAGCACATACCCGCGTTTTCAGGCGTGCAGCTGCAGAAGAAAAGGTGGAGATGGAGCCAGGAACCGCATTCCACCGGGGGGGTTTGTTACGCCATGTGGTGCTATCGATCCTGGTTGCGGTCGTCGTCTTCGGTTGTCTGTTCCCGTTTCGTATCGCGCAGTCGTCCCGGAGGCGAAAGGCTCGGAATAGCGGGTCGCCGCCCATTTCTTCTGCAAACGCCCGCCTGAAAACGCGGGTATGTGCTCACAAAACGGTGGTGGTGGCTCCTTCGCTGGCGCTCGTCACGCTGGCCGCGTATTTGGCGAAGACTCCCGTCGTGTAGCGCGGCGGGGGGAGGACCAGGTCGGCCAGGCGCTTGGCGATCGTGTCGTCGTCGAGGCCGAGCCGGAGCTCACGTCCGTCGATGTCGATCGTTATCTCATCGCCGTCCTGGACGATCGCGATCGGACCGCCGCGGCTCGCCTCCGGCGCGATGTGACCCACCATGAGGCCGTGCGTCGCTCCGCTGAATCGTCCATCGGTGATCAACCCGATCGAATCTCCGAGGCCCTCGCCGACGAGGGCCGCCGTGACGTGCAGCATCTCTCGCATGCCCGGCCCCCCCGCCGG
>JBOGWY010000089.1:0-19262 GCA_050694015.1 Actinomycetota bacterium | reverse complement strand
TGTCGAGCAAGCGCTCTCCCGCTGAGCTAACGCCCCGGGAGCACAGAGTTTAGTCGGGTCGGCCGGTCCGTTGTACCTACGTTTGCGGATTCCGATAACGGAGCGACATCAGAGCGAGTAGGGGGCCGAGAGCCGGTTCTGCAACGGCCACCCGGACTGCTCGGCATCCATCCGCCATAAGAGACGGGTCGACCACGGCTCGAAGAAAGCTGTCGGGTTCGGCCAGGGCTCCCGTTCGCAGTGAAGCAGGACGGGGCCGCGGAGACAGGTGTCGCTTCCACGGTCGCCGAGCAGCCGGTCGCGACCCAGGCCACCATCGAGGTGATCGTCCCGCGGACCACCGATCAACACGTTCTTGCCCTCGTCACCTATGAGGACATCGGCGCGCAGGCTCCCGTAGGCGCCCTCGATCGACTCCAGATGACTCGTGACACGTCCGATGGTCGCAACGCCTCGCCGGAGATCGGCCGTGATCGCGTAATGGTTGAGGGCGTGCCTGTTCTCGCGGCGACCGAACTCACTCACGAGAGTGTCGAAACCGGGTCCGCCTCTGATCATCGTCGGGCCGAACCCGAGCTCGTCGTCCCCCGCTCCACCGACGAAGAGGGAGTGTCTGCCCCGCATTCGACTCGTCGCCGTGCCTAGAAGGACGTCGTCACCTCCACGACCACGGACCTCGTCGTATCCAGAGTCTCCGATAATCACGTTGCGCTGGCTCGTACCGAAGATGAGATCCGATCCGTAGCTTCCGTAGACGTTCTCGATCGCGCGCAGTCGGTCCTCACCGGGCCCTGAGGGGATGCTCATCGCGCCGGCGCCCAGACGCAGCGGAGACGCGACGCCGACACGAAGGTCAACGAGAACAGCATCATCACCGCAAGCACCCACGCCTCCGTGGGTGTAAACGATCGTGCAGTAATCGACCCAGTCCGCTCCGGGGCCGCCGACGAAGAGATCGTCGCCTCCGCTCGAGCCGATCGTGTCGACGCCTGCGCCGCCCCGCACGCGATCGTTGCCGGGTCCCCCGAACAAGCGGTCGCGTCCCGGTCCCCCAAACAAGTGGTCGCGTCCGCCCCATTCGCTCAGCGAGTCGTGGCCGCGCCCTCCTCGCACCACGTCGCCACCGGCGCCACCCGTGCTGTCGTCGCGTCCGGCGTTGCCCCACATGACGTCGTTACCGCCGTCGCCCGTTATCGAGTCCGGACCCGGTCCCCCACGGATCAGGTCTCTACCCTCCCCGCCCCGCAGAACGTCGCCCTCTATCCCGTAGTAACTCTTCTCTCGCCCACTCCCCCCACAGATGCGGTCGCGGCCGGCCCGCCCTCGGATGTGATCGATGCCGTCGAGGCCGACGATCACGTCGTCGCCGGGAGTGCCCTTAAGTCGGTCGTTGCCGTCCGTGCCGACGATCGTGGCAATTCGGCCGAGGCAGTGATAGATAGGGACGCCGAGAGCTGCGGGCACCATGAGGCCCAGCCACAGGAGCGCGACCGCGAAGGCTGCCGTCAAACGAGCCATATCCCCATGACGCCCGGGTTGACCCGAACATTGCTTCCGAGGCGGCGCCTGACGCGTAGCGGCAGCCCGAGCATCACGCGAGCGCAGCGACCACTACTCGGGGAGCGAGCGCAGCGAGCGACCCCAGAGGCGGCGAGCGGAATCGAACCGCTGTACAGGGCTTTGCAGGCCCTTGCCTAAACCACTCGGCCACGCCGCCGGATGCCCCTAGATGATCACCCGGGGAACGCCCGCAGGATAACCTTCGGCCTGCCGGGCCCCCGCTCGCGGGCAGTAGCGGGGAAATGATCGATGAACATCTTTCGACCCTGGGAGGGACACGTGACCGCACTGGCTCATTCCATCGGCAATCGCGCCACCGGCGTATCGGCGTTCGCATCCGACGTCGTGATCGTCCTCGCCGGGACGCTCTTCGTCTACGCGATGACGCAGGTGGCGATCCCGCTCGAGCCCTTCTCTCCGGTACCCATCACGGGCCAGACTCTCGCCGTGTTGCTCGTTGGGGGCGCGCTGGGGGCAGTACGAGGAGGCGCGTCCCTGTTCCTCTACCTCGCGATGGGAGCCGCCGGGGTCCCGCGGGCGTTCGCCGAGGGCAGGACGGGGATCGAACTCCTCGAGGCGTTGTCCCCCACCGGCGGGTACTTGATCGCCTTCTTCTTCGCCGCGGTGATCGTCGGATTCCTGTGCCAGCGCGGATGGGATCGCTCGATCGGGAGTTCGTTGGGCGCCATGCTCATCGGAGAGATCGTGATCTTTGCGATAGGCGTGACGTGGCTCGCGAACGCCCTCGATGTCTCGGCGACCAAGGCGATGGAGCTGGGTCTCTACCCGTTCCTCATCGGCGACCTCATCAAGCTCCTCCTCGCCGCGGGTCTGTTGCCGACTACGTGGAAGCTTCTCGGCTCCCGGAAGAGCGACGAGACCGCTTAGACGAACCGCTCCCCTGCGGGGCTTAGACCCGGGCCTTCAGCTCCCCCGTCCATTCAAGCAGCTCCTCGACCGGGAGGAAGTTGATGATGCGGTCCTTGGGGATGCCGGCCCGCATCGCCGCGGCAACGCCGATGTCGATGAAGAGGAGCTCAGGCTGGTAGTGAGCGTCGGTGCCGATCGAGATGCGGACCCCGGCCTCCCGCGTCAGCTCGAGCAGCTCGACGTTGAGGTCTTGGCGGTTCGGATGCGAATCGATCTCGACCGCCTTGTCGAGCGCGGCGGCCTCCGCGAAGAGGCGCTCCCAGTCGCACCACAAACCGAGCCGGAAGTTCCATTGGCGCCCCCTCGGGTGCCCGAGCACGTGGACGTGCGGGTTGCGGATCGCGGCCAGGTAGCGGTCGGTCTGGTCCTCCTTCTTGCGGAGCTGCGAATGGAACGAGCCGAGGACGAGATCGAGCTCGCCTAACGCATCCGGTTCCATGTCGCCCTCCCCGTTCGGCGAGATGTTCATCTCGATGGAACGAAGGACGCGGAAGTCGTGTCCCGATGACTCGAAGACACGGTTGACCTCGTCGATCTCTCGCCCCTGCCGGGCGAGCTCTGCCTCGTCCATCCCGCCTGCGATGCGCAGACCTTTGGAGTGATCCGTGACCGCTATGTAGGAATAGTCGAGTTCAACGCAATGCATCGCCATCGCCTGCACCGGGAGCGAGCCGTCGCTAGAGACGGTGTGCATCTGCAGATCGCCTTGCAACGCGTCGCGCCACGACGGATCGGTGGCGATCTCGGCCTTCGCCTCGGCGAGCGTGAGGAAGTCGCGGCGCAGCGCGTCGTCGCCGAGCTCGACCTCCGGTTCCTCCTCGAGCCACGTCGAGATCAGCCGCCCGACCCACGGGCCCACCGCCGGCAGGTCCGTGAGTTTCCCCTCGCGGGCGACGAAGTCGGCCAGCTCGTCGGGCCACCCGAGGGCCGCCCGCGACGCGCGGCGACACGCCTTCTGCTTGTTCCCTTCATGTTCGCCGACCTCGCGCGCCAGCAGCTCGGCGAACTCGATGTTGCGCAACATGCGGGCAAGAGTAGGACGCTCTCGCATCTCGAGGCCACCGATACGCTCGCATGATGACCCGACGACTCGCGGCATCCGCCGTGGCCGCCGTCGCCCTGATCGCCTGCGCGGGAGGAGAGGAGCCGACGGCGCGGGCGACGGCTCCCGGATGCAAACCTGCGGTCGTCGTGTACCTCGATGCCGGCGTCAGCGAGGCGAGGCAGCGACGAGTCGGGCTAGTGCTCAACGATCGTCCCGAAGTGGAATCCACCGCCTTCCACTCCCCCGCCGAGGCGTTCCGCGAGTTCAAGCGGTTGTACCGCGGCCAACCCGAGATCATCGAGGACCGAACGGTGGACGACTTCCCGGGCTTCTACAACGTGACCCTGACCGGGCAGAACGCGTTCGACACCTTCGAGGCGTCCCTCGTCGGCGCGATCGGTATCGACAAGCTCGTCCCCGGCGGGTGCGAACAAACCCAAGGACCGACCCCGTGACCCATCTGAATTACTCTCGCCCGTCGATAACCGTCTTTGGATCGGAGTAACCCGAGTGAGTGCCGCCACCGGACCCGAGCGCGACCTGCACGTGCTCAAGAATCCTCAGCTATGGCCGGTGTTCCCCTATCTGCGTGTCGATAGGAGACATAAGGATCGCCCCGGCATGGCGATGTGTTTCTTGGTCGCGTCGTCGGACGCCGAGGTCGAACCGATCGTGCACGTTCACCAGACGTGGCCCCCGGGAGAGGACTTCGATGCGGACTCCTCGGTCAAGTTCCACTACACCGACTTCCCGGAGCTGCTGCGAGACGGTTGGAGAGTCGTGTACCTCGCCTGAGACGCGCGTCTCAGTGCGTTACCGCGAGGAGCTTGCGCGCCGCGGGCAACAGCTCGGCGATCTGCCCTTTAGACACGAACCCGTCTGCCCATTCCGGTTTGCGGTCAAGTACCGCCGAATAAGCCAGGATGTGCGCTTGGGGCACGGTCGCCCTGATCACTGCGGCGGTCTTATCGCCGCTCCGACGCGGCATGAGGTGATCCATGATCACGAGATCGGGGCCGAGCTCGCTCGCGATGATCGCGGCTTCGATACCGTCCGCAGCCTCCCCGATGACGGCGAAACCATCGATGTGGAAGAGCAGCCGCAGGTAGTCCCGGACGTCCTGGTTGTCATCGACTATCAGGACCGTCGCTACCGATGCCCCCATCGCGGCCTCCCCTCCACCATGGTTCGTGGTCCCGGGTTGAGAGGGCTGACGCTTCTGAACCCGAAAGTCGAGTATCGCGTCCTCGCATACGTAGACACCAGTGTCGCCTGTACTAACCCGCCTACGTCCGGTTGGGTGAACGAGCGCTTTGCGGGTTCGGGAACTAGTGCCGGAAGAGCATCGATTAGTCACAAAGTCCCATGGCCGCGGGCTGACGCGCGGGGCACACTTGACCCACGGTTCAAAAGAGAGCCACAGCCAACCGACGGAGGGGATCTCTCGAGCCGTGACAAGCACATCGAGGGTAATGATCGTCGACGACAACGAGGACGTACGCGATGCGCCTCGTTTTCGAACTCGACGGGTTCCAGGTGGTCGCCGAAGCCGCCAACGGATTAGAGGCGACGACCCTCGCGCTCGCGCACAAGCCGGAGATCATCGTGCTCGACTACATGATGCCGATCCGGGACGGAGAGGGCACCGCTCGCATCCTGAGAGCCGTGATCCCCGAGATACGGATCCTGGCGTTCTCCGCGATCCTGGACCACAAGCCCTAGTGGGCCGACGGCTTCCTCACGAAGAATCGCCTCGGTGAGATCGTGACGGTAGCGAGGCAGCTCGTCCAGCCCGCCTGACGGGGCTCGTCGCGTTAAGCGTCCTGCATCGAGCGCTGGACGATCAGCCCCAGCATCCCCGCGACGTCCTGCTTGTCCACGAACTGATGGGCGCCCAGCGAGAGGACATCGCTGTGGACGGCGACGTCCAGCGATCCCGAGACGACGATCACGCGCGTTTTCGGCGACGCCTTGCGGATCTTCGGGATGTACGAGGAGACGCCGTCCGGGGGCATGTGGAGATCGAGGATCAGGACGTCGGGTTGCTTGTCGATGCATATGGCGAGCGCCGTGGGACCATCGGCGGCCTCCCCCACGACCTCGAACCCGCCTGCCGTCGTGAGCTGCATGCGGTACAGGTAGCGCAGGTCTTCCGAATCGTCCGCCACCACGACGGACGTTAGTGGTGGTGCGGCCACCAGATCCCTCCAAACTGCTTTAGATGACCCTTATCTCTCTTAACGGCACCAAGAGACGGGGCCTGAAGCGCGGAGCGCGCTGGAGTGCCTAGTGAACCCGAGCGGGCTGGGGCAGCTCGAAGACGTGGAAGGCCGAGCCGATCAAGGGTTGGGCGACGTTATAGACGGGGATCCCGCCCGGGGTCTCGCTGCGGAACGTCCCCACATGGGCATGGCCGTGGATCACGAGGTCGGCACCGACATGGTCGATCGCCTGGGCCAGCAGGTAGCTCCCGAGGAAGGCGAAGATCTCGCGGCGTTCCCCTTCGAGCGTGCCCTCGACGGGCGAGTAATGGAGCAGGGCGATCTTGATGTCGCTCTCGAGCGAGCCGAGCGCGGCCTCGAAGCGTTCCGCGATGTCCTTCGTGTGGCGGACGAAGGCTTTCATCTCGGGCTCTCCGAAGTTGGCCGCGCCGGCACCCAGGAAGCCACCGCCGAATCCCTTGGCCCCCGCGATCCCGACGGTGGCATCTTCGAGACCCACCGCCGTGGTCTGGCACTCGAGGACGGTCATCCCTGCCTTCTGCAGCACCTCGACTATCAGCGGCTCTTCGTCGGAGTGGAAATCGTGGTTCCCGAGGACCCCGATCATCGGCACGGGGACGTCGCGGATCTCGCCGGCGAAGACACTCGCCTCCGCGGCGGCCCCCCACATCGTGTAGTCGCCGGCAAAGAGCAGCAGGTCGGCCTCGTCGGCGATGTGTTCGAGATGGGGCCGGAACGCTCCTACGGAATCGATCCCCAAGTGGATGTCGCCAACCGCTGCGATCCGCACGCCCATCGTCAGAACACTTGCTTCCAGAGCTTCGCTATCGGTTCGTCCGGAACGAGCAGGTCCTGGGACTGCGCGAAGAGGAGCAGGCTCAGGACGCGCTTGGCGCCGTGTGCGGCGCGCGTGACGAGATAGTCCCAGTCGAGATCTGCCTCGACGAGAACGGCGAGCCCGTCGAACCAGTAGTGCGCGATCTCCTCTTCTGTCGCGACGGCTTTCATGATCAAGAGATCCTCCGGCGCGACGAGGCGTGCCGCCTCCCCCTTGAAGGTCGCGTCCACACCGTGATCGATCATCTCGTCATCGAGATAGAAGTTCCCTTCGGCGCGGAAGATGACGTCGACGAGCACGTCCTTCTTCGAGGCTTTGTAGAGCCACTTCGGATCGGTCTTCCTCGTTTCGAACCCGGCCACCTCGAGGCCCTCGAGGGCCCGGTCCTTGTCCTCGGACCTAACGAGGATGTCGAGGTCCTGGGTCGCGCGCGGGCGGCCGTAGACGGCCGACGGGATGCCGCCGATCAACACGAACGGCACGTCCGCAGCGTCGAGGGCGTCTTGGGCGTCGCGGAGGATCGCCAGCAGGACCGACTCGTCGACCTCTGACTTCTCGAAACTCTGGTCGCTCACACCTTCCCGGATACCCGACCGTCGGGGTCGCGAAACGGGCGGGCGCGCGTACGGATGCGCCCGGAATGTCCCGGAACACTCCCTCAAGAGCGCCTCGGGGGGTGCCGACCTCTATCAGAGCGAGCATTCGCACGACTCGGGGCACTTCATCCTGGAAGGGAAGAGGGGGCGATGCACGAGCTTTGGGAACGGTTGTCCGAACGGACGACGACCCTCGGGAAGTTCGCAGTCGTCAGCGCGATCCCCATCCTCATCTTCGGGATGGCTCTGTCTTATCTCCTGAACGATTTCGTCTACGAGCGCACGCTCGAGACGGCCGAGGCCGACGCCGAGATCGTCGCGCGCGTCGGCCCCCTCCTCGACGTCAAAGAACACGAACTCGTCGCGAACGCTGAGCGTTGGAGCGAGCTCAAGCAAGCTCTCGAAGGCACCGTCCTCGGGCCGAAGGGATCGACCTTCAGCATCTGGGACTCGGATCTGCAGATCGTCTACAGCAGCAACCGGGAGCTCATCGGGCACACCTCGTTCCAACCGCAGCCGTTCCGAGAAGCGTTGCGGGGCGAGACCGGATCGTTCACGACGACACCCCAGGGCGAGGACGAGGAGCAGCTGAAGGTCGTCACGCCGATCAAAGCGACCGATGGCGATCCGATCGGGGCACTCGAGGTGTCGGTCCCGTACCGGCCGCTAGCGCGCGCGGTGAAGCGCGACTTCCGGTTGTTCTACGCGGTGCTGCTCGTCGGCCTGAACCTCCTTTACATCGCCATCTTCGGCACGCTGGCGCGAGCGTCGAAACGACTACGGCGCCGTGCCGAGGAACAGGAGCACCTCGCACTCCACGACGTTCTGACAGGCCTCGCCAACCGTGCGCTGTTCCGGGATCGCGTGAAGCAGGCTCTCCGTCTCGGGGAACGCGAGGAGCAGACGGTCGCGGTGTTGCTGATGGACCTCGACCACTTCAAGGAGATCAACGACACCCTCGGGCACCACCACGGTGACATCGTGCTGCAGGAGACCGCGCGCCGCTTGCAACACACCCTGCGCGAGACCGACACGATCGCGCGCCTCGGCGGCGACGAGTTCGCGATGGTGCTGCCGAACGTGCCCGATCCTGCGTCGGTGATCCACGTGGCGGAGAAGATCCGTGACGCGTTGCGCGTTCCGTTCATCGTGCAGGGTCTGACGCTTGATGTGCGGGCCAGCATCGGGGCGGCGTTCTCCCCCGGGCACGGTCGCGACGTCGACACGCTGCTCCAACGCGCCGACGTCGCGATGTATCTCGCCAAGACGGCACAGAGCGGGTTCGAGATCTATGCGGTCGAGAAGGACCAGTACAGCCCGGGCCGTCTCGCTCTCGTCGGCGAGCTGCGCCACGCGATCGAGCACGACGAGTTCCTGATCCATTACCAGCCGAAGATCGACCTCCGCACCGGTGAGGTGAAAGGGGTCGAGGCGCTGCTGCGCTGGAACCATCCGTTGCGAAAGCTGATCCCGCCGGATGAGTTCATCCCCGTCGCCGAGCACACGGGCCTGATCGACGCGCTGACCGCGTACGTTCTCGACCAGGCGTTGCAGCAGACACAGGAGTGGCGGGAGCACGGGCTCGATCTGAAGGTGGCGGTGAACCTCTCGGCGCGGAGCCTGCTCGACAACGAGTTCCCGGCCCAAGTGTCGATGGCGTTGCGCAAGTGGAGGGTGCCGCCGAGCTCCCTCACGCTGGAGATCACCGAGAGCACGATCCTGTCGGACCCGGCGCGTGCCGCCGGCGTGCTGAACACTCTGAGCCGTATGGGGGTCGAGCTGTCGATCGACGACTTCGGGACCGGTTACTCGTCTCTGGTGCATCTCAGGCGTCTGCCGTTGAAGGAGCTGAAGATCGACAAGTCGTTCGTGCTCAACATGGGCATCGACGACAACGACCGCGTGATCGTGCGGTCGCTGATCGATCTGGGCCGGAACCTGGGACTGCAGGTGGTCGCCGAGGGGGTCGAGACCGAAGACGTGTGGAACGCGTTGCTGAAGTTGGGCTGCGACTACGCGCAAGGCTTCTTCAACAGCCGCCCGATGCCGGCCGAGCAATTAACGAGGTGGCTAAACGTGATGGCCCAACCGGCCTAGGGGGCCTACTTCTGTCCGAACTACCTACCGTACTTGTCGCCTAACCGGACAGACTTGTCGAGAGCAGCGCGCACATCGGCCTCGACGGCATCCGGCTCGAACCAGATCTCGTCGTGCCAGAAGTAGAAGGATCTCCCATCCGAGCCGACGCAATCGTCGGTCGCGCTTGGTGTCGTACCCCATGGGCCCGTCCCCGAGGTGATAGCGCAGCGACTGCCCTTCTACCGCGACCATCTGGTCCGGGTAGGCGAAGTCGAGACGATAACGGAACGACTCGGCATGAACTTCGAGTTGAGGCGTGAACTCAAACGCTTCGATCCTCTTCAGGATCCGAAGAAGCTTCGTCTCAAGCTTGCTCTCGACGATGCCGTCACGGTCGTCGCGCAGTGCAAGTAGTTGACGAAAGGTCCCGGCCCCAGATCTGCCCTTGTAGCCCCGAGCGATCTCCTGAAGTCGGCCGAGAGTCGTAAGCCTCTTCCTCAGCGCGTCGTCGATCGCCTCACCGCAGCGAACCGGAGGAAGGACCGAGCACAGGTCGAACAGGGTCCGTTCGATGCTGGTCACGCGGAAGCCGCGCAGGGTACGGGCCGGCGGCTTGGGCCCGCGGATGCGATGCACGACGATCGCGTCGGATCCCCTCGACGAGGGCGTACTCATCTCGACGAAGCCGACGGGGACGCCGTCGAGCCCGTGGATCGCGCCGGCAGACCGATGCGAGACGAATGACTCTGGGCCCAAAGAAAGCTGGGCAGCCATCAGGCGGCTCTCCCAGGTGTCGGGCGCCCCGGCCAACCTGTAGACGCCCGGATGTATGACTCGCCATCGACCGGACGCCACGCGTCGATCGATCATCCGGTCCGTCATCCCTAAGCCCCTCGCTTCGGCTCGTGACAGAACACCGTATCTGCGTGCTGCCAAGTCCTCCGCTCTCCGTTCGGGCGTCACGCATGCAGTTCACACGCGGGACCCTTCGCTGCCGGTGACGGTCGCCACAGATTTGTCCGGTTCGCCCACAAGTACGGTGGCTGAATCGGTCGGATCCGGGATCGCCGAAGCCTACGAGTCTGCTTCGGCCTCCTTGTCGAATTCGTCCTGGTCTTCGTCGTCTAGGGCCGGGGCAGTCGGTTCGTCTACCGACACGTTGCCCGGGCCATCGGTGTCCGGATGCTCGTTATCTCGCTCCATAGGTAGAACCTCCCCCTTTTTCTTTGTCCCCCGACGTGTCACGCTGGCAGGACTCTACGTACCCTGATGAGCGCCGCCGCAACCGGCCGCTCCCTGGAGGAAAAGATGAGATTGTTCCGTGCCGCGCCCGTGATCGTCGTGCTGGCTCTGTGTGCGACGGCCCTGGTGCCGGCCCCCGCTAATGCCCAACCGACATCGGCCTGCGAGCCCACCGAGCGCGGCTACGTCTGCCTCTATGGTCCCGTCAACGTGCCGCAAGGCGAGATGGTCGAGCTGTTCGACTACGTGGCGCCGCCTCCCGAAGCCGGCTTCATCACCGGGATGCGGGCAACGCTCGTGGATCGCTCCGGTCGCCGGATCGCGCATCACATGGTTCACCTCCACCATGCCGTGTGGATCAACCCGACCAAGCCCGACTTCACGTGCGAAGCATTCAACGTCCAGGGCTTCGACGTCGACGTCGATCGTTTCTTCGCCACTGGGAAGGAACGCACCAGGCTCGTGATGCCGGAGGGCTACGGCTACCACTGGAGCAACGAGACGGCATTCCCGACCCTCTTCGACGAGCCATGGTGGGGACTCGTAGCGCACCTCGATGGCATGCACGGTTCGAGCCAGACCTATATCCGGCTGAACCTCGACTTCGTGCCGGAAGCCGAAGCGGCCGGCATGATCGACGTGAAGCCGGTGTGGCTGGACGTGCGCAACTGCAGCCAGAACCCCGTCTACGATGTGCCGAGGCGACCCGCGCAGCGCGTGCACAAAGAACGATGGTCGTACACGATGCCGGAGTCGGGCCGCTTCATAACGATGGGCGGTCACCTGCACGACGGAGGCAAGCGTCTCGTTCTAAGGAACCGAACGACCGGTTCGACCATCTTCACGTCGAAGGCGATCTACGGCCTCCGCGGTGATCCCTGGTACCTCACGCAGATGACCGCGATGTCGGGGCTCCCGGGCGTGCCCGTCACGGCCGGCGACGAGCTGATGCTGACGAGCGTCTATGACAGCACCCATCGTCTCCGAAACCCGGACTGGAGCTGGCGCGACGTGATGGGGATCATGGTCGGCTACCTCGCTCCCCCGTCGTAGATCAGCAGTATGACCCGTCCTCCGGCACTACGACGTCCTTCAGCGCGTCACGCGCTCGCAGCCGCGCAAGATTGAAACCGTTCCACGGCTGGGGCTCCGGCACGGGATCGCCCGAGAGAAAGAGGACGCAGTTCCGCTCGTCGGTCGGTAGCTCGAGCAGATGCGGCACTGGATCGGCGCTCAACGTCGAGAGGTAGCCCACGTCGATGCGTCCGGTTTCGTCGAAACGCCGCACGTTCTCGCGCGCTATCAGGGCCTCGGGGTCGACGACCGCGAATGCGAGTAGGGACACCGCGGTGTACGCAACGACCGCGCGCGGCAACCAGCCGGCGCGCCACCGGATCCCTGAGACGATCACGAGGACGAATATCCCCGCCAGCCAGTAGATCGTTGCATGGACCGATACGCGCAGACGCGTGAAGCCGAAGGTCTCCTCGTACAGCTGCAACCTGACGAGCGCCGACGCAAGCACGACGAGGGTCAACCCGCACAGCGCCCCGAGACTCCACCGCATCAGGGTGCGGTCGCGGCCCTCTCGAGGTCTCCCGAGCGCGATGACCGCGGCGATCACGACCAGCACTAAGGCTGCGACCGCGAGCAGCTGGAAGAACCCCTGCCGCGCGTACTCGGCGTAGGTGAGACCATCCGTCACCTCAACGTGGTCACGACCACCGAACAAGACGGAGATCTGGATCGCTACGAATGACGCGAACAAGACGTCCAGCGCGATAACAGGGATCGCCCACTCCGCGACCGACCTCGTCTTTGCCTCTCGCGGTTCGGCTCTGGTGATGAAGGAGTCCCACGATGACGCTCCCGCCCCGAGCCATTCCGGGGCGAACCTCGGCTTCGCAAGGATGAGCGCTCCCACCACGAACGTCACGATGACTCCGGTAACGACGCGCGCGGGAAGCAGGTTGAGATCCCAGCGCGGGATCAACCAGTCCTGAGCGAGGCGGGCGAAGGCCGCATCCGCGGTCGCGAAGAGCGTGCCGAACAGAACCACCGAGAAGATCGCCGCGGCCGTCCCACGAGCGACCGGGCCGAACCGGGTCATGTCACGACCGGCGACCACGTGGGCGATGGGACGGACTACCAGAACCGGCACGCGCGTGAAACGAGCGATGACCGCGATCGGTGCCGCGAACACGCCGCGCCACACCTTCACCCTCGTTACTGCGACGACCGACAGACCCATCGCCGCGAGGAGACAGAGCGCCACGAGCCATTCGGCGGCGCGCAGGAGGGCGACCGCCGTCAGGAGCAACGCCAGCACACCGCACAGAACGTCGTAACGCGTGATGTCACGACGATCCGCGATGTAGATCGTCGCCGCGATGACGACGGCGAGGACCGGCATCCCAAGCCCGAGATCGACCCCGGGCAACAACCAGCCTGCCGCCACTCCGCACAACACGACCGCGCCGGCGACGAGGGCGTCGTGGCGGGCCGACGAACTCACGCGGCGGCCTTCGGCAGGGTGACCACCATGCGGCAGCCGCGCGGTTCCGCGGCCTCGGCATGGATCTGGCCACCGTGCAGCTCGACGATCCAGCGCGCGATCGACAATCCCAGACCGGTCCCTCCTTCGAACGACGATCGCGAGTGGTCGGAGCGGTAGAAGCGCTGGAAGACGCGGCCGGCTTCACCGGCCGGGATGCCCGGGCCCTCGTCCACAACCTCGATCAGCACCTTGCCGTCCCGCTCCGCCGCGGCCACGAGGACGCGGCCGCTATCGGGCGAGTGGCGCACCGCGTTGTCGAGGAGGTTCGCGATCACCTGGTGCAGCCGTTCGGGGTCGGCCTCGATGCTGAGCCGCTCGGGTTCGACCGAGATCGTCACGTCGAGTCGTTTCGCAGCCGCCTGCTGGGACTGGAACTCGGCCTCGCGCACGGCTTCCGCCAGAAGGTCGCGCACCGCGAACACCTTGGTCTGGAGCGGGACGGTCCCGGACTCGAGCCGTGACAGATCGAGGAGTTGGGAAACGAGTCGTCCGAGCCTCTCCACCTGCCGCAGCATCGTCTCGAGCGTTTCGGGGTCGGGCTCCTCCACTCCATCAACGAGGTTCTCGAGCACTGCTTGCAGCGCGCTGATCGGCGGTCGCAACTCGTGCGAGACGTTGGCGACGAGATCGCGTCGCATCCGGTCGACCTCGGCGAGTTCCGACGACATCTGGTTGAAGGCCACGGCGAGACGACCGACTTCGTCGCGAGCCGTTGCCGTGATCCGGCGGCTGTAATCGCCCTTGGCCATGGCGCTCGCAGCGGCGGCCATCTCGCGGAGGGGCGATGTCATGCCGCGCGCGAGGAACTGGATCGCACCGAGCGCGAGCAAGGCGGCCCCCGCGGCCGACACCCAGCGAGGGAGTCCGAGACGGAACCCGAGTCCGAGCGCGCCGACCGTCACGGCGACGGCCGCCACGATCACGACACCGAGCTTGATCTTGATCGACGACAGCGGGTCCAGGGGCCTCATCAGTCCGGAACCTTTACGGCGTAGCCGACGCCATGGACGGTGCGGATCAGATCGGAGCCGAGCTTCCGCCGGAGCGCGCCGACATGAGAGTCGACCGTTCGCGCGCCCGACGAATCGCGATAGCCCCATACCTCGGCGAGGAGATGATCGCGCGTGTGCACCGTCCCCGGGTGCGATGCGAGCCGGTAGAGGAGATCGAACTCGATCGGCGTGAGGTGCACGACCTCGCCGTCGCGACGAACCTCGCGGCTCGCCGGATCGATCGTCACTCCCCCGATGCGAACCGGCGCGCCCATCGCGGCCGGCGCGCGCTGAACCCGGCGTAGCAGGACGCGTATCCGAGCGACGAGCTCTCGCGCGCTGAATGGTTTCGTCATGTAATCGTCGGCGCCGATGCCCAAGCCGACCAGCATGTCCGTCTCCGAATCGCGCGCGGTCAGCATCAGAACCGGGACCGGCCGGTCGCGCTGGATCCGACGGCAGACCTCGAGCCCGTCGAACCCCGGAAGCATGATGTCGAGGACGACGAGGTCCGGGCGGACCTTCTCGCACAGCTCTACCCCGCTCGGCCCGTCGCCGGCGACGTGGACCTCGAAGCCCTCCTTGCGTAGCCGAGCCGCGACCGCGGACGCGATCGTGTCCTCGTCCTCGATAACGGCGATCGTGTGCGGACGCATATGTGGAGTCTAGGAAGGAAAGGTCGAGAAGCCCGCTCGCCCAACGTCAAGATTCTGCAAAGATGTCCCGCCATGAGTGAGACCCTGCGACTCCGCCTCACCGGTGCGGGAGGTGAGCCGGTCGATCTGTGGCGGACCTTCGTCTCCCACGGCGTCGCGAGCCTCCCACCGATGCTCGTCGACGAAACCGCTCGGACGCTCGAGATGACGCTCGCCCTCCGCCGGGGAAAGTCCCGATCGGTCGTCGTCCGCCAGGGCGGGCAGCGCTACGCCCGGATCGAGGTCCTGGGCCGCGCTCCGTCGCAGGCGGCGGCCGACGAGATCCTGGCGAAGGTCGCACACGTCCTGCGACTGGACGAGGATCTCTCGCCGCTGTACGACCGCTGTCGGTCCGATCCGCACCTCGCGTGGGTATGCCGCGGTGCGGGGCGGATGATCCGGAGCGCCACGGTCTTCGAAGAGGTCGTCAAGACGATCTGCACGACGAATTGCGCGTGGTCGGCGACCGAGCGGATGGTCGCGGCGCTCGTCGAGCATCTCGGCGAACCATCTCCCACCGCGCCTAAGAGCGGCCCCTACGGCCGCGCGTTCCCCCGCCCGGACGTGATGGCCGCGGCTTCGGAGTCCTTCTACAAGGAAACGGCGCGCACGGGATACCGCGGCGCGTACCTCAAACAGCTGGCCGCTTCGGTAGCGGATGGACTGATCGATCTCGAAGACCTCGGGACGGCGTCTGCGGCCGAGATCCCCGATGACGAGGTGGAAGAACGACTCCTCGCGCTGCCCGGGGTCGGGCCCTACGCGGCCGCGCACATCATGATGATGATCGGCCGCTACCACCGCCTGATCCTCGATTCGTGGAGCCGGCCGAAATACGCGCGCCTGGTCGGTAGGAAGAACGTGTCCGACGCGACGATCCTGAGACGCTTCCGGCGCTATGGCGAGTACGCCGGTCTCGCGTTCTGGTTGTTCATCACCAGCGACTGGGTGGAAGAACCGAGCGCCCGAAACACGATCGAGCGCGGCTTCGGCTCGTCGAGCTCGAGCAGGAACAATCGCTGCCATTCCCCCAGGACGGTCCGGCCGTCTGCGACCGGGATCACGTGCGACGTTCCGCCGATGACCATCTGCGCGACGTGGGCGGCACCGTTGCGTCGCTCATCGTCGGTGAGGTTCTGCGTTCGTCGGGTCACGTCGTCGTGGGCGTAGTACGCGTGGAGAGGAAAGAGCGTATCTAGACGGCGTCTTAGATCGTCGAGAGCGCCGTCCTCCCATTCATTGATCACGAGGGCGCACGTGGTGTGGGCACAGAACGCGATCACTGCACCGTCGTGGAGGCCGGCGTCGCGGATGAAGGCCTCGAGCTCGCCGGTGAGATCCACGCAGTCGAGCCGCGAACGGGCGAGAACGGTCGTCGTTTGGGTCATCGGATCACGGTAGCAACGGCGTGCGAATGCGCGGCGTGAGGGATGTGGAGATTCCGTAAAGAAGAAAAGCCGGGCCTCGCGGCCCGGCTTCTCCCCTGTAGGTGCCAGCTACAACTCGACGACTTATTCGTCGTCCTTGTTCTTGCCGTTGGCATCGGCGGACGTCGAGGCTGCTCCCGGAGCACCCCCGGTCTTGTCGCCACCACCGCCGTTGCCGCTGTTGCCGGATGCCCCTGCTGCTGCCCCGACAGATCCACCCTTCTCCTTGTCGGAGTTGCCGGGTGCATCGGAGTTCCCACCGCCGCCGGAGTCACCTGAGTTGCCGTTGTCATGGTCGGAGTTACCGGGGGCGTCGTTGCCGCCACCGCCGCCGTTGCCGTTGTCGCCGCCATTGGCGGGGGTCTGATCGGAGCCGCCGCCGTTACCGTTGTCATGGTCGGAGTTACCGGGGGCGTCGTTGCCGCCGCCGGGGTTCTCGTTCCCGCCGGCATTGCCGTTCCCGTTGCCGTTGCCGCCGGCATTGCCGTTCCCGTTGCCGTTGCCTCCGGCGTTGCTGTTGTCATTGCCACCGGCGTTGCCGTTCCCACCCGAGTTACCGGGGCCCTCGTTGCCACCGCCGTTGCCGTTGCCTCCGGAGTTGCCGGGGTTATCGGGCTTGCCGCCGCCGTTGCCGTTCCCGTTGCCACCGGCATTGCCATTCCCATTCCCATTTCCATTGCCATGGCCATTACCGGGGTTTTCCGGCTTGCCTTTGCCCTTGCCCTTGCCGGGGTGGTTGTCGTCGGGATCGCTGCCGCCGCCAGGAGGCGGAGGAGGAGGCGTGGGGGTGGGGGTGCCGGGGTCGTTAGGCGTGGGTCCGTTGTTGTCGCCGCCACCGATGCCGGGGACCACTCCACCGCCACCGCCATCGTTGCCACCGCCGTTACCGCCACCGCCGTTACCGCCACCGTTACCGGGGCCGGGTCCACCGCCGTTGCCGGGGTCGGGGTTCTCGCCCGGGTCCTCGCCGCCGCCGCCGAAACCATCGGTGACGCCGCCGACATCGGAGATGAGTACCGAGGCAGACGTCGACCGTGCGGCAGCTTCCTGCGAGACCGCGAAGCCGTCGGAAGGAACGAAGTCGGACGTGATGCGGTTCGGGTCCGCCGCGATCCTGTTGCCGAGCACGCGGTCGATCGGAGCGACCCGCCGGCGGCCATCGCGGCCATCGGCGTCGTCCGGCACGCCGTTGCTCAGGATCGTCGAACCTAGGATCAGCGCGATCGCGATAGTGCTCGCCGTTGCGCTGAGAGCGACCGCACCCATCCGCTTAAAAACGAGGCGCAGTTCCTGGGCCTGACGCTGCAGACCCTGGAGGAACGGGAAGCGGGTGACGATCGAGAGCGGCTTCGGCAGCGTCGCCACGAACATCTCGACGAGGTCGGCATCGAACTGCGAGCCCGCCTCGGCGCGCAGCACCTCGATCGCGTGCTCGCGACCGAAGCCCTGGCGGTAAGGACGCGTCGACGTCATCGCGTCGTACGCCTCCGCGATGCCGATGATCCGTGCATATAGAGGGATGTCGTCGCGGCGCAGACCCGACGGGTACCCCTTGCCGTCGAGGCGCTCGTGGTGATGACGGATGCCCTCGACGACGTCTTCGCTACCCGCCTTGAGAACCATCATCGCCCCGAGAAGGACGTGCGCCTCGATCGACATGCGCTCGTCGATCGTGAGCTCGCCCGTCTTCCGCAGGAGGTGGTCGGGGATGCTGATATTGCCGATGTCGTGCAGCGCTGCGGCGGTCGCGAGAGCCTCGGTCTCGGCGAAACTCAGGCCGAGAGCTTCGGCGACCTTGCGAGCGTGCTTCTCGACCCGGCGCGAGTGACCCAGTGTGTAAGAGCACTTCGCGTCCAATGCGGCAGCGATCTGACGCACCGCGAGCATCTGCTCGTCCGGTGTCGCCTTGGTGTCGCCGACGAAGGTTCCCTTGCGATCGAAGCCGAGAACGGCGGTGGCTTCGACGAGTTGGCGCTCGGCCCACTCGCGGCGCACCCAGCTCCACAGCATGAGGTCACCGAAGGAGAAGCCGGCCGACTCAGGCTGCGTGTTCCACACCGCCGAGCCGAGAACGATCGCGCCGGCCGTCAGAAGGATCGACATGACGACGGCGAGGAACGGGCGCGGGTACGGCTGTCCGAACACCAACGTCGCGAACGAGGCGAACGTCGGGATGACGGCGACGCCCAAGGTCGCGGCGCCCGAGAATGCCAACGAGTGACGCGGAACGATGTCGTGGATCTCGGACGCATCGTCCTCGATCACGGTGACGGGCCTCGGCGCCTCAGGCACTTCGACCTCGAAGGGTGCGAAGAAGGGCACGACTGGTTCGTCGCGCTCCGCTGTAGCCACCGTTGCCCACGCGGGCTCGGTCAGCTCGGACGTTTCCGTTCCCAGGAAGTGCTCGCGCGCAGCCAGTGCGATCGAACCGTCGATGAGGGCGAAGTGACTGGTGACCGGCTTGCCACTGTCGGACAGGAAGTCCATGAGCTCCTTGGAGCTCACCCCCAGGTCCTTGGCTACCGTGTAGACCCTGATCCTCTGCATCGGTGAGTGCCTTTCGCTTGTCACCTACGCGGGCCCTCAAATCAACGGACCCCTCTCCCACCGATAACTTCGACTCGCGCTCCGTAGAGCCAAATAGCTCAGAGGGGCTACTAGGTATGCACGCCATCGGAACTAGTCCTTTAACCCTCAGCGCCTAGCGTCCGGATCGCTTGTTGCGACCCCGCAGGAACAGTCCGCCGGCAAGCATCAGCTGCACACCGAGCAGGACGAACCCCAGGATGCTGGATCCGGTGAAGGGCAGGATGCGGCCCTGCGTCGCGGGACGCTGAGCGTTGCCGTCCGCGTCGCCCCTCGTGATGATGTCGCCGAAGACGGTGTCGTCACACAGAGCCGGGTTGCCTTGCGGCATCGGTAGCCCTGCGAGATCGCTGCCGGCGGGGCAGATCGGAGGCGGGTTGGTCTCGTAGCACTTCAGGATGTCGCCGCCCGGCACGGGCTGACCGGGGTGATCCGAGTCCGCGGGGCAGAGGGGGCCCGGAGGCGTGGACGTGTAGCAGTTGTTCACGTTGCC
>JBOGWY010000088.1:0-3509 GCA_050694015.1 Actinomycetota bacterium | reverse complement strand
TTCATCTCGTGCATGCACTCGAAGTACGCGATCTCGGGCTGGTAGCCGGCCTCGACGAGGGTTTCGAACCCTGCCTGGATGAGTCGCGACACGCCGCCGCACAGCACGGCCTGCTCACCGAAGAGATCGGTCTCGGTCTCCTCCGCGAACGTCGTCTCGATCACTCCAGCGCGGGTGCACCCGATGCCCTTCGCGTAGGCGAGCGCCGTGGTCTTGGCGTTGCCCGACGCGTCGTGATGGATCGCGACGAGCGCGGGAACACCGCTGGCCTGCTCGTAGGTGCGGCGGACCAGCATGCCGGGGGCCTTGGGGGCCACCATGATCACGTCGTTGATCGCCGGCGCGTTGATCTGGCCGAAGTGGATGTTGAAGCCGTGCGCGAACAACAGCGATGCGCCGGGTTTGAGGTTCGGCTCCACGTCCTCCCGGTAAACGCGTGCCTGGTGCTGATCGGGCACGAGCATCGCGACGAGCGACGCGTCCGAGCACGCGGTCGACGGGAGCGCGACCGGCAGACCGTCGGATTCGGCGCGCTGCCACGAGGACGAGTCCTTGCGCAGCCCGATGACGACGTCGACGCCGCTATCGGACAGGTTCAACGCGTGCGCGCGACCTTGCGAGCCGTAGCCGAGAACCGCCACGGTGCCGGACGAGATCGCGTCGAGAGATGCGTTGTCGTCGTAATGGATCGTTGGTGCCATGTCGGTCCTCCTAGGAAACTTGAGCGGTGTGCGTCGGGACGGGGCGCAGGTTCGGCGCCTTGAGGCCCCGGCCCCCGCGGGCGAGTGCGACACGCCCGGTGCGCGCCAGCTCGACGATGCCGTAGGGACGGAGCAGCTCTTCGAGCGCAGCGATCTTGTCGGGGGTGCCGGTCGCCTCGAGCACGAGCGCGTCGGCATCGACGTCGATCACCTTGCCCCGGAAGATCTCGCAGATCTCGATCACCTCGGCGCGCCTACCGGCGCCGACGCCCACCTTGATCAGCGCCAGCTCACGTTCGACGGCGGCGTCGTGCGGCAGCTCGGTGATGCGGAGCACGTTGATCAGCTTGTAGAGCTGTTTCACGATCTGCTCCACCGGCTTGTCCGCGGAGACCGAGATCGTCATGCGGGAAACGGCCGGGTCCTCGGTCTGGCCGACGGCCAGCGAGTCGATGTTGAAGCCGCGCCGAGCGAACAGACCTGCGATGCGTGCGAGGACGCCGGGCTTGTTCTCGACGAGCACGGAGAGCGTGTGGCCGCTGTTGTTCATGCGCGCAGCCCTCCGAACGCGTAGTCCGAGCCCTGCATCGCCGGGGCAACGACGCTCTGCTCCTGCCCCGGGGGGCCGAGCACGACATCGTCGTTCGACGCGCCCGCCGGCACGATGGGGAAGCACATCTCGGACGGGTCGACGCGGAAGTCGATGACGCACGGGCGGTCGTCGACGTCCATCGCCGTCTCGATCACGCGACCGACCTCGTCGACGGTCGTGGCTCGCAGCCCCACCCCGCCGTAGGCCTCGGCGAGCTTCACGTAATCGGGGGCCTCGGGCTTCAGGTGAACCTCGGAGAAGCGGGAGTCGTAGAACAGCTCCTGCCACTGCCGCACCATGCCGAGGTGCTGGTTGTTGAGGATCGCGATCGTTATAGGGATCTTCTCGATGGTCGCGGTCGCGAGCTCCTGCGCGGTCATCTGGAAGCAACCGTCACCGTCGATCGCAACGACGCGTTCGTTGGGACGGCCGACCTTCGCGCCGAGCGCGGCCGGGACCGCGAAGCCCATCGTGCCGAGCCCGCCCGAGCTCACGAACGAGTACGGACGGTTGCATCGCACGATCTGCGACGCCCACATCTGGTGCTGGCCGACGCCGGTGACGACGATCGCGTCGCCTTTGGTCGCGTCCGCGATGCTCCTGACGACGTGCTGGGGCTTGACCGGCCCGTTCGGGTCCTGGTCGTACGCGATCGGGTGCTCGCGCCGCATCTGGTGCACCTCGGCGAGCCACTCGTGCAGTAGGGGCCGTGGGTTGGCGCTCGAGCGCCTCGTGTATGCCTTGGCGAGCGACGTGATCACCGCTCGTGCATCGCCCACGATCGGGACGTCCGCGGCGCGGTTCTTACCGATCTCCGCAGGATCGATGTCGGCGTGGATGACCTTCGCGTGCGGCGCGAAGGCGTCGAGCTTGCCGGTGACGCGATCATCGAAGCGCGCGCCGAGCGCGATCAAGAGATCGGCGCGCTGCATCGCAGTGATCGCCGCATACGAGCCGTGCATCCCCGGCATGCCGAGGCACAGGGGGTGAAGGTCTGGGAACGCGCCACGCGCCATGAGCGTCGTGACGACGGGGGCACCTACAGCTTCGACGAGTGCGATCAGGTCATGCGCCGCGTTCGCCTTGAGCACGCCGCCGCCGATGTAGAACACCGGGCGCTCGGCGCGCGCGATCAGCTCGGCTGCGGCTTCGATCTGGCGCGGGTTCGGTTGCGTGGTCGGCCGGTAACCGGGGAGGTCGACCGCGGACGGCCAGTCGAACGTCGTCTCCGCCTGGAGCACGTCCTTCGGGATGTCCACGAGCACCGGGCCGGGGCGGCCGGTCGAGGCGATGTGGAACGCCTCCGCGATGACGGTCGGGATCTCGTCGGGATCCATGACCTTGTAGTTGTGCTTGGTCACCGGCATCGTGATCCCGCAGATGTCGGCTTCCTGGAACGCGTCGTTACCGATGACCGGACGCGGCACCTGTCCGGTGATCGCGACTATCGGGATGGAATCCATGAACGCGTCGGCCAGCGGCGTGACGAGGTTCGTCGCGCCGGGGCCCGAGGTGGCCATGCACACGCCCGGCTTGCGGGTGACGTGCGCGTAGCCCTCGGCTGCATGGCCCGCACCCTGCTCGTGGCGCATCAGGATGTGCCTGATCGGCGACTCGAGCAGTGGGTCGTACGCGGGGAGGATCGCACCACCGGGGATGCCGAAGATGACTTCGACGCCGGCGTGCTCCAACGACGAGATAAGCGATCGCGCGCCGCTCGTCATGGCCGCTCCCTGCGACGGATGCGGACCCGGACCCGGCTCACGTATGCGAGCGCGTCTCCGGGCCGTGGCCCGGCTCGAACGCGCGGTAGTCGTGCATGCGCAGGTCCTGCGCGGCACGGGTGAATGCTTCTTCGGACTCGTCACGACGCGCGAAGACCAGCGTCGGGCAGTCGACCGACCCGCCCAGGCTGGCGTCCTCCGAGCTGAAGTAACGCTCGAACCACGACTTCGCCTCGGCGTCTTCCATCTCAACCTCGACGTCGTTTGGACCTCTCCACTCGGCCGAGCCGAGGAAGTAACCGTTGTAGATCTCTACCTTCATCTCGCTGCTCCTTTCGCTACTTCGACTACCGACAAGTGACTTGGCACGGCGCTGTGCGGTGTTTCCGGGAAACAAAAAAACCTCCCTGCTGGGAGGTCGGCGCGCACTGTGGTCGGCGGACGAGATGTCCGACGACGGGCGCGCCTAGGTAATAAGTACGAGGACGAGAA
>JBOGWY010000087.1:0-30178 GCA_050694015.1 Actinomycetota bacterium | reverse complement strand
ACGCGACGCCAGTCGGCCTCCGTCTCGGGCGGTCCGCCCTCCACGTAGGTCATCACCACCAGACCGTCGGCGAACAGCCGGCCGTCCGTCGTCGGGATCGGCACCGGCACCGTCAGACCTTCACGGTGGAGGTGTTGGAGGAGCTCGGTCTCCCACGCGAGATCAGCGTCGCTGCGGGTGCCGAGACGACCGACCGCGATGTACCCGTGGACGCGCACGCTCCACACATCGTTTGCGACTCCGCCGGCGAGCGCTTCGATGCGAGCGACGTCGTCACCCCACTGGTCGAGTGCCTCCCATCCCATTGGCCACATCTTCGCGGAGTCCAGCTGGATAGAGCTTAGATTCGAGCCGCGTTGGAGGGTCGGACGCTAGCGCATCTGCTTTTCCGTCCTTTAGATGGATGAGTTTCGGCAGCTAGACTGTGGTTTTCTGAGGGGCGGTAGCTCAATCGGTAGAGCACCTGCTTTGCAAGCAGGAGGTCGTCGGTTCGATCCCGATCCGCTCCACTCCGTGGACTAGGAGGACACGTTGTTCTACGGCGGGGGATTCGTCAGCCTGATCGTCCTCGCGCTGTGGATCTACTGCATCATCGATGTGGTGTCGGCCGAGGACACGCTCGTGCGGAATCTCCCCAAGATCGTGTGGCTGCTGCTCGTCATCTTCCTGCCGCCGATCGGATCCGTTGTATGGCTGGTGGCCGGCAGACCCGAGCGCGCCGGGTTCCGTCCGGGCGCTACGAACTACCGCCGTCCGCTCCGCGCGGTCGCGCCCGACGACGATCCGCAGTTCCTCGCGCGATTAGACGACGAGGCGAAACGCTTACGGACGTGGGAAGACGATCTCAAACGTCGCGAGGACGAGATGCGTCGACGCGAAGAGGGTGACCAAGATCCCGGCTAGGCAGCGCAGCCGCGCCGGCCTGCCCGTCTACTGAACCGTCGAGATGTCGATACCGGAACGCTTCGCGCGCCTCACCGTTCTCGGCTGTTTGCCGGGCGATAGCGACGACGTACGGCTTCGGAAGTCGACGCTCACGCTGGCGGCACTCACGATCATCCCGCTCGCATCGGTGTGGGTCATCGTGTACTTCGCCCTAGGTCTGCCCGTCTCGGCCGCGATCCCGTTCGGCTATCAGTTGTTCGCAGGCGTGAGCCTTGCCCACTTCCTCGTCACCAAACGCTATCGGTTCTTCCGCTTCACCCAACTTCTGCTCATGCTTCTCCTCCCCTTCTTCCTGCAATGGAGCCTGGGTGGATTCATCGCCTCGAGCGCGGTCATGTTGTGGGCCTTGATCTCACCGTTCGGCGCGTTGATGTTCGTGGGGACGCGCCAGGCGATCCCGTGGTTCGTTGCCTACCTGGTGCTGGCGGGCGTGTCGGTGTTGATCGAGCCGCTTTTGCCCGCAGGCCAGATCCCGCCGGGTGTCGTGATCTCATTCTTCGGTCTGAATGTCGGAGCCGTCTCGTTCACCGCGTACCTTCTGCTGCAGTACTTCGTACGGCAACGCGAGCGCGCGATGGCAGCACTCGATGCGAAACACCGTGAGTTGGTGGCCGAACAGGAGCGTTCGGAGCGCTTGCTCCTGAACATCCTGCCCGGCCCGATCGCGACACGGCTGAAACACGGGGAGGGATTGATCGCAGATGCGTTCGATGACGTCACCGTCTTGTTCGCCGACATCGTGGACTTCTCCGAGTTCGCTGCCATCACACCCCCGGAACAGGTCGTTGCGATGTTGAACGACATCTTCTCTGAGTTCGACCGTCTCGCCGATGAGCGGGGGCTAGAGAAGATCAAGACGATCGGCGATGCGTACATGGTCGTCGGAGGGCTCCCCATGCCGCGCCCGGGTCATGCCGAGGCGGTCGCAGACATGGCGGTCGCCATGCGATCTTCGGTGGCGACAAGGTCGGGCGGGCAGCATCCCTTGCACATCCGCATCGGCATCCACACGGGGCCCGTGGTCGCGGGAGTGATCGGGACGAAGAAGTTCAGTTACGACCTCTGGGGCGACACCGTCAACACTGCGAGTCGCATGGAATCGCACGGCGTAGTGGGCGAGATCCAGGTAACGGCCCAAACCTACGCGCGGCTGAAGGACGACTACACCTTCGTCGTTCGAGAGAACCTGTCGGTGAAGGGCAAGGGCGTCATGACGACCTACCTGTTGGGTGAGCGGCCGGCCTCGCCAAGTTCATCCGCTCGAGGAGACCCGGCCACGCATCAGGGAACGACGTAGTCTTTCGTTGTGGCCATCGTGTCGGGATAGAACGTGTTCGGTCCCACGTGTACGTGCGCGTCGACGTCTTCCGTGCCCTTCTTGCCGACCCCCGAGATCAGGGTGCCCGACCGCGCGCCGATGTCCTTCAACGGCACGTGCATCATGATGTAACCGTCGGCCCAGTTGTAGGTGCCGTGGGGGGACTCCAGCTGTTCGTAGCTGTCACCCTTCTTCTTGAAGAGATAGAAGCTCCCCTCGGGGCTGGTGGTCGCGACGCCTTCCGCGATGAACGTGTTGCGCCCGACGTCGAAGATCCACTCGATCCCGGGCAAGAGCGGATAGCCGCCGCCCGGCGGGATCATGTTGGCCACTCCGATCCTGATCTCGAGGTTCGCTCCGCTCCGGCCCACATCGAGATAGGTCACGTCTAGTGCGGGCGCGCTGTCGCCGGCCGGATCGGTCCCGAGCCGCGTGAGCTTTGTTTCTGCGCGCGCCGGCGCGGCGAGCGTTGTAGCCACGAGGGCGAGCGCGAGTAGTCGAGACAGTCGCATCTACCCCTGATTCGGCGAAGCCGGGCGCGATTCCTGCGCACCGGGCGCCGAGCGGGCGGCGGAAGGACAACCTCCCCGCCCGGAGAACCCTCAAGGCAAGGACTTTGGCGGATGTCATCTAGGGGGCTGAATACCGTGCACAGGATCGTTCGATTCATCGTCGCTCTCGCCGTGGTTGCCGTACCCGTAACCGCGGCGGCCCGGACGAGCGAGCCGTACACCTACGTCGCCCAGGGTGAGGCCCCGGGTTCCTTCGAGCTCGTCGGTGCCGAACCGCTCGGCAACCGGGGCATGAACGCGGCGCTCGCGGTTCACAACGGTTACGCCTACATCGGGAGCCGCACGGATGCGCCGAAGCCCGGTCCCGACCGCGGCGTGATGGTCGTCGACGTGCGCAAGCCGGCGGAACCGGCGGTCGTCGGTCAGATCGGTGAGCCGCAACAGGGCAAGGAAGGCGAGACGTCGCGCGAGATGCGCGTGTGGCGCAGCCAAAACACCTTGATCGTGATGAACCTGGGCTCGAACTGCAGCTACCTGATACACGCGTGCTCGCCGCGCAGCGTCGATGACAACTTCCGCTTCTTCGACATCTCCGGCAAGAATGCGGCGAACCCGAAGTTCATCGCCGAGTACGTGCCGAGCGTGAACCCACACGAGTTCTACCTGTGGGAAGACCCGAGGAAGCCGAAGAGCGCGCTCTTGTTCATGTCTACGCCGGGCGGCGGGACGCAATATCTCGTCACGGACATCTCCGGCTTCCGCCAGAAGAAGTTCAAGGAGCTCGGCAAGGGGATCATCGGCGCCGAGGGCACGCTCCACTCGATCACGCTGTCGCCGGACGGCAAGACCGCGTACCTCCCTCACCTGGAGGGAGGATTCCTGCTCGGAGATACCAGCGACTTCGTGACCGGGGCGAAGAAGCCGACCCTCCGGGTCCTGACCGCACCGAAGGACGCGGCGAACTGGGAAGGCCCCGGCGTGCACAGCACGGTTCCCATCTGGGGTAGCGATTACGTGCTGGCGACCGACGAGGCGTACGGCGATCTGCTCCGCGCTCTCGGCTCGGGCGGGTGTCCGTGGGGTTGGGCTCGTACGATCAATGCGGCAAACCCGAAGAAGCCGAAGGTCGTCGCCGAGTACAAGCTCCCGGAGAACGAGCAGGACTACTGCACCACCGATCCGCCGCGGCCCTCGTCGAGCTATTCGGCGCACAACCTGACGTTGACCGAGCACCTCGCGTTCGTCACATGGCACGCGGGTGGTCTGCAGGCGATCAATCTCTCGAACCCGGCGAAGCCGACGCAGGCAGCGGTGTTCGTGCCGGAGTTTCTGCCGTACGTCTTCGTCGAGGATCCCGCGCTGAGCGCGGGCCAGGACAAGGTCGTGACGTGGAGCTTCCCGATCATCTCGGACGGGTTGATCTACATGGTCGACATCCGCAACGGCCTCTACATCCTCAAGTACAAGGGGCCGTTCGCGAGCGAGGTGGCAAAAACCGACTTCCTCGAGGGGAACTCGAACCAGGGTGAGGCACTAAGGCTCGGCCGCCTCTAACGCCGAACTTTACTCACTCAGCTACACGTAGGCGCGCTTTGACACGCGCGGTTCGCAAGAAAAAGGCCCCCGGTTTTTCCGGGGGCCTTTTCTTCTGCAAGTCCACGCCTGAAAACGCGGCTATGTGCTCACAAAAGGGTTGGGGGGTTAGTACTCGACGTCGATGCCTTCGGCGGCTTTCGGCATCGCGTTGAAGACGCCTTGGAGCTGCATCAGCTTCATCATGTTGCCGGAGATCTTGAGCTTTCCCTGCATGAACGCGTTCTGCGCGTTGAGCTCCTGCTTCACGATCGCGACGGCAGTGTCGTAGTTCTGCGTGATCGTCGCTTCGGCGTCGGCGGCCTCGCCCAGAGCAACCGTCGCGCTGCCCCCGTCGAGCTTGAAGTAGTACTTCGCCTCGCCCTCGGGCGCGTCGGTAACGACCTGCTGCAACGTGACCTGCTGGCCGCTCGCGGCCTGCTTGAACTCGTCCGACGAGTTCAACGCACTGGTCATCGTGTTCGCCCATTCCTCACTGAGGAACTTCACTGCCATGCGGTCCTCCTTGGTTGATACGACCGTCCGCCCGTGCCGCCGGGCGGGGCGCCACCTTAAAGGACTTACGGTTCGAACGATGAGCACATCGCCCGCCGCCGAGCCGCGCCCTGCCGCGACCCTGGTGATCCTCCGGGACTCCGGCCGCGGCCCCCAGGTGCTGGTCACGGTCCGGCCGAAGTCGCTGCGGTTCATGGGCGGCGTAACGGTCTTCCCGGGGGGAGCCGTGGCGCCCGCCGACCTCGATCCCCGGTGGGAGGAGGCCTCTGCGCTCGACCGGGCGGCCGCCGCGACCCTCCTCGACGTCGACGACGAGAAGGCGCTCGGGCTCTTCGTCTGCGCGCTTCGTGAGTCCTTCGAAGAGGTGGGCTTCCTGCTGGGTACCGGGCTGGACGCGCTCGAACCGTCCGATGCCGACGATCCGGCTCACTTCCTGATCGAGACGGTCGCGGCCGGAGCGCGTCTCGCGACCGACGCGCTCGTCCCCGCGGGCCGGTGGGTGACGCCGCTCGGTTCGCCGATCCGGTTCGACACTTGGTTCTTCGTGGTCCGCTGCCCCGAGGGATGGGAGCCGACCCCGGACCCGAGCGAGGTCGAGAGTTGCGCGTGGCTCACGCCCTCTGATGCCCTCGACGATCTCTCCGTCGGCCGCGCGGCGATGGCGCCGCCGACGATCGAGATGCTGCAGCGATTGCAGGACGCCGGCGGCGTCGATGAAATCATCGCGACGATGTCGGAGCGCATGGTCGACGGGCCGGGCAACATCATCTCGGTCCCGCTGTCGCCGTTGGTGCACGTGATCGTGGCACCGAACCCCGGGCCCATGACGGGACCCGGCACTAACACGTACGTCGTCGGCTCGGGTCCGACGATCGTGATCGATCCGGCCGTCGACGACGAGGACTACATCGCGGAGCTTCGGTCGCGTGCCGGCGACGTCCACTCGATCCTCGTCACCCATCGTCATCCCGATCACGTCGGCGGCATCGCGGCACTGCAGCGCGCGACCGGCGCCGAAGTACGCGCGTACGGAGATCGTCCCGCCGGCGACTTTCCCGTCACGCCGATCGACGAAGGCGAGATCGTCGAGGCCGGCGGCGCGACCCTGCGCACGATGTATTGCCCGGGGCACGCGTCGGATCATCTCTGCTGGTACATGGAGGGGGCCGCGTCGCTCTTCGCCGGCGACAACATCCTCGGTGAGGGAACGGCCGTGATCGCGCCGCCGGATGGAGACATGCGGACGTATCTCGCGACGCTCCGCCGGCTCTCCGAGCTTCGCATCGATCGCATCTTCACCGGACATTTCCGGCCTCTGGACGGCGGGAACGAGGTGATCGAGGGCTATCTCGCACATCGGGCCGAGCGTGAGCGCCAGGTGACCGATGCGATGGCGGGCGGCGCGACGACTCCGTCATCGATCGTGGAGAAGGTTTACGTCGATACGCCTGCGCACCTGCATCCGGTCGCGGAGCAACAGGTGCTGTCGATGCTCGAGGTCCTCGCCGCCGACGGACGTGTCGAAAGACAAGGAGAACACTGGAAGCTCGTCGATCGTTGATTAAGGTGTGAGTACACCCGGGGAGACCGCAACGAGACCGAGAGTCACCTCGGTCGGGGACCGCTGATGTCGAAGGCTCGACAATCGGTACGCAGAGGTAGCTGGCGATGGGCAGCCCACGTCGCCGAGCTGATGGCGTGGGGCACCGTGGCGTTGATCTTCCTCGTCATGAACCTCGGCAACCTTCCTCCGACGACCTACCGGGCGGGACTCGGCGTCCTCGGGGGTCTCGCCGTGTGGCTCATCTTCTTCTTCCACGTTCTCCTGTTCCGGCGCGGGAACGAACGATGGATAGCTCGGCTCGGAGTCGTGGTGGATCTCGGCTTCGCCGCCGCGATGTACTGGTTGCTGCGCGACGTGCCGTCGGCGCACCTGATCTTCGTCCCCGTGATCCTCGCCACCGGTCTGATCGCGAGCTTCAAGGAATCGCTTACCGCATCGTTGCTGGCGGTTGCCGGCTACGTCGGCTTCGGATACCTGGATCCGCCGTTGCCCACGACGGTGCCGTTGATCTTCAACTCGATCATCTTCCTGTTGTCCGGGAGCGTCGCCGGATTGCTGGCGCGCGAGCTGAGGACGCACTTCCGCGGCGAGCAGAAGGAGCAGCAGGCCGCGCTCACCGTTCGGCATCGCTTATTCGCGGTGCTCGACACGGTCGACGAGGGGATCGTCTACCGCGACCGTGAAGGCATCGCCCGTGTGATCAATCACCAGGCGGGCGTGTTGTTCGGGATCAAGCCCGAGGACTACATCGGGCGCCCGGTGATCGAGCTCCTCCGTCGCGTGGCACGCGAGACGGAAGACCCTGAAGACTTCGTCGAGACGTTCCAGCAGCTGCGTGACGATCCCGAACTGGAACTGCGCGCGGAGGTCGAGCAGATCATCCCCGCGCGCCGGAGGCTGAAGCTCTACTCGGGTCCGACCCGTGCCGACGACGGCTCGCTGGTCGGACGCATCGACGTCTATACCGACATCACCGAGGCCGTGCGACGCGCGGCCGAGATCGAGCGGCTCTACGAAGAGGCGCGGCGTACCGCGGAGAGCTACCAGCGGGGTTTGCTCCCGCAGACGTCGCCGAGCCTGCCGCGCCTCAGCATGGTCGCTCATTACGTCCCGGCCGCGGGCCGGCGCGCGATCTGCGGCGACTTCTACGACTACATCACGCTCCCCGATGGGAAGGTCGCGGTCGTCCTCGGCGACGTCTGCGGCATCGGGCCGGAAGCCGCGACCGATGCGGCCCTCACCCGCTACACGCTGCGATCGTTCGCGGCGCAGGAATCCGATCCTGCCGCGCTGCTCGACCAGATGAACCCGTTCATCCTGAAGCAGACGCCCAACGACCGCTTCGTACGGTTACTGATCGGCGTTCTCGATCCGGAACGCGCCGTGTTCCATTACGCGAACGCCGGTCACGTGCCCCCCGTGCTGTATCGCGCGAAGGAGGACCGCGTCGACTGGCTCGCCGAGGGCGGGCTCGTCCTCGGTGTCGAGGAAGGCGCGTCCTACAAGACCGCGCGCATGGAGCTGACCCCCGGCGACATGCTCGTCTTCTACACGGACGGCGTGACCGAGGCGTCGCGCGAGGGCCGGCCGTACGGCCAGGGCAAGTTCGGCGACGTCGTTAAGCAGTACGGCGTCGGCACGCCCGGCGAGCTCGCGCAGGCTCTGCGGCGGTCGGTGGAAGCGTGGGTGTCGCTCGATCCGAACGAGACGAAGCCCGAAGGAACGCTCGGGGAGCTACGCGACGACATCGCGATCGTTGTGTGTCAGGTCGCGCCGGACCGGATGCTCGGGGAGCCGGCCCGAGAGCTCGTGCTGCCCAACGAGTCGGCGCGGGTCGCCGAAGCGCGCTCGTTCGTGTCCCGCTTCCTCACCGACATCAGGACGCCCGTCGACACCGCGACCGAGATCCTCCTCGCGGTCGGGGAAGCCGCCGCCAACGCCTATCGTCACGGCAAGCGCAGCGGCCGCAGCGAGATGCGCATCTATTGCTCGCTCGAGGGACCGAGCGTCGCGATCAGCGTCGTCGACGACGGCGCGGGCTTCGATCCGCGGGAGGTGGCGGAGAGGGAGCCGCCGGACCGGTTCGCGTCGGGGGGCCGCGGCCTCTTCCTCATGCGGGAGCTGATGGACGAGGTCGAGATCGACAGCAGCGATCAGGGCACCACGGTCACGATGTACCGCCGCATAAACCGCCCGCATCCGCACGAGGACGGCGAAAGGTTGCAGGTACGCGATACTTGACCACTCGGTCAAGCTGACACCTCGGAGGGTTGGACATGACACGTGACGCAGTGATCGTCGAGGCGGTTCGGACCCCGCTCGGTAAGCGCAACGGGAAGCTCAAGGACTGGCACCCGGTCGATCTGCTTGCCGAGGTGCTCAACGAAACGATCGCGCGCTCCGGCGTCGACGCCGCGAGGGTGGACGACGTGATCTGCGGGTGCGTCTCGCAGGTAGGAGACCAGTCGCTCAACATCGGGCGCAACGCGTGGCTCGCGGCGGGATTGCCCGAAGAGGTCCCGGCCACGACGGTCGACCGCCAGTGCGGCTCGTCGCAGCAGGCGGCTCATTTCGCCGCTCAGGGTGTGCTCGCAGGCTCCTACGACATCGCGATCGCGTGCGGGGTCGAGAGCATGACGCGGGTCCCTATGGGATCGAGCGCGTCGGTGTCGGGGTTCCCGTTCTCAGAGCGACTTCTGTCGCGTTACGAGGGCGGGCTGGTGCCGCAGGGTATCTCGGCCGAGATCATCGCCGACCGTTGGGACATCACCCGCGAGCAGTGCGACGAGTTCGGCGCGCGTTCGCACCGCCTCGCCGGCGAGGCCACCGCATCGGGTGGGTTCAAGAACGAGATCTTCCCGATCAAGGTCGAGACCGACAACGGCCCCGAGCTCTTCGAGACCGACGAGGGCATCCGCACGCCGAACCTGGAAAAGATGGCGCAGCTTCCGCCGGCCTTCAAGGAGGACGGTGTTGTCACCGCGGGTAACTCGTCGCAGATCACCGACGGCGCTGCCGCGCTCCTCGTCATGACGTCGGATAAGGCGAAGGAGCTCGGCCTCACGCCGCGTGCCCGCTTCGTAGGTATGTCGCTCGCCGGCACCGATCCGGTCACGATGCTCACCGGCCCGATCCCGTCGACGAAGAAGGTCCTCGAGCGCACCGGCCTCACTCTCGACGACATCGATCTCGTCGAGATCAACGAGGCGTTCGCCACCGTGTGTCTCGCATGGAAGAAGGAGCTCGGGATCGACGACGGTTGGTTCGACGAGCACGTCAACGTGCACGGCGGCGCGATCGCCCTTGGCCACCCGCTCGGGGGTTCCGGTGCCCGTCTGATGACGACCCTGCTCAACGCGATGGAACAACGCGGCAGCCGCTACGGCCTGCAGACGATGTGCGAAGGCGGGGGCCTCGCCAACGCCACGATCCTCGAACGCCTGAGCTAAACGCCGAGTGGCAGATGAGTCGTGTCTCACGCGACCCAGTTGCCGCTCGGCGTCAGACCGGGCGTAGGGGTGGGGCGGCTCGGTCGATCAGCTCCATCTTTTCCCGGCAGTGCGTCGGGGCCTTGTCCGTCGTGGCCACCTCCACCTTCAGCTCCAGGCCGCAGACCGTGCACACGTACGCGAGGTCCGAGGTGGTCACATCCTCGGGCTCGGCCTCGGGCGGGGACGCGCCGGCACTTCGGAAGTAGCTGAAGCCCAGCCACAGGATCACGGCGCTCATGGCCACGGCCGCCACGGCTCTCCAGTAGCCGAAGAAGTACCCCGCCACCCCGACGAACACCAGAGCGAGCACGAGAAGGGTCCCGCGACGTGGAATCACGGGGCTTCTCCACAACTCAATCCACAGGGGTGGATAAACAACATCCTTGTGATTTACCGGTCTCCGGCGAGCCTCAGTGCCCCGCTGCAGCAGCTCAATGCCCGCTGCAGCAGCAGCTCTAGTGCCATTGCGTGGCGACCATGAAACTGATCGCGATCAACCCGAGTCCTATCCACAGGAACGAGTTGTTCGTGCCCCCGGGAAGGACGCCCAGGTAGTTGGCGATGATGACGATGACGCCCGCCCCGATCAGGGTGAAGAACAACGCCCCCACCCACATCGGTGACTGCTTCGCCTTCGGCTTCGGCGGCGGTTGTCGCCGAACCCTCTTCGATTTGCTCTTCGGCATGGGTCCAGATAGTAGCCCTAGGGCCCGATAATCCGTTGCGATGGGATTCATCCGGGTACTGGGCAAACTCCTAATCTCCGTCGGTTGCGGCGTTCTCTTGTTCGTCGGGTGGACGCTGTGGGGAACCGGCCTCTACACGAACCAGGAACAGGACCGGCTCCGAGACATCTTCGAGGAGTCGCTGCCCGAACAACCACCCGAGAGCAAGGGCCCGTCGCGGGCGTTCCTGCGCTCGCTCGGCCCCGGTGATCCGGTGTTCGAGCTGAGGATGCCCACCCTCGGCTTCAACAAGATCGTCGTCGAGGGGGTCGGTACCGAGGACCTGCGCAAGGGGCCGGGACACTACCCCCAGTGTCGCGAGGGGTTCGAGAAACCGCTGTGCACGCCGTTCCCTGCCGCGTGGCCCGGGGAGCCGGGCCGCGTGATCGTGTCGGGTCACCGCACGACGTACGGCGCGCCGTTTTACCGGCTCAACGAGCTGTCAAAGGGCGACGAGATACGGATCCGCGCGCATTGGGGCAACTTCACTTACGAGGTGACGCGCAAGCAGATCGTCGATCCGTCGACCGCCACGATCGTCGTGCAGGAGCTCAACAAGTCGGAGCTCGTGCTCACCACCTGTAACCCGAGGTTCTCGGCGGCACAGAGATTGATCGTCTATGCACGGATGGTGGAAAAGATATGACTCGTTCCAGGAAGTCCCGCTTCTTAGAGTTCCTCTTCTGGGTCGCGATAGCGATCGGCACCGCGGTGATCATGATCTCGTTGTCGGAGACGTTGCTGCCCGAGAATTTCTAGCGGAGCGCTAAGTGGCGGCGCGCGCGACCACGCGTGTCATCACTTCGACCGCTCGCTCGAACGCGTCGACCGGCACGCGTTCGTCGTGTCCGTGGATCGTAGCGAGGAGTTCGGGCCCCACTACGAGCGGGACCCAACCGTAGCCGTGCCCCCCGCGCTGCCGCCAGTGACGGACGTCGGTCATGCCGGATGTGAGCGACGGCACCACTACGGGATCCTCGGGCATCGAGCGGGCCTCGTCGGCGAGGATGTCGTAGAGAGGGCTGCGTTCGCTGACCGGGCTTCCGTAATGCGCGACGCGCGTGACTTCGACCCCGAGCGATCGCACCTTCCTCTGCACCGACGCGGTGAAATCGTCGGGATCGGTGTCGGGCAGTAGCCGGCAGTCCAGGGCCGCCGTTGCGGTTCCCGGCACGACGTTGTGCTTGTACCCGGCGGCGAGCTGCGTCGGCGTCGCGGTGTCGGCGACGAGCGTGGCGATCGTGCCTCGCGCGCGCAGCTGTGACTTGAGCGCGCCGGCCGCCGCGTTCGCGGCCCCCGATGCGAGCAGTTTGAAGACGGCCGCACCTGCGCCGCCGGCTGCTTCGGCGAGCGCGGCGAACTGCTCGCGCATCACCTCGTGCACCCGAGGTCTGCCGAAGCCGGCGACCTTAGTGATCGCTCGCGCGAGGTTCGCGGGCGCCTGCTCGAGCGGCGGGAGCGCGCCGTGGCCTGGCGTTCCCGTCGCGGTGAGCTCCAGCCACAGCACGGACTTCTCGCCGAGGACGATCGGCATCACCGGACGGGCGAACAACCCGCTGAGCCCGAAGGCTCCCTCGCCGAGGATCTCGGGAGGCGGCCCCGCGAGACCGACGAGCTCGGGATGTTCGTCGACGAGCCAGCCGGCGCCTTCGTTGCCCCCTGCTTCCTCGTCGGCGACCGCGACGAAGATCACGGTGCGCTGCACGGGGGTGTTCGAGCGCGCCAGCTCGGCCGCGGCGACGGCATGCATCACACCCACGCCCTTCATGTCCAGAGCACCGCGGCCCCATATCGATCCGTCGGACTCCTCACCTGCGAAGGGATCGCGGCTCCAGCGATCGCGCTCGACACCGACCACGTCCGTGTGACTCAGCAACACGAGCGGCCCTTCGCCGCCGGTTCCTTCCAGGCGCGCGACGAGGTTGGGCCTGCCCGTTGGGGACTCGAGGATCTTCGTCTCCAGACCCGCGTCCTGCAGGTACGTCTCGAGGATGCGGGCGGCGGGGAGCTCGTTGCCCGGCGGGTTGATCGTGTCGGTGCGCAGCAGAGCGATGAGTAGTTCGGCCGGGGTCATGATCGGACCTTAGCCGCCGGATACGCTCCACGCGCGTGCCGGTCTTCTGGGCATTGATAGACGCGGCCGGCCCTCCGACCGGTGGCGTGAAGCGCGTATGAGTAAGGCGTTGTGGATATTGGGCCTTCTGATCTTTCCGTGGGCGGGTTTGTTCTTCTATGCACTAAGCGCGCGGCCGCGTCTTAGATCGCCGCGCACCATCCAATAGGGGCGACCCGCCGGATACGCTTCGCGCGATGCGGTTGCTCCTGATCGACAACTACGACTCCTTCGTCTACAACCTCGCCCAGGCGTTCGGCACTCTGGGGGCCGAACCGGTCGTCGTGCGCAACGGCGCGCCGATGGACGATCTGGAAAGGGTCGCGCCCGACGCGCTCGTGGTGTCCCCCGGGCCCGGCACACCCGGTGACGCGGGGGTATCGGTCGAAGCGATCCGCGCGTTCGCGCCGCGGATCCCCGTGCTGGGCGTCTGCCTCGGCCATCAGTGCATCGGAGTGGCGTTCGGGGGCCGGGTCGATCGGGCCGCGGTCGGACCCGTGCACGGTAAGACGTCGGCGATCACTCACGACGGCAAGGGCATCTTCGAAGGCGTTCCGGAGCCGACCACCGCGACGCGCTATCACTCACTCGCGATCGAGGACTCGTCCTTCCCGGATGCGCTCGAGATCAGCGCGCGCTCAGACGATGGTGTCGTGATGGGCGTCCGTCACCGCGAGCTACGCGTCGACGGGGTGCAGTTCCATCCGGAGTCGATCCTGTCCGTCGACGGCCCACGGCTGCTGCAGAACTTCCTCGAGAAGCTCTAAGAGAAGGTCTAGGCCCAGCCGGAGAAGACGAACAGCACCGCGACACCGACACCGACGCCGGAACCGGTCGACGAGTCCCCGGTCTGCACGTAGAGAGTCGCGGAGTCGCCCTCGACCACCGGCGTCCCCGGGTCGGGATCCTGATCGCAGACGGTGCCCGGCGGGACCGCGCCAGCACAAGCGACTTCTTCCTGCGACACGTCGAGGCCGTAGTCGGATTCGAGGAACGCCTCGGCATCGTCTCCGTTCTCACCTCTCACGTCGGGCATCTCTCGTTCTTCCGGCCCTTCCGAAACGAGGATCACCACTGTGTCGCCGGGCTCGACCTCGGTTCCGGGACCGGGATCCTGGCTGATCACCAAGCCTTCTTCGATGTCGTCGCTCGGAGCGGTCTCCACCACGACCTCGAGTCCCGCTCCGGTGATCTCGGCCTCGGCCGACTCCTGGTTCTGGTTGATGACGTCGGGCACGGTCACGAGCGGTGGGCCCGTCGAGACGACGAGGTCGACCGTGTCCCCCGCGTCGATCTCGAAGCCGGCCTCGGGCGACTGCCGGATGACGTTGTCCTCATCGACGGTCTCGCTGGTCTCTTCGTCCACCTCTCCGACCTTCAGGCCGACGGCGCGTATCTCGGCGCGCGCTTCTGCGATAGGCAGCCCAACCACATCCGGAACTTCGACCTGCCGCGGCCCCTCGGAGACGAAGATCGTGACCGTCTCGCCTTCTTCGAGCCGCTGGCGCGGGTTCGGGTCCTGGTCGAAGACGGTGCGTTCGTCGCGCTGGCTCGGCGCGCGTTCGACGTCCACCTCGAACCCGGCGTCTTCGAGTTCGGTGATCGCCTCCTCCTCTTCGAGGCCGATCACCCGCGGCACGCGTACGAGGTCACCCGAGCCGAGGAGGTTGTTGGCGAGCAGCCATGCGACGAGGCCGAAGACCGCAAGGATCAACAGCGCGATGAGCACGTACCAGGCCCCGCGTCGGCTCTCGGGCTCCTCGGCGGCATACATATCGGTCGGACGGAGCACCTGTGTGGAAGGTCCCGCCGCCGGAGCGACGGCCGTCGCGTCCATCAACGGCGTCGCCGTGACCGCCTGACCCGAGAGGAAGCGCTCGAGGTCCTGGCGCATCTCCGCCGCGCTGTCGTAGCGGTTATCGGGATTCTTCGCGAGCGACTTCATCGTGATGGCGTCGAGTTCCGACGGCACGTCCGGATTCACCGACGACGGCGGTTCGGGCATCTCGCGCACGTGCTTGTACGCGATCGCTAGCGGCGTGTCACCGGAGAACGCGGTTTCGCCCGTCAGCATCTCGTAGAGCACGACGCCGAGGGAGTAAACGTCGGAGCGCGCATCCACGGGATTGCCCTGAGCTTGCTCGGGCGACAGGTACGCCGCCGTCCCGATCACCATCCCGGTCTGTGTCATCTGTTGCTCGGCTTCGCTGCCGAGCGCTCGCACGATGCCGAAGTCCGTGACCTTCGTCTGACCCGACGACGTCAACATGATGTTGTTCGGCTTTACGTCGCGATGCACAAGACCGGCGTTATGAGCGCGCTCCAATGCCTTCGCAACGTCGGCCGCGACCTCGGCGGCGCGCTCGGGGAGCAACGGGCCTTCGTCGTTGATGACCTCACCCAATGACTTGCCGTCGATGTACTCCATCACGATGAAGTTCGCGTCGCCGTCGGTCCCGTAGTCGTACAACGAGACGATGTTCGGGTGGCTCAGGTTCGCCGCGGCCTGGGCTTCACGCCGGAAGCGTTCGACGAAGGCTCGATCGGTGGAGAGCCGCTCGCTGAGGACCTTGACCGCCACCTCGCGACCGAGAAGCTCGTCGCGCGCGCGATAGACCTCGGCCATGCCGCCGACGCCGACGCGCTCGATCACCTCGTAGCGGCCGCCGTACGTAACTGCGCTCGCGCTCAAGTCCTAGTCGTCCTTCTCTTCTTTGTCTTTCTTGCCTTTGCCGGGAGCGTCCTCGGAATTTCCGGGGCCGCTGTCGTCGTCGTCCCCCTCGCCCTCGTCACCGGTCGTTTCTGAGGGAGGCGCTCCGGTGCTCACGAAGAGGGTAACGGTCTCCCCTTCCTCCGCGGTGTCACCGGCCTCGGGATCTTGGGCCCACACGACTCCATCGGGAAGATCAGTTCCGCTCGGTGAGTCAGACACTTGGACGACGAAACCCTGCTCTTCGAGCTCTGCCTCGGCCTCCTGATACGGCACCCCTACATAGTTCGCGAGCACGATGCCGGCACTTTCCTCAGTTTCCTCGGCAGCGGCCCGGCGCTCGCGGCGTTCGCGCGCTTGCTCCGCGTTCGACGCGAGGCGGTAGGCGACGAGCGCGGCCGCGATCAGGACGAGCAGCACGAAGATCCCTAGAACGATCTTTCCCAAGCGGGCCGGATCCCAGCGCGACGGATGCGCGGGGAACGGCCACGGCTCGGGCGGCATCGTTTCCGTGTCGCCGCGCTCCGCGGTGGCCGGCATCGTCGTGCCGCGCAGCACCGCGGCCAGCGACGCGCTATCGGGGAACCGCGCGTGCGGGTCCTTCTGTGTTGCGGTCGAGACGATCCTGTCAAACGCGGGCGGGATGTTCGGGTTCAGCGCGCTCGGCGCAGGTACCTCGTCGTTGACGTGGCGCATCGCAACTCCGAGCGCGGAGTCGCCGGTGAAGGGCAGCGCGCCGGTGAGCATCTCGTAGAGCACTATCCCGAAGGAGTAGATGTCCGAGGCCGGTCCGACGTGCGTGCCCGATGCCTGCTCGGGTGAGATGTAGTGCGCCGTGCCGAGCACGGAACCCGTCGCGGTGAGCGTCGCATCCCCGGCCGCACGGGCGATCCCGAAGTCGGTGACCTTGACGCGGTCGCCGTCGCCGACGATGACGTTGGCCGGCTTGACATCGCGATGCACCAAACCGGCCGCATGCGCGTGAGAGAGCGCGTCGGCGATCTGGGCCCCGATGTGCGCGGCGCGCTCCGGAGGTAGGGCTCCCCCCTCGCGCAGCACGCGGGCGAGGTCGCGGCCGTCGGCAAGTTCCATAACGATGTAGTGACGTCCGGCGTCCTCGCCGTAGTCGAACACCCGGGCCACGCTCGGGTGCGACAGGGCGCCCGCGGCGCGGGCCTCGCGGCGGAAGCGCTCGATGAAGCGCGGGTCTTCAGAGAGGTCTTCCTTCAGAAGCTTGATCGCGACGCGTCGGCCCAGCCGTTCGTCGGTGGCGACCCACACGGCTCCCATCCCTCCGACGGCGAGACGTTCGTCAAGGATGTAGCGGTCGGAGAGTTTCGAGGCTCCTACCATCGTCGGATCGCGCGATCGGCCTCGAGCAGGGCCTTCGCGATCGGGGCCGCGACCGCGCCACCGGTCGCTTCCGAGCCGAGCTCACCCCCGTGCTCGACGATCACCGCCACGACGAGTTGCGGATCGTCCGCGGGTGCGAAACAGATGAACCACGTGTGCGGATCCTGGCCCTCTACGGTCTGCGCGGTTCCCGTCTTGCCCGCGACCGGAACGCCGGGGATCTGCGCGGCGGTACCGGTGCCCGCCTCGACCGCGGCGACCATCATGGCGGTGACCTGTTCGGCAGTCTCCGTCGTCATCGCTTCGGAGAGCGTCTCGGGCGGGAACCGTTCGACGATGCCCCCCGAGTTGTCGATGATCTCGCGCACCAGCCGGGGGCGAGGAACGTCGCCGTCGTTCGCGATGCCGGCGGCAACGAGCGCCATCTGCAGCGGGGTCGCCACGACATCCTGCTGGCCGATCCCCGCGTATGCCCGCGCCGGCTGGGCGTCGTCGCCGATCTCGGGGAAGCTGCTGGCCTCGGTCCCGACGTCGAACGGGATCGTGTCGTTGAATCCGAGGCTGGTCGCCATCTCGTGGATCTCGCCGTGGATCTCGAGCCCGATCTTGGCGAAGGTCGTGTCGCACGAGATCTGGAGCGCGTGGAACAGATCGATCGACCCGGTTCCCGTGCAGGCGGTGTTCGTGAAGTTCGTCAACGTGCGATCGGTCTGCGGTAGCTCGAGCCGCGCGGGGTCGGGGAAGCGACTCGTCGGCGTGTAACGGCCGGACTCGAGCGCAGCCGCGGCGGTGACCACCTTGAACGTCGAACCGGGTGGATAGCCGCGCGACGTTGCGATCGACAGAAGGGGTGTCAAGGGCGACTTCGGGTTCAAGTCGTTCCACGCGTCCCGCTGCTCCCGGCCCGAATGCGACGCGAGGCGGCTCGGATCGTAAGGAGGATTGCTCCACATCGCGCGGACCTCGCCGGTGTTCGGATCGAGCGCGACCACGGCGCCCCGATTCGCGCCGAGCTCGGCCCGGGCTACTTCTTGCAGGCGCGGGTGGATCGTTACGCGGACGCGATCGCCCGCCTCCTCCGAGTTGGTGAAGCGGTCCTGGATGTCCTGGATCGAGACCACACCCGAGTCGCCGAGCAGCGCGTCGTTGTACGCGGCCTCGATGCGTGAGGTCCCGTAGAGGAGCGAGTAGTGCCCTGTGACGTGCCCGAAGAGGTCGCCCTCCGGATACGTCCGCAGGTACCTCAGCGGGTCGTCGGGATCGTTGACGCGCACGCTCGTCGCGAGCGGGATACCGGTCAACGCAAGGATGTCGCCGCGTTTGATCGAGTACTCGCGGATGATCGCGCGACGGTTGGCTTGGTTACCTGCGATGCGTTCCGCGGCGAAGAACTGGACGTAGTTCAGCTGTGCGAACACGATCAGGAACGCGATGACGAGCCCCGTGCCCATGCGCCGGATCTGCCGTTCCATCAGTGTCTCCCCCCGATCAGGATCTCGCCCGTCATGGCGGGGTCGGGGGCCCGCGCGGTCTGGTCCGACACGCGGACGACCAACGCGAGCAGCATGAAGTTCGAGAGCAGGCTGGAGCCACCGTAGGACATGAACGGCAGGGTGATGCCGGTCAGCGGCATCAGCCTCGTGACCCCGCCGATGATGATGATCGTCTGGATCGCGAAGATGCCGATCAGTCCGGCGATCAGGAGTTGCCCGAAGTCGTCGCGCGCCGTCAGAGAGATCCGGAGTCCCCGCGCGACGATCAGCATGAAGCAGAGCAGTACGCCGGCGGTTCCCATGAGGCCCATCTCCTCACCGATCACCGAAAAGATGAAGTCGGTGTGCGCCGCGGGGATCAGGTCGGGGCGTCCACGACCAAGGCCCGTGCCGAACAGGCCGCCCTGTGCCAGCGCGAACAACGACTGCGCGAGTTGATAACCCTCGTCCTGGATGAACCTCGGGTTGAACACGTCGAGCCAGACGCTCACTCGATCCTGAACGTGGTCGAACCGCTGGTAGCCGACGTATGCACCGACGAGGAACAGCAGACTCCCGATCGCGACATAGACGAACCGTGCGGTCGCGACGTAAAGCATCACGAGGAAGATCGAGAAGAACAACAGACTCGAGCCGAGGTCTCGTTCGAAGAACATGACCGCCAGCGACAGGCCCCACATCACGAGCAGCGGCCCGAAATGCTTCACGTCGGGGAAATGGAGACCGAGGAGCCGGCGCGGCGCGATCGATAGGAGCTCTTTGCGCTCCGCGAGGTACGCGGCGAAGAAGATGACGAGGCAGATCTTCGCGAGCTCTCCCGGTTGGAACTGGAAGTACCCGCCGAATCCGACCCACAGGCGCGCTCCGTTCACGGTGCGGCCGATGCCGGGCGCGAGCGGCAGCAGCAACAGGCCGACGCCGGCGAAACCGAGCAGGTACTTGTAGCGGGACAGGGCCGTGTAGTCGCGCACGAGCAGCAGCGTGCCGACGAAGAACCCGAGTCCGACCAGCGTCCACGTGACCTGTGCCGGCCCGAGCTTCTCGGGCTCAAGGCGGTAGATCGCGGCGAGGCCGAGCGCGTTCAGGATCGCCGCGAGCGGCAGGACGAGCGGATCGGCCTGCGGCGCGCTGCGCCGCATCACGAGGTGCGTCCCTATGTAGAACACGGTCAACAGGACCATGAACGGGATCGCGGTCCCGATGGCGTCCTCGCTGCGGGCGAGCGCAGCCAGGGCGAGTGCACCTGCCCCCAGGATGAGCACGAGGATCAGCAGCGAGAGTTCCTTGTTGCGCCGGAACGACGCAGACATGCTCATGTGTTGTTGGAACCCTTTTCTTTCTTGTCACGGGCGCGGTCTTGGAACTCCTCGTCGCGTGCGCGTTGTTCGAGGTTCGTAACCGTCTGCCGCGCATCGCCCAGGGACTCCGCCTCGATCCCGTTCTCCACATCTTCTTGGAGGAAGATGGGCAGCTCGTCGACCCTGACGGTAGTTACTTCCTCTTGCTCCTGGAAGCTCACACCCATCACGTCCTCCGGTAGGCCTTGGTAGATCGCCACCCTGCCGGCGTCGGTCGCACCGACGAAGTACGAGTTAGCGACCACGACATAGCGGAAGAAGATGTATCCCCCGATCGCGAGTACGGCGACGATCAACAGGAGCGATATCACCGGTCGCCAGGCCGACCTTTTCTTGGGAGCCACGATCGCGCGCCCCACCGGAGCAACCGGTGCATGCTCGGCGCGCGGAACGGTGAGTTGCTCCTCCACCTCGCGTACGTCCACGGCGCGGGTGTTGGCGTCGGCGTCCACGTCCGGTGCAGTGTCGACGCGCGCCTGCTCTTGTGTCGTTCGACGGTCCTCCGTTCGCAAGGTCGTCGCGACCGAGGCGCCCGCCGAAGAGGAGGAACCCTCATGGAAGTCGATGATCACGGTGGTGACGTTGTCCTCGCCCCCGGCGTCGTTGGCAAGGTCGACGAGACGGTCGACCGCTTGCTGCGGGTCGTCGACGCTCGACAGCACGTCCGAGATGTCGCCGGCATCGATCATCGATGTGAGCCCGTCGCTACAGATCAGGATGCGATCGCCCTCCTGAACAGGAAGCGAGCTGGTATCCACCTGCACCTCAGGATCGACCCCGAGCGTGCGCGTGATGATGCTCCGCTGCGGATGGCGCTCGGCCTCCTCGGGTTGCAATCGCCCTTCCTTGACCATGCGCGCGACGAGCGTGTGATCCTCGGTCAACTGTGAGAGGTCGCCACCGCGGAACAGGTAGGCACGGGAGTCACCGACGTGACCGATGTGGACCTGAGAGTCGTCGACGAGAACGAGGGTGCACGTGGTCCCCATCCCGTGTAGCGCGGGGTCATCTTGCGCTTTCTCCCAGATCGCGCCGTTGGCTGCCTTTATGAGGCCCTCGAGCACCGATGGATCGCGTGTGGCCCCGTCCTGCGTGCCTCCGGCGATCGTCTCTATCGCGGTCTGGGACGCGATGTCACCCGCGACGTGTCCACCCATCCCGTCGGCAACCGCGAAGAACGGTTCCTGCACGAGGAACGAGTCCTCGTTACCTTGTCGGACCTGCCCGACGTCGCTCTTGTAACCGACGGTCGTCCTCATCTGCGCATCTCCAAGACCGACTTCCCGATCTTGACCTGGTCGCCGCGCCGCAGCTCCGCGGGCGCCGTGATGCGACGCCGGTTGACGTATGTGCCGTTCGTCGAACCCAGATCCTCGACCATTATCGAATCACCGCGTGAGAACAGCCGGGCGTGGATCTGCGACACATACGTATCGTCGAGCACGAGACTGCACTTATCGCTGCGACCGATCGTTATCTCGCCGTCGAGGTTGAGTGTCTTGCCCTTCGCAGGTCCTTCCGTGATCGCGGCCTTGTTCGGAGCTTTCTTGGATCGGCGGCTCTGCTGGCTGGGCGGGGCGGGGGCCGCGCGCGACGGCCGCACGTCGGACTGCTTCGGTTCGAGATAGATCGCACGGACGACGCGCGCGATGAAGATGTAGAGGATCGCGAGGAACACGAACTTCATCAGGTCCAGGACTAGCTCGGGCATCGGAACACCCTCACTTCCTCCCGGTCTTGAACTGCAACTCGCTCGTTCCGAACCCGATCTTGTCTCCGTCCTTCAGGGTGTGCTCGCGCGCCAGCTTGCCGTTGACGACGGTACCGTTCGTCGAGCCGAGATCGACGATGACCCAGCGATCGCCGTCGTTACGAAGCTCCGCGTGGCGGCGGCTCACGTTTGAGTCGGCGAGCACGACGTCGCTCGTCGACAGCCGGCCGATCACCACCGGTGTCTTGGTTATCGAGATCTTGTCTTTCGGCTTGCCCGACTCGTCGAGCACGACGAGCTCGGCCCCCGTGCCCTCGAGACCCATCCGCGCCGCGGTGTCGGTCGGAACCGCGCGGCCGTCGGCGCCCTGCTGTTCGGCCGACTGACGCGTGGAGACGCGAGGGCCCGGCACGTCGGCGTCGGCGGAGAGCGAGGCTTCCACCTTGAACTCGCCCTTTCCCGTATCGACCTGCTCGAAGGTGATGCGGGGAAGTCCCATGAGGTTCCACCGGTTCTGCTTGGCTTCCTCGATCACGAGCTCGGTGAACTCGCGGGCGAGACCGGCCTCCATCTGCGCGAACCGGGCGTGGTCCTCGGGACCCATGAGGACCCGGAACTCGTTGGGCACGTAGACCCGGTTGACCGAGACGGTCTTGCCCTCGGCCATCTCGCGCAGGATCCGCCGCCCGACCTCGATGGGTTGCAGACCGGAGCGGAAGACCTTGGCGAAGAATCCCTCCACGAGGCCCTCGAGCCGTTGTTCGATGCTTCTGGCGACGCCCACGCGTGCTCCTTATTGCCTGACGGACCGGCGGCGCCGGGCCGTTTTTCAACACTCGGGCCGGGCGTGCCCGGACCGACTACACGAGAATGCGGCGATTATGCCCACTCACGGAAATCTCAGGCGTGGCCGGGCGTTCTATCCTGGGCGAACCCCGGGGCTCGAACGCCGGGGACAGTTCTGGGCGAGTGGTGGAACGGCAGACACGCTGGCTTCAGGAGCCAGTGCCCGCAAGGGTGTGGGGGTTCAAATCCCCCCTCGCCCACCAGATCCCGGCCCGGCCCGGAATCTTCCAGTAACTGGGAGCCAAGAAAGGTAGACCCCGGGGGGAGCCGCGCAATAGGGTGCGCGGTGCTGGGAGCCAGTTGCAGGAAGGCCCGCGGGGCGCCGTTGCGATAGCCCCTCGGCCGAACTACACTGCCAACGACAAGAGTAGTAGGTAGACCGGGGGATTTTTGAGCACTGTCGCCACAGGGCCTGGTGACGTTCTCGATGCCGCTATCGGGTCACCCGAAGGGCAGATCGAAGGACGCACCCCATGGCAACTGTTCTGGAGAAGGTTCCGCCAGGACAAGTTCGCCCTCGCCGGCATCGTCTTCATCGTCATCCTCGGGGCCATCGCGATCCTCGCGCCGTGGATCTCCACGAACATCTCTCACCACGGGCCGAACAACGTCTTCATCTACGAAACCCTCGACGAGTACGGGCTGCCGACGGGACCTAACGGTGAGTTCCTGTTCGGCGCGGACACGGCGGGCCGCGATCTGTTCGTCCGGACGATCTACGGCGCGCGTACGTCTCTAGTCGTCGCGTTCGGAGCAACCGGTCTCGCGCTCGTCATCGGTGTAACGGTCGGGATGTTCGCCGGCTTCTACCGCGGCAAGCTCGATACGTTCCTCATGCGCATCGCGGACGTAGTGCTCTCGATGCCGGTCCTCCTTCTTGCTCTTGGACTGGTCGCCGCGTGCGGCTTGAGCAAGACCGGATGCCTCGGCGGAGTGATCAAGCCGGGGCTTCGTCTTGTGAGCCTCGTTATCGGTCTGTTCACGTGGCCCTATATCGCCCGCATCGTTCGTGGTCAGGTCTTCTCGTTGCGCGAGAAGGAGTTCGTCGAAGCAGCACGCGCGCAGGGGGCCAGCAACTTCCGGATCATGCTGCGCGAGATCCTGCCGAACGTGGTCGCGCCGATCATCGTTTACACGACGCTGATCATCCCCAACAACATCTTGTTCGAGGCTGCGTTGTCGTTCCTCGGCGTGGGCGTGCCGCCGACGACACCTTCGTGGGGACGCATGCTTTCGGAAGCGGCCGGGATCTTCACCGCGGCGTGGTGGATGATGCTGTTCCCGGGCCTCTTCCTCTTCATCACGACCTTCGCGTTCAACCTCGCCGGCGATGGGTTGAGGGACGCTCTCGACCCGAAGACGGCGAAGTAAGGAACAGTCGTCTAGCACGAAAGGAGCCATGCCTCACTTCAAAACCGAAGAGAGCTGTGTACACAGCATCGCGCAGTACCCGTAGGTGCCTAATGCAAGGTGCAGTAGGTAGACAAGAAGGGGGAGTCATTTGAGGAGAACGATCAAGATCCTTGGGGTCGCTCTCGCCATCGCGCTTATCACCGCGGCATGTGGTGGCGATGGTGGTGGCACGACCGACACAGGACAGGAGGGTGAAGAGAACCTCGAGCAGGGTGGGACCCTTCGCGCCGCGCTTCTGTCCGACGTCAGTGCCGCGTTCGACCCGCAGAAGGAGTACTACTCCACGACGTGGATGTTCTATCGCTGTTGTCTGCTCCGGACCCTCATGAGCTACCCGGGTCTTCCCGGCGACGAGGGCGGTAGCGAAGTCATCCCCGACCTCGCGTCCGAAGAGCCGACCGTGTCCGAGGACGGCCTGACGTGGACCTTCACGATGCAGGAAGGTCTCATGTACGCGCCGCCGTTCCAGGACACCGAGATCGTGGCCGGCGACATCGTTCGCGCGCTCGAGCGCGAGGCCGATCCCGAGGCTGCAGCGAACGGTTACTCGTTCTACTACTCGGTCATCGAGGGCTTCGACGAGTTCTCGGACGGCAAGGCCGATTCGATCTCCGGTCTGAATGCTCCGGACGACTACACCCTCGAGGTCACCCTGAACGAGCCTGCCGGTGACCTTCCGTACCGCATGGCGATGCACGCCACCGCGCCGATCCCCGAGGGCGCAGCCGACGGTCACGTCAAGGACTACGGCCGCTACCTCGTCGCATCGGGTCCATACATGTTCGAAGGTTCCGAGGACCTCGACTTCAGCGCGCCTCCGGGCGATCAGAAGCCAGTCAGCGGTTACCAGCCCGGCAAATCGATCACGCTCGTGCGTAACCCGTCCTTCGACCCCGGCGTGAACGACTTCCGTCCGGCGTACCCGGACCGGATGGAGATCACGATCGGTGGTACCGAAGAGGACATCGCCAACAAGATCGACGCCGGCGAGATCGACATCAACCTGGACGGCGTCCCGCCGCCCCAGCAGCTCCGCGACTACCAGACCGACCCTGAGCTCAAGGACCAGGTCTACGCGTTCCCGTCCGACGCCATCCGGTACCTGAGCTTCAACCTCGCCGAGCCTCCGTTCGACGACCTCAATGTGCGGAAGGCAGTGAGCTTCGCGCTCAACAAGGAAGCCATGCGTCGTCTGCGTGGTGGCCCGCTGTTCGGTGAGATCGCAGGTCACATCATCCTGAACACGCTCGAGGACGACATCCTGGCGGACTACGACCCCTACGGCAGTGAGGGCGCGCAGGGCGACATCGATGCCGCCAAGGAAGCCATGTCGCAGTCGAAGTACGACACCGACGGCGACGGCGTCTGCGACGACCCGGTCTGCGAGGACGTGCTCTCGGTTACCGACGAGGCCGACCCGTACCCGGACCAGGCTGCGTTGATCACCGACAACCTCGAGCCGCTCGGCATCACGCTCGATGTCAAGCAGTTCGAGCGCACCACGATGTACGACAAGTGTCTCGACCCGAGCGCGCACACGGCGTTCTGTCTCGCCCCGGGGTGGGGTAAGGACTACGCCGACGCGACGACGTTCGCCGAACCGTTGTTCGGTGCCGCGAGCCTCGGACCCGACGCGTGCTGCAACTACTCGCTCGTCGGAGCGAGCCCCGAGCACTTGAAGAAGTACGACTACGAGGTCACTGAGGTGCCGGGTGCGGACGAGCAGATCTCGGAGTGTGAGCCCCTCACCGGTGACGAGCGTCTCCAGTGCTGGGCCGACTTCGACACATACCTCATGGAAGAGGTCGTTCCGTGGGTGCCGTACCTGTTCGACAACAACGTCGACATCGTGTCGACGAATGTGGTGAGTTACAGCTTCGACCAGTTCGCCGGTTCGGTTGCTCCGGACCGGATCGCGCTGTCGGGCAACTCGTAGGTAGTAGGTAGGTAGGTAGGTAGTAGGGGAATCGGAAAGGGGAGCCGCTCTGAGCGGCTCCCCTTCGTCCCCACTGGCCGAAAGGTAGGGTTCGCACATGGGTCGGTATCTGATCCGCCGCTCGCTGTTTCTCATCCTCGTTCTGTGGATCGTTTCTGCGCTCACTTTCCTCATCTTCGTGAAGCTTCCGCCGGGCGATCCGGCGCGGCGCGCGGCGGGGAGGAGAGCGACCGAGGAAACGATCGCACAAGCCCGCAAGAACCTCGGGTTGGACAAGCCGTGGTACGTCCAGTACGGACGTTTCGCGAAGGGATTGATCCCGCTTCCGGGCACGTTCCTCAACGAGCAGGTCTATTACTCGTACAACAACTTCATCCCGGTTAAGGAAGAGATCTTCAACCGCCTGCCATACTCGATCACGCTCGCGCTCGGCGGGGCTGCGACGTGGCTGTTGCTCGGCATCCCCATCGGGATCGTGTCGGCGATCAAGCGCCGTACCTTCGTCGATCGCGCCGGGATGGTCTTCGCCTTGTTCGGCGTGTCCGCGCCCGTCTTCTGGTTGGCTTATCTCTTCTTATTCCTGTTCTGGTTCAAGTTCGAACAATGGGGGCTCCCACACCTACCGGGTAGTGGGATCCCCGCCGACGAGAACGTCATCCAAGCGGTGCTCGCCGGGCGCTTCGTGATGCCGTGGATCGTGATCGCGTTGTCGTTCGCCGCCCTCTATTCGAGGATGACCCGAGGCAACCTGATCGAGACGATGAGTGAGGACTACATCCGGACGGCCCGGGCGAAGGGCCTGCCCGAGCGCCGCGTCATCTTCAAGCACGGCCTCCGTAGCGCGCTCACGCCGATCGTGACCATGTTCGGGATCGACCTGGGCTACCTCCTGGGTGGGGCCGTCATCACCGAGACGGTCTTCAACCTGCCCGGCCTCGGCCAGTACACGATCCGCTCGATCTTTACCAACGACTTCCCTGCGGTCATGGGAGTGACGGTCTTCGCGGCGATGTTCCTCGTGACCTCGAATCTCGTCGTCGATGTCGCTTACGCTGCCCTCGATCCAAGGGTTAGATACTCCTGATGACCGACCAGGGGGCAGGTTAGGTGCCGGAACCGCTACTCGAAGTAAAGAACCTCAAGGTCCACTTCCCGACCGAGGACGGTCTGGTGAAGGCTGTGGACGATGTCTCGTTCACGATCGAACGAGGGCAGACACTCGGCGTCGTCGGCGAGTCGGGCTCGGGCAAGAGCGTGACCTTCATGACGGTGATGGGCCTGATCGATCGCAAGAAGGCTCACGTCGAGGGCGAGATCATCTTCGCCGGACGCGACCTGCTGAAGGTCCCGGAAGAGGACATGCGGCACATCCGCGGCGAGGGCATGGGGATGATCTTCCAGGACCCTATGACGTCGCTGCACCCGTACTACAAGGTCGGCGATCAGATCGCCGAGGCGATCCTCACGCACCGCGAGGTCCCGAAGAGCGAAGCGTTCGAGCAGGCCATCGCGATGTTGAAGACGGTGGGTATCCCCCAGCCGGCGGATCGCGCCCGGCAGTACCCGCACGAGTACTCGGGCGGCATGCGCCAGCGCGCGATGATCGCGATGTCGCTGTCGCTGAACCCCGACCTGTTGATCGCCGACGAGCCGACGACCGCTCTCGACGTGACCGTCCAGGCGCAGATCCTCGAGCTGATCGCGCGCCTCAAGGATGAGTTCAACATCGGCGTCGTGCTGATCACGCACGATCTCGGCGTGGTCCACGACGTCGCCGACCGAGTGCAGGTGATGTACGCGGGGCGCGCGGTCGAGCAGGGGACGCGAGCCGAGGTCTTCAGCAAACCGCTGCATCCATACACGTGGGGCCTGCTGGAATCGATCACTCACGTCGACAAGAAGGGGACGCGACTGGTCCCGATCGAGGGCCTTCCGCCGTCGATGATCTTCGTCCCGCCGGGGTGCCCGTTCCACCCGCGCTGCCCGCACCGGTTCGAGCCGTGCGACAAGGATCGACCTGCACTGACCGATCGTGGCGGCGGCCATCCCGAGGCGTGTCACCTCGCGATCGAGGACAAGAATCGGATCCTTGCCGAACGTGAAGCAGGACGAAGGGCCGCGTCGGCATGACCGAGACTGCCGCCCAACTCAAACCCGTCGGGAAGCCGGCCGGCGAGCCTCTCGTCTCGGTCAAGAACCTCCGCAAGTACTTCCCGATCACCCAGGGCATCCTGTTCCAGAAACAGATCGGACAGGTCCACGCGGTAGACGACATCACCTTCGACGTCTATCCCGGGGAGACGTTGGGTCTCGTCGGTGAATCCGGTTGCGGTAAGTCCACCGCGGCGCGGGTGATTACGAAGCTCCTTGAGCCGACCGCGGGACAGATCATGTTCGAGGGCCAGGACATCACGAACTACAGCCGGCGTGAGATGCGACCGCTACGTCGCGAGATGCAGATGATCTTCCAGGACCCTTATGCGTCGCTCAACCCGCGCCAGACCGTCGGGCAGATCATCGGGACCCCCTACCGCATCCACAAGACGGAGGGCGAGACGAAGAAGAAGGTCCAGGACCTGATGGCGCGCGTCGGCCTTAACCCCGAGCACTACAACCGCTACCCGCACGAGTTCTCCGGTGGACAGCGGCAGCGCATCGGGGTCGCCCGCGCGCTCGCGCTGGCGCCGAGGCTGATCGTGTGCGACGAGCCCGTGTCGGCGCTGGACGTCTCGATCCAGGCTCAGGTTCTGAACCTCCTGGAAGACCTGCAGGAAGAGTTCAATCTGACCTACATCTTCATCTCGCACGACCTCGGCGTCGTGCGCCACATCTCCGATCGCATCGCGGTCATGTACCTTGGCAAGATCGTCGAGGTCGCTCCCGCCGACGACCTGTACGAGAACCCGAAGATGCCCTATACGGCGGCGTTGCTCTCCGCCGTGCCCAAGGGCGAAGGCGACGCCCGCGTCACCGACCGGATCATCCTCCACGGCGACGTGCCGAGCCCGGTGAACCCGCCATCGGGGTGCCCCTTCCACCCCCGTTGCCCCAAGGCACGGATCGTGAGCGGCAACGAGGACGAGGTGCCCGAGAACTGCCGCAGCGAGCTTCCTCCTCTCGGCGAGGTGATGCCGAACCACGTGGCGGCATGCTGGTACCCCGTCGAGAAGGGCGAGAGCCTCCACCGAGCTGCACACGCGTAGTCTCCCCCGTTCTGTCTGCACTTGACCCGCAGCTAGGGGGGCGCGCTACGGACAGAACGGTCGTCGTGTTGGTGTGCGTCTTGCTGTTTCTCTCTTGCGAGCCCGAGGTGGGGCCTCCACCTCGCGTCGATCGTTCCCGCGCGGGAGGCACACTGCGTCAGGAGATGTTCGCCCTGCCTCTCGACAACACGCTAGACCCATCGTCGGAGTACACGTCGTTCGGCTTCGCCCTGCACTCGAACTTGCTCAGTCGCACGCTCCTCAACTATCGACACGTCGCGGGCACACGGGGCAACGAGCTCCTCCCCGATCTCGCGGAGTCCTTGCCCGAGATCTCCGACGACGGGCTCACCTACACGTTCACCCTCGACGACGCCGCAGGCTTCGGCCCTCCTCTGAAGCGGGACATCACATCGGACGACGTCGCGTACGCGTTCGAGCGTCTGGCGACCCCGCGTACCGGCGCGGGGTACTCGTTCTATTACGAGAGCGCGATCGAAGGGATGGCGGAGTTCGCCGACGGCGCGTCGGATGAGATCGCCGGCATCGAGACGCCCGACGAGGACACGATCGTGTTCCACCTGCTGCGACCGACGGGTGACTTCCTCTACCGCCTCGCGATGCCGGCGACCGCGCCGATACCCGAGGAGATCGCCCGCTGCTTCCCGGAGGGTGAGGGATACGGACGGCATCTGGTGTCCTCGGGTCCGTACATGATCGAGGGAGCGGACGTCCACTTCGGGTCGTCGTGCCGGAAGCTGGACCCGTTCGCCGGCTTCGAGCCGGCCGAGCACCTATACCTCGTACGCAACCCTGCCTTCGCGCCGGGACAAGACGATCTCCGCATCCGTGAGTCTCTACCCGACAGGTTCGAGTTCGTCGCGGGATCCAACGAGGAGGAGATCCTCGAGCATCTCGAGGACGGGCGTTCCGACGTAGCGAGTGGAACCCCCTCGTTCGAAACGCTGCGCAGGTACGCGTCCGTGCCGCGACTCAGGAGGAACCTGCATGTCGAGGCGGGCGATCAGCTTTGGTACCTCGCGATGAACCTTGTGATCCCACCCTTCGACGATATACACGTCCGCCGTGCCGTGAACTTCGTGATCGACAAGGACTCGCTCGTGCGCGCGTGGGGAGGACCCCTGCAGGGACACGTCGCGCGTCACGTCCTGCCCGACAGCATGATCGGGGGCCGTCTCGACGACTTCCATCCGTACCCGAGTCGCGACAACGCCGGCGACCTCGTGCGCGCCAAGGCCGAGATGCGACGGTCGCGCTACGACTCGAACCGCGACGGCCTGTGCGACCGCCCCGCGTGCCGCGGTGTCGTGCACATCGGGAGGGACGTCACGCCGTGGAGCAGCCTCAGCCTCGTGATCGAGGCGTCGCTACACAAGAT
>JBOGWY010000086.1:0-2629 GCA_050694015.1 Actinomycetota bacterium | reverse complement strand
GAGTTGAGTCGCGCCCATGCCATCCGACCCACGAGGAAGGCGCGGAAGTACTCGACGACCTGGAGCACAGCGAGAGGGTTGCTCGGCGCTCCCACCTCGAGGACGCGCCCGTCCTCGATCCGGCAACCGTTGGCTATGCGCACGATGCCGCCCGTAGCGGCGACCAGCTCGGGACGATCGAGGATCGGTTTGGCAACCTGCAAGAGCGCGTCGGGTTCGATCAAGGCATCGGCGTCGATCGCGCAGAGATAGGGGAAGCGCGCGGCGTTGATGCCGCAGTTCAATGCATCGGCCTTCCCCCCGTTGGCCTTGTCAACCACCCACAGGTCGGGGTCTCGACGGGACACGTATACGCCCTTCACCGGGGCCGTGGGCAAAGCCGTCCGCAGTGGCTTCCTCACGGGCGCGAGGTCGAACTCATCGGTCAGGACCTGCATCGTGTCGTCGGTCGAGCCGTCGTTGATGACGACGACCTCATGCGTCGGGTATCGCAGTGCCAGCAGCGAGCGCACGCTCTCGACGATCCCAGCCTCCTCGTTGTACGCGGGTAGAACGACCGTGATCGGGGGCGTGAGTGGAGACGACGCCTGCATCCCGGTGTCCGACCGCCGCCGCCGGAGATGTTTCGTGAGGGAGCGCCACGCGATCGCGGTGAACGCTGCGTAGATCACGCTCAACGCGAAGAAGTACACGAGAACGAGCACACCGATGAAGTCCATCGTCGCGTCAAGCACGGACGCTCCCGAAGATCGCGATCAGGTCCGCGACGGCTTTGATATGTCCCGCGTCGTCGCGTTCGGCGAGCGCGACCGCAGCATCCGGGTCGATCGTGCCGATCGCGCGGGCGGCGGCCGATGCCGCCTCGTAACTGTCTGCTACGGCCGCCTCGAACAGCGCGTCGATCGCCTGGGGGTCCCCGATAGCGCCGAGCGCCGACGCGGCGGCCGCTCGCATGGACTCCGTGCGTCGATCCGAGAGAAGCCGGATCAGCGCTTCGGTATGCCGGTGGGAGCCGATCCGCCCCAGCGCGACCGCCGCTCTCGCCCGGACTTCTGGAGACGGATCGCGCATTGCTGCTTCGGCGACAGCATCGGAGTCGCCAGCGCTTCCCAACAAGCCCACGAGACGGACAGACGCGGCGCGAACGGGTGCCCTTCGGTGCGACAAGAGGGCGACGAGCCGTGGAACCGCATCGGGACCGATCTGAAGCAGGGCGTCACCGGCGATCGATTCCGGGATCCTGCCGTCGACGGCCGCCTCGATGATCGGCCCGATCGAGCTTCGGGCGTCGAGCCGCCCGAGGCTCGTCGCCGCCGCGGAGCGCACGTCGCCATCGCGGTCGTCGAGGGCCGCCACGAGGTCGGCGATGGTGGATCTGGACCCGACGACGCCGAGGAGTCGAGCAGACAGAGCGCGGCGCCATGCTCGGCGGGAACGGAGCGCGCGAGACTCCTCTTCCGCGAGGCCACTCGATCCGAAGAAGGCGGCGATATTGTCGCGAGCCGGCCCTGCGACCAGTCCCGAGAATCTATGGAGTAGCGAGGCGAGAGCGCGCAGCTCGCGGCGATCGAGCCCGGCCAGATCCACCGAGTCGCCTTCTGCGAGATCGAGAGCGATCGGTCGCAGCCTGCGCTGGGTCTCCAGCGACGAACGTTCGGCACGTATCAGAACGGTGCGCCGCGCGACTAGGAACGCAAGGGCGAGTATCGACGCGACGGCCAGCACCAGCGACGAGGTTTGAAGTAGGCCGATCACGGATGTCTCAGCGTCGCGCCAGGACCGCCTGAACCCGTGCTCGCAACTCCTGGGGGCTGAACGGCTTCTTCAGATAGTCATCCGCGCCCGCTTCGAAACCGAGTTGGATATCGGATTCCTGCACGCTCGCGCTGAGGAGGATGATCGCGGTTTGGGCCGTCGATCCTTCGGCCCGAAGCTTTCTTGTGAGCTCCAGTCCGGTCAACTTGGGCATCAGCACGTCGAGGATCGCGACCGCAGGGCGGTGTTCGAGGGCGAGATCGAAGGCGGCTGCGCCGTCGTTCGCGGTTACGACGTCGTAGCCTGACTTGCCCAACCTGTAGGCGACGAGCTCTCTGATGTCCTCGTCGTCGTCTGCCACAAGGATCGTCGTTCCAGGATCCGCCACCGCCGCCTCCCGTCGCCCGTGATGCAAACCATAGATCACCTCCCCGTGCCTTTACTCGAGTCGGCGCGCGTACGTAAGTACTACGCGGCGGGGCCTGTTTTGAGAAGCGTAGCGAGCGGGAATGGTTCTTCCGGCGGCGAATCTCTCGGGGAGGACTATGGAGCGACAAACGGTGGGCTCGTACACGGGACAGACGAACGCCGGCGCGCTCGACATCATCGCCGCGGCCCAGGAAGAGGTGGCCGACCTCGGTCCCGATCTCGGTTCGGCGATAGCGGCCGTGTCCCGCCACACACTCCAGCTCACAGGCTCCGATGGCGCCGCCGTCTATCTCGTCGAAGGCGACGAACTCGTCTGCATCGCCGGGGCCGGGCGAACCGAGCAATTCATAGGACTACGTCTCCCCGCCGGCAGATTGTTCGCCGGTCGTTGCCTCGATAAGGACGACTTCGAGGCATGCGATGACGTCCTCGCGGACGACCGGGT
>JBOGWY010000085.1:0-15735 GCA_050694015.1 Actinomycetota bacterium | reverse complement strand
GCTCTAACCCTAGGCCTGACCCTCGTCGCCGTCGCGCTTTTGGAGAAGGCCGAGTTCGGGCACTTCATCTTCTTCCTCGGTGTCTCCGCGCTTTTCGGAGCCTTCCTCGACCTCGGCGTCTCGTTCCAGATGATGATGGAGTACAGCACGGGAACAACAGGGGAACGGGCTGAGATCGTTTCGCGCTCACTGTCTGCACAGCTGTGGTCCTATGGCGGCGGGATCATCCTGGCCCTCGCTGTGAGCATCCCGCTCGGCCGTTTCTTCCACGTCCCCGATGGGATCGTCGCTCTGGGCGGGCTCAGCGGCGCCCTGGTTGGCCTCTTCAACTTCATCGCCTCCATGCTGCAGGTGAGGCAACGATGGACGGCCCGGGCGCGCATCGTGATCCAGCAAGCAGTGACACGGACCGTCGCCACGTTGGTCGGCCTCGCCTTCGGAACCGCCTCGACGGCAGCCGCCGGGGCCGTGATAGGAGTCGGCGTTGGTCTCGCTCTCGCAGCCCGTGATCCCGAGCTTCGAGGCGTGAGACCGACGAGGCGTTCGATACTCGGACTCCGAGATGCGACACAAACCTGGGCGAGCAGTCGATGGTTCACGCTTCTAGTAGTCGCGGCGTCGGCGGCGGAGTACGCGCCCGTCGCGTTCGTTGCTCGCGTAGCGGGGGCCGCACCACTCGCTGCGTTCGGACTTGCCGCGCAACTTGCCGCAGGGCCCGGTCTCGCGCTCATGTCGATAATGACGTTCCTGATGCCCTCGGGCTCCGATCCATCCGTTTCCCTCCGTCACTACGCAACACTGACGAAGAGGGCCGTCGTTCCGGCTCTCGCGCTGTTCGGGATCGCGGGGATAGCCGCACCGTTCTTGATCCCGACGGTATTCGGCAACAACTTCAGAGGAGCGGTAGCGCCGTTCGAGTTGATGCTGGTAGCAACGGCCGCCTTCGTTGCGGCTAACCCGCTCCAGATCCTCCATTTCCGGTTGCGCGATTCTCGAAGTTGGGCGGTGATGGACCTCGTGCGGGTGGTAACTCTCGTCGTCGGTCTCCTAGTGTTTTCCGGGTTCTTCTCCGCGCCCATCGCAGCGGGATCCGCGGTAGCGACGAGTGCGGTCGTCTCGAGACTGGTTGGGCTTGCGTCATTGATGGGTAAGCGTGATCGGCTGCGGGCGATGGGCGCGGGATCGCAAGACTGATCACGCCGCATCCGTGCGCGTTGCGATGCGAGCCACGGCGATACCGGCCGATACGCGGGAGATCTGGTAGGCCAGCATCGCTCGTTCCCTCGCCGTTAACCGCGGCTCCCTCCACAGCTCGCGGAAGACGGCCGACCGGCATCGCCTCATCGTCAGTATCCGGTTGGACAGCGCACCCTCCCGACCGATCGACCGCCGCGTCGTAGGCACACCCATCTGCACGATCTCGTGCGCGTCGAGCAGCAGTGTGAACCACAGTTTCAGGTCTTCGCACGCGCGGTACGACGTGTCGTAGGGATACCGCCCCGCTAGCTCGCGTTTGATGACGGCGTTCGCGGTCAGCGGATTGCGTCGGATCACGCTCGTGAGATGCTCCCGACGATATGCCCGGTCTGGCGCGTGCGGGGGCCGGACGACGCGTCCGTCGGGATACTCGGATTCGTACGCCGGGTCGATAACCGATGCGTTTGGCCAGCGCTCGATCGCATCCTGGTAAGCGGCGATCGCATCGGGAAGCATCATGTCGTCGGCATCGAGAAAGAAGATCCAGTCCGAGCTGCTCGCCCGCGTGCCTGCATTCCTCGCCGCAGCCAACCCGCCGTTCTCCTGTTGAACGAGCGTGACCCCGTCCATCGCCGACGCGAGAGCAGGTGTTGCATCGGTGGAACCGTCGTCGACGACGACGATCTCATCGGCCGGAACGCTTTGGTCGAGGACCGACCGGAGGCATCTCTCGACCCATCGCTCGACCTGATACGCGGGGATAACGACGCCTATCGTCACGTGCGCGCGAGCTCCGTGTAAACCGCAAGCAGGTCTTCCCTAAGCGCTTCCGGGTTGAAGGTAGCAAGCACCATCTTTCGAACGTCGGCCTTCTCAGCGACAGGGTGCGCGAGCTCTTCCTTGATCGCGATAGAGAGCGCGTCGGAGTCTCCGAATACGAATGAGCGCGCGGGCACGCCCATGGCGACCACATCGCGGTTACCCGGACGATCGGACAGAACTAGCCGCACCCCCCCCGACGCGGCTTCGAGCACTGCTATCGGGAGCCCCTCCCACTCAGAGGAGTTGACGAAGATGTCCGCCGCAGCGAACCCCGCCGAGGGATCATCAAGCCATCCCGCGATGATCACGCTCGGCCCGGCGATGGAACGTGCCTCCTCGAGCAATTCTCCGTCCCCGATCATCAGTCCCGCGACGTCGCCGCTCAGGTCGTTGACTGCACGCACGAACGTCAGTGGATCCTTCTCTGCGCTGAAGCGCCCCAGCCACAGGAGAACCGGTCGTTCGATAGCCAGACCGAATACGTCGCGAGCTTCATCGCGTGGCGCAGGCTTCGGCGGTCGGATAGTCGTTCGCACGAGTCGTACCCGGCCGGCCGGTGCGAGTCGTGACCCGACGATCGCGTCCCGGTCGCTGTTGCTCAGGACCATCACGCGATCGAACGAGCGCAGGATGCGTCGGTTGACGAAACGAACCAAAACTAGAGAGCGAGCCGACGCCCGTCTCATCGAGTGGAGGCCGTGGATGAGGAGCACGCGCCGACGACGGAGGCGGAACGAGCCCAGGAGAGCGACAAGCCCCGCTCGCACACCGTGGGCATGGACGATGTCGATACCCCTCCTGCGCACAGCCTTCCGAACCCCCACTACTGATCGCCACCAACCGACCAGGGAGGATTTCAACCGACGGGGATCGAGCGCGATCTCTTCCATCTCCCACGTGGGGTCGTCAAGCTCGAGGGCCGCGCGCACGTATACGACTCCCCCGCCGGGCTCGTCGAGACGCACATGAAGGACTCGCACAGCGTGCATTAGACGGGCACCCGGCGGCAGGCGCAATCGCCCGACGAACGTCACAACTGGGACGAAGGGAACCGCGGGCCGTGGGCGAACCACTCCTCCATGAGAAAGAAGACACGGGCACTCCGGCTGGGGGCGCTGGCCACGGCTCTGGCTTCGGCCCTATGGATGGCCCCGCCGGCTCCCGCCGCGGCGCAACAGAACGACGGTGGCTCCCGCAAGGACGCAGGGAACACCTTCGAGGAGGCCACCCTCATCAAGCCGAACGGCCCCTATACGGGACGGCTCGACCAGGCCGCCGGCGACACCCACGATTTCTTCAAGTTCGAGTTGGAGGAGGGAGACTCGATCTCGGTACTCATCGAGCCCGAGGCGAGCACGACCGATCCCATCACGATGCTCGATCCCAACGGCGCCGTCATCGATGTCGGCACCCGTCTCGGGGGGCCGAGCGTCACCGCGAGCGCTGCCTTCACCAGCGAGGTCGGCTCATTCCGACTCGCGGTGCATCGTGCGGTCACGACCGGCGAGTACCGGCTGCACCTCGCGGCCGAGCAGAACGACCTCGGCAAGTACGAGCTTTGCTTCATGAACTGCGAGCGGCACATGGCGCAGCCGATCGAGATGATCTTCGGCGGCTCGCTCGAGACCACCGACGCTCGCGTGCTGCTCGTTCCGCCGACGCACGGCGACCTCGGCAACCCGCTCGGTCCGACCGTCGTCGACTACATGGACGCGACGCTTCGCGGAGTCAACGGGTGGATCAAGCAGCTGAGGGCGTTCGCGGACGACTACCCGCAGTTCTCGTACCTCAAGAAGATCAAGTTCCACATCGAGGTGTTCGACGGTGCCGATCCCGTAGATCCGATCGGCTACGACGTGATCCTCGGCTACGTCGCGGCCGGACCCGCGTTCCGCGGCGTCGCCGGAGACACCGGGACGAAGGACTTCGTCAACGACGTTCTGGAGCAGGCCGGTATCCGCGACCAGACGCGTTACAGCGGACGAGTGATCGCGTTGAGCCTGTTCGGCTCGTCACCGCGCGCCGGCCAGGTGGCGTGGGACTTCCCCGAGATCAACGACCTCGAGATCGTCACCCTGCACGAGTTCGGTCACACCTTCGGGCTCGGCCACACGACCACGTGGCACCCCGTCCTCGGCCCCGATCTCATGAACAGCCCGGCGCCGTTCATCTACGGAGACGGGCAGACGATCGGAGCGGGGAACGAACGAACGAAGATGAAGTGTCTCTCGAGCCTCGCGCTCTACGGGATGGCGCATCTATATCGATGGGTGCCCAAAGGTGAATGGGAAGGGACCAACGGCACGGTCGACCTACCCAAGAACATCCCGTACAAGCTCTACTGCTAGAGCGTGGTGAGACTTGATGCCGGTCGAAACGCGCCTCCTGTAGCTATTTCGCTCTGAGCGCGAACTAGCTACCCAAATCCCTCGGTAAGTCCGGAGGGAACCCGAGATCAGCGGGGTTCGTTGTTTCCGGCCGCACGCGAAGGGAGAGGCGGACGCGAATCCGTTCGTCATTCCCTGGCGTGATGGTGATGTCGCCCAAAACGGCGATGTCGAACAGGCCCGACGGCCTCGGGGTTGTCGTTCAGTGGATGTTGATGCGGTCAGCCGGCCGGCTGCGGAAGAGACTGCAGGCGCGTGAGCGCGGCAACGAACCGATCGAATAGCGGGTAGTCGCGCTGCAGCCTGAGCACGAGACGGCGGCCAGTGCGAACGAGCAGACCCGGGATGTTGAGGTAGCGATAGCGCAGCCTCTTGGCACGCATTTCTACGTCTTCATCAAGTGATCCCAGAAGCTGCGACCAGCGCGTCAGGTTGAGCCCGGTGGCCACTATGAGCAGCCACGCCCAGTTGGCCATGAAACCGTGCTTGCGAAAGACGTCGAGCCCGAAGTTCTCCTTGAGCTCGCGCATCCCCGACTCCACCTGGGCCTTGTGACGGTGCTCGGACTCGAGCGTCGCAGCATCGGTGATGTGGTCGTTGGTCACCAGCACCCAGTGGTGATAGCCGCCGCTCTCGATCTCCATCTGCTCGCCGATGCTGACCGGGATGCGTTTGACGATGTAGCGGCGAAAGACATCGTCTTTGGCGATGTGGTAGCCGAACTCGGCGACCTCGCCTTCTTCTTTGTCGACACATGGTGTCCAGCAGGAGTCCGGGATCCGGCTGATCACGCTGGTCAGACGGGGTGTGATCATGGCTCCGCAAAGGTAGGTGACGCCCATGCGCTCGAGCATGGCGAACAGCTCCTTGGAATAGAAGCCAGAGTCGAACCGCGCTCGCACAAGCACGTCCGAGGGGACGCGGCGCAGGCATTCGGCAACAAACGATGCGATCCCGGTTGACGTGGCCGCCTTGCCGCGTCTCAGTTTCGCGTGGAGGCAGATGCCGAACTGCGACGCGAAGCAAAGAAGCGGATGCAAGGTGTAGCGCTTGGTCCAAGTCGGGTCCGCGCCCTGCCGCCGCGATGAGTAGGAGCGCACGTAGGTGGAGTCGAAGTCGAGCGTGATCCGATCGCCAGGCGAAATCCCTAGGAGTTGGAAGGCTCGTTTATGGACCGCTCGCAACGCTTTGTCGAGCTGGCGGACGTGACCCAGGGAGAACCGCCTAAGAAACGTTCCCGCGGTCTGGGGCGCCGGCACGGCGAACCCGCGCAGCGCTTCCTGGGCGTGGTCGGCACGCGTTATCGCAAGATCATCGAGACATGTGGCACCCAGCGCGACAGCCTCCGCTATGGCAAGGATCGAGTGTGCTTCGGTGAGGCCCCGGGCCCGCTTCTTCAGTCGCAGGTGGGCTGCGATCGAGGAGCCGAGCCCCACCGCGTGAGCCGCGGCCCGGATCAGCACCGCGCCCGCATGGGCGGTGAGGTTGCGATCTGTCGTGGAAACCGAAAACGCGCGCGCAGACCGGTTTATGCTCACCTGAGAGATGCCTCCTGTTGGGGTGGATGTGTGCTTTGGTCAGCTACATCTTCCCTGCTCAGGAGGCTTTTCTCTTGGACTTCCGCGCGCGAAGTCAGTCCTTACCGGTGGTTCTCAGTAGCTAGGAGCGGTCGTCGGCGCGCACCTCGGCGCGCCGCGCGAGCCACAGCCGCACGTCGTCGACGATGCGGATACCGGCCCACGTGGCGATGATGCTCGCGCCGAGCTGAAGCGCCAGGAGAGGAACCTCGATACCGCCCGCAGGAGTCATTCCCCTACCCAACAGGACTAGGGGAAGCCCCGCACTACGCAATCGAAGAAGCCGAGCGGCACTCGCAAGGCAGGATGCGGAAGCGCATACTTCTGCGCAGTCGATGAAGATGCTCCGCGCTGGGCTACTCAACGAGACGTCGGGGGGGTCAGTGGCGTTCAAAAAGGAGTTGATCAACAGGTTGAGAGCGGACGTAGAACGGCGTCCCTTCCTCCGCTGGGTGATCCTCCTTCTGCCCGTCTACGGGATCTTCATCACGATCACCGAATCCTCGACGATCGTCAGGATCGTGTTCGGCCTTCTCACGATCCTTTACGCAGTCATCGCGTGGGCGGTCCTACGCAAGCGGTAAGGCGGCGCGTCTAGTACCAACGCATCTAGCCGGCGGCTTTGAACCAGGCCACGGTCTGTTTCAGACCTTCGTCCAGCGATGTCGATGGGTGCCATCCCAGAACCCGGCCCGCCTTCGATGCGTCGACGACTATCCGGTGCAGCTCGCCCGGCCGGGCCCCCGCGTAAACCGGATCGAACCGAGCACGAGTCAGGGTCACGAGCCGCGAGTGCAGGTCGTTGATGGAGAGTTCGGTTCCGCTGCCGATGTTCACGAGTTCGCCACTGGCCTGATCGCGCGCCGCGAGGTACGCCGAGACGACGTCGTCGACATACAGGAAGTCCCGCGTCTGGGTCCCGTCCCCGTAGATCGTCGCCGGACGCCCGCCGAGCATCTTGCGACAGAAGATCGCAACCACCTGGCCCTCGAGACCGACCTGGGACGCAGGCTCCTGCCGCGGACCATAGATGTTCGAGAGCGCGAGCGCCGTGTAGTCGAGCCCCTTCACGGCTCGGAAGTAGCGGAGGTAGTCGAGCGCGACCTTCTTCGACACCCCGTAGGGCGACTCGGGCATCGATTCGGGCAGGTAGACCTGATCTTCGGTGACCGGGAGCCGCGACTCGTCCGGCTCGCCGTAGATGCAGCCGCCCGACGACGTGAACACGACCTTCCCCGTCTTCGCCTCCGAAGCGGCTTGTAGGAGATTCAAGGTGCCGACGACGTTGACCATCGCGTCGTGGATCGGATCGACGACTGAGATGCGCACGTCCACCTGCGCGGCGAGATGGAAGATCAGCTCGGGCTTCACTCGTTTGATGAGGTCACCGAGAGCGGTCGATGTGATGTCGACACGGTGGAACGAGAACTTGCCGATCTGAGAGTTGCGCGCGTCGTTGAGGTTCGACAGGCGGCCCGACGAGAGGTTGTCGACGCCGATGACCTCTTCGCCCTCGTGGAGCAGCCGGTCAACGAGATGCGAGCCGATGAAACCCGCGGCCCCCGTCACCATGATGGCCATCTATGCGCTCCTAGATCTGCTCGTCGTCCCCGCCGATGAGACCCGACGCCCGAGCACCATCGCTCACGCGCGCGTTCTCACCGAGGACCGAATCTTCCACCACGGCTCCGGCCCCCACGCGGACCCCCGGCAGAAGGACAGAACGCGTCACCGCCGCTCCCTCACCGATCACGGCACCGTCCCCCACCGCCGCGGACGTGAGCTTCGCACTTTCGGCCACGTCCGCGTTCGGAGCGATCACGGACGTCTCGGCTCCGGCAGTGGGCACGGCATCGGTCTTGAAGGCGCCGGACAGCGCGTCGAGGTTCGCCCGTAGGAGGCTGGCCGGCGTGCCGATGTCGAGCCAATAGCAGGAGATGTCGATCGCGTAGAGACCGGCGCCGTCGGAGACGAGTTCGGGGAACAGTTGGTGTTCGGACGACCACACCTCGCCTTTCGGGATGCGGTCGAGCACCGTCGGCTCCATCACGTAGATCCCTGCGTTGATCAGATTCGTCGGGGCCTCCCCCGGCGGGGGCTTCTCGATGAAGCCTTGCACCCGGCCCCCGTAGTCCGTCGGGACCACGCCGAAGCGCGAGGGGTCTTCGACGGGAGTCAGGAAGATCGTCGCCTCCGCGTCCCGATCGCGATGGAAGCCGGCGAGTGCGTCGAGGTCGACATCGGTCAGCACGTCCCCGTTGAACACGAAGAACGTTTCGTCGCCGACATGGTCCTGCGCGTGCTTAAGCGCACCCGCGGTTCCGAGCGGCTCCTCCTCGTGGGTCACATCCATCGTGAACCCGCGCGCCTTCGCCGCCGCGACCGTGTTCTCGAAGGCACCCGACAGGTACGACGTGAGGAACACGGCCTCGTCGATGGCGTGCCGCTGGAGGAGCTCCAAGACGTGTTCGATGTGAGGCCGGTTCGCGATCGGGAGCAGATGCTTGGGGCGTGTGTACGTGAGCGGACGCAGCCGGGTCCCGTAACCGCCGGCGAGGATCAGCGCCTTCAAACGCCGGGGTTACTTCGGAACGACAACCCGATCACTACGATGCCGAGCGCGATGATCACCACGCCGACCCAGCGCAGAACGGGAACGTGCTCGTGCAGCATGAACCGCGCGAGCGCCACGATGATGATGTAGGAGATCCCCACGAGCGGGTACGCAACCGAGAGCCGGACGCGCGACAGCACCACGAGCCAGAACACCGCGGAGATGCCGAACAGGAACAGGCCGATCCACAGTTTCGGCTCCTTGGCCGCGCGCAGGACCGTCTGTCCCAGCGAACCGAGATCTGCGCGACCGATACGTCCGACCGAATCCATGGCCGACTTGAGCGTCAGCTGCCCCACGACCGCGAACGACACGCTCACCAGGAGCAGACCGAGCGACACCGCGCGGCTGACGGCCGGACTCGTCGCCTGGACGACGTCGGGCAGCGCCTCGGGAGGGGGGACTTCCAGTGCCATCGCGGCGAGTGTAAGTGCGAGCGTCAGGCGCAGTCGACCGAGAGACCGGTCCCCTTCACCCACTCGATCACGCCATGCTCGAAGGAGGCCGTCCTGCCGGTCTCCGTCGTGACGACATCCGAGGTCGGGAAGCCGCACACGGACGTCGTCTCACCCGCTTCGACATAGCCATCGGCGATGACGCCCCACAGCGCGAATACCGTTCTGGTCTCGGGATTCTGGTAGAGCGCGCCGTTGTCGTAGTACGCGCGTCGGGTTCCCGGCGCCCCATGGACATCCGAGCTCGGCATCCCGAGCCGGCCGCGCTCGCGCCGGAGATCGTCGTAACGCTTCAGGATGCGACCCCACTGCCACGTGACGATGTCGGACGACGAAACCCTCGTCATCCGGCCGCGCTCGAAGTCCTGCGCGGCTCCGAGAGCGGTGTCGGCGCGCTTGGGCACGTCGTAGGGATCACTCACTGCGTCTCCGGGAGCACCATCGAGACGCGAGTACTTCTGATCGAACGTCGAGGCGCGCTCGTACCTGAAAGTGACACGGAACAGGGTGTCTTTCAGGCCCAGCGAGGACCGGAGCGACCATCCGTCGACGCGCGCAACGCGCCTCGAGCCGACGACCTTCGCGCCGCCCTCGTCGCCCCTCACGACCGTCACACGTCCGGAGACGCCGAACGGACGAATGAGCCTGAATCTCCGCAGGTTTCCGATGTTGTAGGCAGCCTGGAGCTTGTTCTCGAAGGAGCGCCACGACATCCCCACCCGCCACTTGTAGTTCGGGTTCGCGCTGTTGTCGTCGGGACCGTCGGGCACTCCGCGCAGGTAAGGCAGCGGGGTGCCGCCCCACACGTTCTCGTTGTGCTCGGTGTGGCCGCCGGACGACGACGAGTACAGGGCCTGGATCGGCGATCCGTTGTGCAGGATCACCTTGTCGTTAGTTCGGTTGACGGCGCGCTTCCAGTCGTCCCAGTAGGAGCCCGAACCGGTGCGCTTGGAGTCGCCGATGTAGGCCTGGTCGATCACGGAGTCGTAGACCGCGCAGTCGCACGGGTAACGATGCTGGCCGAGACGGGAGATCTTCTCGAACGCGTAGGTCCGTCCGGCGATCGCCTGCGTCTGCAGGGCCGCCTGCGGCCACGACGCCGGGACCTCGCCGAGTCCATAGACGTACTTCTGCATCGGCATCTTGATAACGAGGCGCGCGCAGAAACCAGGGTTGCACGAGTTGGTCTGATAAGTGTCGATCTCAAGATGTCCGTACGCGTACGCGGTCGACTTGTCGTGGACGTAGACGCGCGAGTCGTGCTGCTGATAGTGCACCTGGATGTGCCGCTTCGACGAACCGAACACACGTCGTCCATCACGCTTCACCACGTCACCGTTCTTGTAGATACGAAGGCCACCGGTCGGGCTCGGGACGATCCGGAAGGTCGCGTTCTGTCCACCCTTGACGATCTTCCGGTCGCGGAGCGTGAAAACGATCAGGCCATCCCCGCTGCGGAACGGCTTGCCGGACAGGACGATCTCGGACTGCGACTGGAGGAGCCCGACCCGGATCTTGGGCATGTTGCGTTCGGAGACGTTGGCCCCCGAGTAGTAGTGCTCGATGATCTGCTTGGCACCGTCGCCCCGCTGGGCGCGGCCGTAAGTCCCGTACTGGGACATGCCGATGCCGTGGCCCCAGCCCCCGCCCTTGATGATCACCCGCGGGGCGGCCTGGGCCGTGCCCGGCGCCATGACGGCGAGCACGAGAGCCACGATCAACAACCTCATCAGTGTGCGCATGTTGACATCTTCACCCCAAACCACACCATAACGACATACTGAATCCTACGGAGACGCCGATCTAGCGCCCTCGGGCCGCTTCATACGCTCCGATCGTGGCACGAGCGGTGCGCTCCCACGTGTAGGACACCGCATGGGCCTTTCCCGCCAGGGCGTAGCCCCGCCGTAACGACTCGTTCGCCACGATGCCACCCAGAGCCTCCCCGATCGCATCGATATCACCGGGGTCGACCCTTAGAGCGGCATCCCCTAAGACCTCCGAGGCCGCCGGATAGTTGCCCACCACCGCCGCGGTCCCGGCCGCCATCGCCTCCAGCGGCGGGAGACCGAAGCCCTCGTAGAGCGATGGGTAACAGAACAGATCCGCGGCGGCAAGCAGGCCCGGAAGCGTTTCGTCGCCGATCCAGCCGGTAAGCACCACCCCCTCCGTCCGGGGAAGTCCCGGCCCCCACCCGCGCGGACCGGCCAGCACGAGCGTCCACCCCGACACCTGGGGGGCCGCGCGGCGCCACGCCTCGAGCAGACGCGCGAGGTTCTTGCGCGGCTCGATCGTCCCGACCGCGACCGCGAATGGGCGACTGATCCCCATCGCTTCCAGCGACGCGTCCGACAACGGTGTGGCGCCAAAGAAGACCGGCGCGACACCCTCGTAGGTCACCGTGATGTAGTCAGTGGAGATGCCGTAGTGGTCCGAGATCTCCTCGGCCATCGCGTTACTCGGCGCGATCGCGCGCCGCGCGCGCTTCAGGGACCACGGCACCATGTCGCGCCACCCCGCGGCCCCCGGGAACGCGTCGTCGCGCAGGAACGACAGATCGTGGATGGTGACCACCCCCGGCGCCGACCCTGCCACCGGGAGCACGAAGTTCGTCCCGTGCACGACGTCGACGTCGCCGATCAGACGCGCGACCGAGGGTCGTCCCGTCTTGAGCCACGCACGGTGCACGACGCGAGACGGCAGCCGCCATCGCTTCACATCCGGCGTACTCGCGCCCTTCAGAGCGACCGCGAACTTCGTCACGTCCACGCCGTGGATCTCTAGACCACGAGCGAGCTCGCGCGTGTAGCGGCCCACTCCGGTGGGAGCGTCGAGCAACGAACCTGCCTCGAGCGCGACGCGCAGGTTCAAAAAGTCGCTGCCTCTGCTTCTTCCCGGTTCTCGACGTACCAGTCGATGGTTTCGCGAAGACCGTCCTCGAGGGAGGTGGTCGCCTCGAACCCGAACGACTCACGAGCGCGGGTGACATCGAGCTGGCGTCGGGGTTGCCCGTCGGGCTTGCTCGTGTCCCAGCGCAGTTCACCTTCGAAACCCACCAGCGACGCGATCAGTTCGGCGAGGTCTTTGACTGCGATCTCCCTCCCGGAACCGAGATTGATCGGCTGCTCGCTCTCGTACGCGGCAGCCGCGAGCACGATGCCGCGTGCGCAGTCGTCGACGTAGAGGAACTCACGCGTCGCGCGTCCGGTGCCCCACACGTCCACGTGGCCGGCACCCGCTTCCTTCGCGTCGACGAACTTCTTGATGAGCGCGGGGATCACGTGCGACACCGAGGGATGGAACTTGTCGCCCGGCCCGTAGAGGTTGACCGGCAGCAGATAGATCACATTCTGCCCGTACTGCGCGCGGTTCGCTTGCGCTTGCATGAGGAGTGCCTTCTTGGCGATCCCGTACGGTGCGTTCGTCTCCTCCGGATATCCGTTCCACAGATCGTCTTCCTTGAACGGCGTGGGAGCGAACTTCGGGTACGCGCAGATCGTGCCGATGACCACGCTCTTCTCGGTCTCCCGGCGACGCGCCTCCTCGATCACGTAGGTGCCCATCAGGAGGTTCGACAGGTAGAGGTCGGCCGGCACCGCCATGTTGGCGCCGATGCCCCCGACCTTGGCGGCGAGATGGATGACGAGATCGGGTGACGACTCGGCGAACAGTTTCTCGACGTCGTCCCAGCGCGTGAGATCGAAATCTCGCCGGCGCGGCACATAGATGTCGGCGACGCCTCGGGCGCGCAGTTCCCGCTGCACGTTCTGGCCCAGGAAGCCGGAGCCACCGGTGAGAAGCACGCGTTTACCTGCAAGTTCCATGCACTCATCGTAAGCGGTGCGCGACGACCTCCGTGGGAGGATTCTTCGGTGGAACAACGCTTGCGCGTCGCCCTCACACTCGAACAATGCTGGCATCGCGTCCCCGGGGGAACGGCAGTGGCCGCGATCGGTATGGCGAATGCGTTGGACCGTGACGGATCGCTGGACATCATCGGCGTCGCGGCCCGTCACAAGGACGCGCCGGGAGCCGAGTGGACGCCTCCTGTCGCGGTGCGGCATCTCCCGCTGCCCCGAGTCGCGCTGTACGAGGCGTGGCACCGTCTGCGGCGGCCCGCCGTCCAGCGTGCCACCGGGGACGTCGATGTGATCCACGCGACGACGATCGCCGTGCCGCCGCGGACGGCACCACTGGTCGTCACGATCCACGATCTCGCGTTCCTCCGCGACCCATCGCACTTCACCGCGCGCGGGTTGAGCTTCTTCAAGCGAGGGTTGAGCCTCGCGAAACGCGACGCTCACGCGATCCATTGCCCGTCGGAGGCGACGGCCCGCGACTGCGTGACGGCCGGCGTCGACGAGGCGAAGATCCACGTGGTCCCCCTCGGCATCGAGACCGCGCCCGTAACCGACACCGACGTCGAGGCGGCGAAGGAGCGACACCACCTCGTCCGCCCCTACGTCTTGTGGAGCGGAACGATCGAGCCGCGCAAGAACCTGAGCGGCCTCCTCACCGCGTGGGGCGCCCTCGACGAAGACGTCGATCTGGTTCTCGTCGGACCGCGGGGCTGGAACGAAGACCTGAACGCGCTGACCGCCCGGGCGCGGCGGAAGCCCCGGGTCCTCGGTTTCGTGGCGCGATCCGAGTTGAACGCTCTCTACGCGGGGGCCGCGGTCGTGTGCTGGCCGAGTATGCGCGAAGGTTTCGGCTTCCCAGTTCTCGAAGCGATGGCGCAAGGAGCCCCGGTTGTGACATCCACGGGCACGTCCACCGAGGAGATCGCGGGTGATGCCGCGCTACTCGTCGACCCGAAGGATCCCGCCGCGATCGCCGACGCGATCCGGCGTTTGTTGAGCGACGAACCGCTCGCCCGCAAGCTCTCCGACGCGGGGCGTGCGCGCGCCGCCGAGTTCACGTGGGATCGAACCGCGATCGGGCTGCGCGACGTGTACCGAGGGTTGAAAGGCATGGCATGAACGTCGGGGTCAACCTCCTGTGGATGGTCCCCGGCGTGGTCGGGGGCTCCGAGACCTACACGACGCGCCTTCTACACGGCCTCAGCGAGCGGGACGGCGGCATCAACTACACGCTGTTCGCGTTGCCCCAGTTCGCGTCGGCGCATCCCGAACTCGTCACGCGCTTCGAGGTCACGTACGCGCCGGTAACCGGGCAGTGGAAGTCGTTCCGCGTCGCCGGAGAGAACAGCTGGCTCGCGCGTCAAGCGCGCAATCGGCGCATCGACCTCGTCCATCACGCGGGAGGGATCGTCCCGCTGGTGCGGTCGTCGCGCCCGGTGCTCACGATCCACGACCTCCAGTACCTCTTCTATCCGGAGTACTTCACGCGGGCGAAGCTCACGTACCTGAAGACGATGATGCCTCGCTCCGTCGAGACCGCACGATTGATACTCACCCCCAGCGAGTTCACCCGCCGTTCGGTGATCGAGCGCCTCAACATCGATCCCAGCGTCGTCATCACGGTCCCGCACGGCATCTCGCCGCGCGAGGACAAGGTCGAGCACTCCGACGTCCGCGAGCGCTACGGGCTCGACGGCCCTTACTTCCTCTATCCGGCCGCGACCTACCCACACAAGAACCATCTCGTCCTGCTCGAGGCGTTCGCGCGCCTGCGAAAGGTGCACCACGATGCCTATCTCGTCTTCACCGGGCCCGCCGCGTGGAAGGAATGGAGCACCGCGAAGGAGATGGAGACGCGCCTGGGTGAAGAGATCGCCCGCCTCGGCCTGCAGGATCGCGTGAAGCGCTTGGGCTACGTCTCGTCGCGCGACCTCGACGCGCTGTACCAGGAAGCCACCGCGGTGACTTTCGCATCGCGCTTCGAGGGCTTCGGTGCACCCATCCTCGAAGCGATGAGCCGCGGTTGTCCGGTGATCGGAGCGAACGCCACGGCCGTCCCCGAGGTCGTGACCGACGCGGGCATCCTTGCCTCACCCGACAACCCCGACCAGTGGTTCCACGCGATGTCGGACCTGATCGAAGATCACGAACTGCGCGAGAAGCTCATCAAGGCCGGGCGCGAGCGGGCCGCAGACTTCACGTGGACGAAATCGGCCGAGATCCTCGAGGACTCGTACCGCTTCGTGATGGAAACGACACTGTGAATTACGTCGTCGTGACGCCCCACTTCGCGCCCGACGTCGCCCCTACCGGCGCCGTCGTAACGCGCATCGTCGAAGAGCTGGCGCTCCGCGGTCATCGCCTCGAGATCGTGACCGCGGTCCCCTGGTACCGGGAGCACCGCATCGAACCCGGTTACGAGGGCCGCCTGGTGCGTCACGAGGACACACCGTGGGGCCGGGTGACGCGGCTCCACCCGTTCCCCACCTCGGACAAGCGCAACATAGTGCGGCGCGGGCTGTCGTTCGCGGGATTCTCGACCGTAGGTGCCGTCGCGGGGATCCGGGGCGGCCCGGTCGACGGCGTCCTCGCGGTATCGCCGCCGCTGACGCTCGGTCTCACCGGTTTAGCGATCGCGAAAGCGCGCAAGGCGCCGTACGTCTTCAACCTCCAGGACGTTTTCCCGGACGTGGTCATCGAGCTTGGTGTCCTCTCGAACAAGCAGGCGATCGCGGCGGCGCGGCGGCTCGAGCGATTCTGCTATCGGCACTCGGATGCGGTGACCGTCCTCTCCGACGATCTCCGCGACAACGTTTCCACGAG
>JBOGWY010000084.1:0-3981 GCA_050694015.1 Actinomycetota bacterium | reverse complement strand
GACGCCGTCGTGCGGGCCGGGGGCCGGATCGTGTGCATCGATTCCAAGTTCCCGCTGTCGAACTACCGCCGGATGTGTGACGCCGATAACGAGGGGGAGCGAACCGACGCCGAACGCGCCTTCGCCGGCGACGTCGACAAGCACATCCGGGACATCTCGTCGCGCTACATCGTCCCCGACGAGAACACGTTCGACTTCGCGGTGATGTACGTCCCGGCCGAGGGCGTCTACGCCGAGGTGCTCCGGCTCGCGCACCGCAGGCGTCCGCTGTTCGAGACCGCGATCGAGTCGCGCGTCGTGCCGATGTCGCCCCTCACGATGTACGGCTATCTGCAGACGGTGCTGTTCGGGCTCAAGTGCCTGCGGATCGAAGAGAGCGCGGAGGCGATCCTGGACTTCTGCGGGCGGCTCCAGCGCGACATGGAACGCTTCGCGACCGAGTACGAGGTCCTCGGCAAGCACATGGGCAACGCCCGGGCCAAGTACGAGGAAGGGACGCGCCGTCTCGATCGCTTCCGCGACAAGCTCGAGCATGTGGTCGACCTCGCCGAAGAGGGGGCCGAAGCCCTGCCCCCCGACGACCGCCCATCCCTAGAAGTAGTGAACGACTAGACCCCTTCCCTTGGTGCCGAGTGGCAACTGAGTCGTGTCTCACGCGACTGATCTGCCACTCGGCGGGCAGCTGGGTATCGAGTGGTAACTGAGTCGCGTCTCACGCGACTGATCTGCCACTCGGCGAAGGACGAGGGACTAGACGGGGTCGGTTCTCTGGCTGTCTTGGAGGCGCATGATCAGTTCTTCTTCGGGCGCGTCCTTGAGCACGTAGCCGACGGCCCCCGCGTCGCGCATGGCCGCGGTGCTCTCCGCATCGCCGAACGCGCTGAACGCCAAGACCGACACGCTCGGGAACCGGGTCTTGATGTGGCGGGTCGCCTCGATCCCATCCATGCCCGGCATCTTCACGTCCATGATCACCAGGTCGGGCTGAAGCGCTTCGACCTGGGCGATGGCCTCCTTACCGTTGGTGGCTTCGCCCACGACCTCGAACGGTCTGCGCTTCGCGAGTCTTTTCTTCAGCAGGAAGAGCGCGTCTGGGCTGTCGTCCACTAAAAGGACCTTCAAGCGGTATCCCCTTCGTCCGTCTCCACGAGTTGCCCCCGCCTATATATATCGGCGGGTATCCCCATTTCGTTGAATCGAGCCCTCACCCGGCCGTTACATGCATAAGGTACTCGTCCGTGACTTCTACGAGATCGGCCACGAGGTCGGCGGCGCCCTCGTATAGATCCTCAGCTAAGCGGTCGCGGAGCGCCGCGAGCACGCCGGCGAGAAGCGCGATCGCGAAGTCTCCGAGGTCGAGGGGTCCGTCGATCACTTCGACTTCCCGAAGCTGGGCTGCATCACGTCGCGATGCTTCGCCCAGTAGTGCCGGCGGACGGCGGGTCCGGCGGTCCATCCGTGAGGGACGCGGATCGCTTTCCCGCAGGTCTTGCAGCGAGGAGGCTTGGCCTTCTCGACCTTCTTGTTCGCAGAGCTCTTCTTCGCAGCGCGAGGGGGCATGTCTCGTCTCACCTCCTGCGGCTCCGGGCAGCGCGGCCGAGAAGCACAGTACGGAGGGGGTGTGACACAAACGTGCGCGCGCTCGCTCTGACCGCTCTCTCGGGGCTCGACAACGTCGCGATCGTCGATGTGCCCGAGGTGGCCCCCGGTCCCGGCGAAGTGACCGTGCGCGTGGAGGCAGCCGCCCTCAACCACCTCGATCTGTGGACCGTATCGGGGGCGCTCGGGATCGAATACGAGCTGCCGCACGTGCTCGGTGCCGACGGCGCCGGTGTGATCGACGCCACGGGAGCCGGGGTGGAGGGACTGAAGCCGGGTATGCGCGTCGTGATCAACCCCGGACTGTCGTGCGGGCGGTGCGAGTTCTGTCGTGCCGGCGAGCAATCGGAGTGCACGACGTTCCGGATGCTCGGCGAGCACGTGCAGGGCACCTTCGCCGACCTCGTCGCGGTCCCGGCCGAGAACGTCTTCCCGTACCCGGATCACCTATCTCAGGTCGAGGCCGCGGCGCTCGGTGTCACCTTCATCACGGCCTACCGGATGCTCTTCACGCGCGCCCGGATGGTGCCGGGGGAGTGGGTGCTCGTGACCGGGATCGGCGGGGGCCTGGCGCTGTCACTGTTCCAGCTCGCACGTCCGCTCGCGGGTCGTCTCTATGTCACGTCATCGTCGGACGACAAGCTGAAGACCGCGCTAGAGATGGGCGCCGACGCCGGCATCAACTACCGCAACGACGACGTCGGCAAGGAGATCCGGCGGCTGACGAGCAAACGCGGCGTCGATCTAGCGGCCGACTCCGCCGGTGGACCTGCACTCGACGGCGCGCTGCGTGCGCTTCGCAAGGGGGGCCGCGTGGTTATGGCCGGCGCCACCGCCGGGCCGCGCGCTGATCTCGACGTGCGGAGGCTGTTCTGGAACCAGCTATCGGTGATCGGCTCGACGATGGGCTCGATCGCAGACGTCTCCGACATGCTGCGGATGGTCGGCGGGCTCGGTCTAAAGCCCACGATCGATCGAGTCGTGCCGTTCGACGAGGGCCCGGCCGCTCTCCGTCACCTCGAGTCCCAGGAGCGGTTCGGCAAGATCGTCCTCGACCTCACCGGGAACTGAACGCGGCTGCCGGTCGCATCGGCCGGTACGCGCTCCCAGAACGCGCGTTTGAGCGCTTCTGCCCACCGGAGGAGTGGGGAGAGGGGCTCAGTCGCGCGGGCGGACGGCGCTCCTTACCGCTTCGGCTACCGCTTCCGTCGCCAGGTGTCCGAGTACGTCCACATCGGCGACGCGGCCCGAGGGGTCGGGGGCCGCGCACGCGAACACCACGTCGCCGTCGTAGCGAGTATGCGCGGGGCGCACGCTGACGGTGACTCCGTCGGCTCCCCGCGCGGCGATGAAACGTGCGTCCTGCTTGGTGATGGTCGCCTGCGTCGCGACGACCGCGAGCACGGTGTTGTCCGGCATCGTCGGAGTGCCGGGCACTCCCATGTAACGCGGTTCGGGATTGCGCGTACCCGCGATCACCGAACCGTCCGCGGCGATCACATCGCCCACCGGGTTCGCGACCGCGACGGCCGAGACCCGCTCGCCGTCGCGTTCGGCGGTCGCGATCCCGAGGCCCCCGGGCGACGCGAACTCCCGACCGGCCCATTTCCCCACGGTCGCTCCGGCTCCGACGCCGACCCGGCCCGTCTCGATGTCGTCGGAACGCGCGTCGTCGCACGCGGCGCGGCCCTCCTTGGGCCCCGGCCTCACGTCGTGACGACCGAAGCCGAGGTCGAAGATCACGGCAGCCGGAACGATCGGCACGACGGTGAATCCCACCGGGTGCCCGACACCCTGCTCCTCGAGCCATTCCATGACACCCGAAGCCGCATCGAGCCCGTACGCGCTCCCGCCCGCGAGGAGGATCGCGTGGACGTCGGTGCGGGTCCGCTCGACATCGAGTGACGGCAGCTCGCGCGAGCCGGGTGAGGTCCCGCGGATGTCCACCGATGTGACGTTCGCCGGTGGCGGCAGGATCACCGTGCAGCCGGTCTCGGCGGCGGGATCGCTCCAGTGCCCGACGCGGAATCCGAAGCCCAGCGACGTCGCTACTCGGGCCGAGGACGGGTAACCGGGTGTGTTCATGTCGTAATCATGCCGTGGCAGGATGCCCGGCGATGAAGATCCGTATGGGAGCGAGCCTTGCAGCGGTGGTTTTCCTCGTTGCCGGTTGCGGAGGCGGCCACGAGGGCCACGGGGGAACCGCGGGTGGCGGCACGGCGGCGTTCGGCGAGCCCGGCGACCCCGCCGACGCCGAGCGCACGATCGAGGTCCAAGCCACCGAGGACCTCAAGTTCGACCCGCCCGCCCTCGATGTGAGCCGGGGCGACACGATCACGTTCGAGGTCTCCAACGACACGTCTATCCCGCACGAGTTCGTCC
>JBOGWY010000083.1:0-9766 GCA_050694015.1 Actinomycetota bacterium | reverse complement strand
CCCTGGGCGCGCCCGCTGATCGCGTCCTGTCCCGCGACGAGGGCCAGAACGCCGGCGACTACGAGCACGAGGACCGGGATCAGCCACGGCCGCCGCGCCCCGACCATGCGGGCGATCACGTAAGCCGCAGTACCGGCTCCAAGGATGCCGAGCGAGGGCGCGGCATCGCCGCCGGATACCAACACGCAGACGATGGTCCACGCCGCGAACGCGAGGACCAGCACCGCGCCTGTCGTATCGAGCGCGGCGAGTCTCGGGAGCGAGACGCCGGCCCTCGATGCATGTGCTTCCACTAGGCGTCTTTGTCTTTAGGCGGGATGGCGAAGAAGACCAAGAAGAGTGGGAACAGCAACGCGCGCTGTCGCGCCAGTAGACCGAAGTTGCCGAGGCTCGCGAGCGCGACGATCGTTCCCGCCGAGTAAACGAAGGCGTACATCACGAACGGTTTCTTGCGGATCTGCGTCAAGGCGGCCCTGAGCCACCGGAACCGGATCACGGTGAATATCAACAACGCAAGGCTCTCCAGCGCGGTGGCGGCGACCTGCGTGTTGTGGACCTCGAACAGGAAGGGCCGGTACAACACGGTCACGAAGGCGACGGGTACGAAGATCGGTGATGTGAACGAAGGTGCGTCGTATTTCGAATCGCCCGTCTCGGTTCGGGTCGTCACGTCCTCGAGCGCGCCGGTGACTCCGCCGGAGGTGTCGATACCCGAGGCATCCAGGAACGCCGTCGACTGAGTCGCCAGCACCACGGCGAGAGCGAAGACGATCACGGTCGAGACGAGCTTGGCGAGCGGGGCGAGGCCTCGCAACGACTCGCTCGGCTTCTTGACCAGGACCGCGCCCGCGAGCGCGATGCCGATGAAGCCGGCGACATGCGGCCGCACGAGCCACGAGAACCACAGACCGACGATCAACAGCAGGCTCCCGGGAACGATCCGCGAGGTGAGGATCTTCGCGACGCCGAGCGTAGCCAGACCCAGACCGAGCAGCATCCACCCCTCTTTCCCGATGCTGGCGGGCCAGTAGAGCATCGAGGGCAGAAAGAACAACAGTTTGTCGAACGTGCGCACCTTGCCGCCCGGCACACCGATCACGAACGCGCGGTGGATCAGCACGGAGCCCCAGAACGACATCCACGAGAAGAACACGAAGCCGCCCCACGTCGTGGGGCCGATGAACGTATAGATGATGCCGGTAAGGAGCTTGATGAAATCCGTGTCTTTGAGCGTCGGCAACGACGACACGTCGAAGTTCAGGTCGCGGAACTGCTCGGCGAGAAGCGTCCCCTCCCGGTTGTAGACGACCGCGTCGGCAACGTCGTAGACCTCGAACGCGAGGAAGTGCCTGACGATCGCCACGAAGAGTTTCACGACGAGGGCCAGCAACAGGAAGCGGAACAGCAATGGATCATTCTCGATCCGGGCCACGCGCGCGAGGAACGGGATCGAAACGACGACGACGGCGACCGCGATCAGCGGCCCGGCCCACTCCCGATAGCTGGCGGTGTTCGTCAACCAGGTCACCCAGGCCACGAACAGCGCGGTGAACGCGAGACCGACCGTAACGACGATCTCGGACCGGGGATAACGAACGGGAACGGTCGTCACTAGAAGACCTCCAGATCCCCGAGTCTCAAAGACCACGACCCGAGCGCGGTGGCGTCCGGGGTGATGGCACCGTCGATCGCTCTGACGACGAAACCCACGCCGACCGGTGACGGCACGAAACCGGTGGGAACACCGGCTCGGGACATCTCGCCGGGGACCGTGAACCGGCACGTCACGTGGTCGACCGCGGCCGCCTTGGTGGCGGCTCTGAGCAGCCGCCGCGTGGTCGCGGCGTCCCCCGGTCGCGCGATGAGCTCGGCGATCGTGGTCTCCCACAGCGGGCCCCGGGACCGGACCCGGAAGATCGCGAGACCGGCGAAGTTACTGCCATCGGGGATCGTCACGGCGCGGTAGTCGAGCGAGGGCGCCGCACCGTAACGCCACTGCAGATGCGCGACGTCGACGTCGGTTCGAAAGGTGCCGTCGTCGAAGCGTGCGGCGTCGATCAACGCGGCGACGCGCTCTGTATCCGCGAGCACTTCCGCGGCGCGCGGCGCCGACGGTTCGGGACGGGGACGCGCCGATTCCGTTACGTCCTTCAGGTGCCGCATGCCGCGCGCGAAGGCGAGCGGACGGCGCACGTGCACCGAGACCGGGAACGTCCCGACCGGTTGCCATCCCATCTTGAGGTAGCCGGCGCGGCTCGCCGCGTTCGGGGTGTTGAAGACGAAGTCGGCGTCGCCCTTCATCTCTTCGAGCGCTCGCGTGGTCAGCTTGGAGAAGATTCCTCTGCCTTGGTGGTCGGGATGGGTGGCGGTGTCGACCGCTCGGACGCCTCGATAGATGCGTCCCCCGGCGCGGAAGCGCCAGCGCATGAACGCGCGCAGGCCCACGATCGCGTCGTCGGCGACGGCCACCAGCATGAACGAGCGCCCGAAGCTGTTCTCGACGTGCTTCCAGCGGAAGAAGTCGGCCGACCGCGTCCCCACCGGGCCGCTGCCGAGCGACGCCGACAGCAGCGCGAGCGTCTCGGCTTCGTCGGCATCGGTGTAGGGGTGGAGGACGACGTCGGTCCTCGTTTCGGTCATGCTCACGACGCCACCCGTTGAAGTGTCGCGAGGTCGGTATAGATCGCTTCGGTCCGGCTAACGGCACGCGAGATGTCGTAATCGCCCGACCGCTTCAGCGCCGCCTGGGACATGCGTTTCATCCGCTCGGGGTCGGTGATGACATCTTCGATCGCCCACGCCAGCAGGTCGGGACGGGACACCGGGACGAGCACGCCTTCGGTCCCGTCGGTGAGACCCTCCTTGATGCCGGGAACGTTCGTGACGACGACCGGGAGGCCGAGTGCGAACGCCTCCATCATCGCGAGCGGCAGGCCCTCATAGAGCGATGCCAGCACGAACAGATCGCACCCCGCCAGCACGCGAGCGGGATTGTCGAGCCCGCCGAGCAGCATGAACCGGTCGCCCAGACCGAGCTTCTCGTGGTCGCGTCGGATCTGACCCTCCAGCGGCCCCTGCCCCACCGCGACGAATCGAACGGGCAGCCCACGGATCGACAGGATGTGGGCGGTTGCCAGGAGGTTCGGATACCCCTTCTGCGCGCGGAAGTTGGCAACGGTTCCGATCAGGATCTCGTCGTCGGCGATACCGAGCTCGCGGCGCGAACGCTCGCGGTTGACGGCCTCGCTCCGGACGCGATCGAGAGCGATGCCGTGAACGATCACTTCGACGTCGTTCTTCAACGCCTCGGGGATCGAATCCCGGACGGCGTGGGAGACCGCCAGATGCACGTCGTCGAGACGGAACGTTGCGCCGTTGAGTAGGCGGGTGGGCCGGACGTAGCCGAACCAGGGCACGTGCTCGGTCGAGATGACCTTGGGGCGCTTCGAGCGCGGCAAAGTTCGCACGACCAGACGCGCGATCGCGGCGACGTACGGCGAGTGCAGGTGCAGGATGTCGAAGCAGCCTTTCTTCAGGAGCCGGCGGAGCCTGAGGGCCCACCGCAGGTCGTACTCGGCCCCCCCGTTGAGGCAGTGCACCGGAACGCCCTGCGCTTCGAGCGAGCCGACGAGATGGTTCTTGTAGGGCAACACGTAGGCCGCCTCGTAGCTGAAGTCGGTGCGGTTGCGGCGTTCCGCCGCGAGCTGCAGGAGGCGCTCGGCGCCCCCCGGCCCGAGCCCCTTGATCAACCACAGGACCCGCACCGGCCGGCCGGTAGACGCGCTGCGACGGTTACGCCACATGGCTCACCACCGCGCTCTCGGACCGCTGCGCCTCGAGCCACGACTGGAACATCAGCACGTCCCACAGCAGGTACTGCCAGCTCCGCTTGCCGGATTGGAACTCGTGCCATCTCGTCGCGATCGGAGCGGGATCGAAGTACCCCTCGGACGCGAGCCGGTTCTCATCGAGCAACGTCGACGCCCACTCCTTGAGCGGGCCGCGCAGCCATGCGTCGATGGGAACCCCGAAGCCCGACTTCGGCCGGTCGATCAGTTCGCGCGGGACGTAGCGGTCGAGCACGCGTCGTAGCGCCCACTTCGTCTCGCCGTCCCTGATCTTCATCGTCGGCGGCAGATGCCATGCGAACTCGACCACGCGAGGGTCCAGCATCGGAACGCGGCCCTCGAGGCTGACCGCCATGCTGGCCCGGTCCAGTTTCACGAGGATGTCGTCGGGCAGGTACGTGACGAGGTCGAGGTACATCATCTGGTTCGTGAACGACCCGAGCGCGGGCCACGACGCGCCGTCCCGGAGATAGGTCGCGGCCTCGGACGTGCCGAGTACCACGTTGGAGTCGTCCGGCCAGTGCGACACGAGCCGGAGGTACATCGCTTGCTCGTCGGGCACGCTCAGCGCGGCGGCGAGTTTGTGGAGCTTGTCACCGGGGACGCGGTGTTTCGCCGACGCGGGGAGAACGGGGGCCGCGAGGCGGAACAGCGCGTCCCATCGCCCCGGCGACAGCGACGTGAGCCCACCGGCGGCCAGAGCGCGCAGCCCTGCCGGGGTCGAGCGCGCCTTGCGCCAGATCTTCTCGACCCACACGTAGCGGTTGTAGCCGCCGAAGACCTCGTCGCCCCCGTCACCGGAGAGGCTGACCGTGACGTGTTGCCGCGCGAGTTGCGACACGAGGAACGTGGGGATCTGGGATGAATCCGCGAACGGCTCGTCGTACATCGCCGGTAGCAACGGAACGACGTTGCGGACCTCGTTAGGCGTGAGCAGCAACTCGGTGTGGTCGCAGCCGAGGTGCTCGGCGACCGCGCTCGCGTAGTGGGCCTCGTTGTACGCGTCCTCGGGCAGCCCGATCGTGAACGTCTTGACCGGTGTGCTCGATTGCGCCTGCATCAGCGCGACCACCGTCGAGGAGTCGACCCCGCCGGAGAGGAACGCGCCGAGACCGACGTCGGCGATCATCCGCTGTGCGACCGCGTCGCGCAGCAGGACGTCAAGAGCCTCGATCGCATCGTCGTCCGAGCCCTCGAACGGTTCGGCCACGCCACGGTGTGCAACGGCGGCGGCCGAATAGAACGGGACCGGCGCGGCGTCACGCGCGTCGTGGGCGATCTCGATGTACGTGCCGGCCGGCAGTTTCTTGACGTTGCGGTAGATCGACCACGGCGTCGGGACGTACTTGTGACGCATGAACAGCGTCAGCGCGTCGCGGTCGATGTCGTCGCGGAACGAGGGGTGGGCCCGCAGCGCCTTCAGCTCGGAACCGAAGAGCAGCTCGTGTCCCATCCACCCGTAGTAGAGGGGCTTCTCGCCGAATCGGTCGCGCGCGAGGTACAGTTTCTTGTCGCGCCGGTCCCATGCAGCGAGAGCGAACATGCCGTTGCACGCTTCGAGCGTCGCCTCGATGCCCCAGCTCTCGACGGCGTTCACCACGACCTCGGTGTCGGAGCCACCGGCGAACGCGTGGCCCTCGGCGATCAGGCGCTCGCGGAGATGCGCGAAGTTGTAGATCTCGCCGTTGAACACCAGCACGAAGCGACCCGACGCAGAGAACATCGGCTGGTCGCCGAGCGGCGAGAGATCGATGATCGCGAGACGTCGGTTGCCGAGCGCGATGCCGTCGCGACCGTCGACCCACTGCCCGCCCTGGTCGGGACCTCGATGTTCGATCGTTCGCGTCATGTCGACGACCCGCTCGCCGAGCACGTCGTCGGACGTGTCACGGCGCGCGTCGAAAGAACCGGTGATGCCACACATGGAAGATTCCTCTCGTTGGCGCTGGAGGGATGGGACTAGGCGGCGCGCTCGTCCATGCCGTAGTCGACCACCGCACGGATCGCCTTGGACTTCAGGCGGAAGGCCTGCCGTCGCGACACGCCGAGCTCGTCGGCGACGTCGTCACAGTGCATCTGTTTCACGTACCACAGGAAGAGCACGAGTCGTTCGCGCTCGCTCAGGACCGTCATGCGACGGCAGAGCTCGGTGCGCTCGTCGATCGTGTTCACGATCCCGGGGTTGAGACCGTCGCCGATGTTCTTGTCGAGCCTTGCAGCTCCGACCTTCATGATCGACGAGGTGGGAGGCTGATACCAGTCCGGATACATCACCAGACACCGGATCACTTCCCGACTGGTTTCAAGCACACAGATCTCCTTCATACAGATTAGGCATCACTATGGTGACGCGCTAGCCGGGGAAAACCCTTAGTCGGTTCTTCCTTCAGCGCGCGGTATGCGTAGTAGTAGCCGTAGTGATGGCTCTTGTGGTTCACGCCGTTAAGGACGATGCCTGCCACGGGAGCGTCGAGGCGCCGGAGCATCTCGTCGGTCACGTCCGCACGATCGATCGACGTCCTGCCGGCGTGCGCGACGACGAGCACTGCGTCCACCTGAGGGAACAACAGCGCCGGGTCACTCGTCACGGTCAACGGCGACGTATCGATGACGACGACGTCTGCGGTGAGCCGTGCTTCTTGGATCGCGTTCTTCACTTCTGCCGACGACAACACGCGCGCGGGCCGGTGCGGTTTGTCGCCGTTGACCGAGAACCGTCGCAGCGTCATCGGGGTGCCCAGCGGCGGCCGGATCTCGTCGACGAGACTGCCGGATGGCTCCACGCCCAGGTGCTCTTCGATCTCCGGCTCCCGCAGATCGCACGACAACAACATGGCCCGTTCGCCCGCTTCGGAGTATGCGGCGGCCAGGTTCGTCGCGACGGTCGTTTTGCCTTCGTCGGGGCCGGGACTCGTCACGAGGATCACCTGGGGCCCACCGTCGCGCCCTCCGCCGGTCGTAAGGTTCGAGCGCAGGCCGGCGCGCAAGAGCCTGAACGCGTCGGCGGCCGCCGATTGCGGCGCCGCGATCACCGGACCCGGGCTCCGACGTTCCTTGCGGGACATCTCGGGGATCTCGGTGACCGTCGGATAGGAGAAGTGCGCCTCGGCCGTCTGGCGCGAGCGGAGCTTCGGGTCGAAGCGCTCGAGCAAGAGCACGAGGGCCAGCCCGAGGATCAGACCCGATCCGCCCGAGATCACGAGACGGATGGGGTGTCCGCCGGGGACGGTCCAGCCCGACTCGGCGATCGGAACGTCGTCGGGGTTGTCTTCGTCGGCGGCCTCAGCCTCGGCGATGTAGACCACGGCCTGCGCCTGCTCCCCGGCCTGTGCCCCCCCTGTGTCGATCGTGTCGACGGGACGCCCTTCGTGAGCGGGGCCTCGGTCGATGATCTCGAGGGCACCGGACAAGGCCGACTGCTCCGAGAAGGCATTGTCGCCCCCCATCTGGTACTCGACGAGCTCGTCGGCGAACCCGTTAGCGAGGAGGTGCGCTTCCTCGGGCTCGGCCGTGATCGCAGAGATCGTCATGAGTCCGGTGCTGGGGTCGGCGATGACCGCGATGTGGGTAGCGAGCGTCTTGGGATCGTCGCCGCGGTCGAGCTCCTCGGCGACCCGCGCCGGGATCTCACCGATCTTCGTGAGCGCGGCGAGGGTGGAGAGACTCCCGACGCCGGACGACGGCCCCGGAGGCCCCAGGAGGATGACGGTCGCCGAGTAGAGCCCGGGCGCGCCCGCGGTCGGCGGAGGAGGCGCCGCCGCACTCGTGACGAAACTGGACGCGAGCCCAACCATCACGAACGCGACGACGATGTACCAACGCCGGCGCACTCCTGCGACGTAATCGCGAGGAGTCACAGCTAGGTGTTGCGTACCTGGGGCATGGGAGTGAGCCTAGGGACGAAAGGCGCGCTGATGGTGGAGCGCGAGTCGTATCTTCTCTAGTTCATCTCAATGAGCCCCGGGCGGCTACCGCGAGCGTCGTAGGGCACGTACGCGTGGCGCCCGATGCCGCCTCCCCTAGGTCCCCGTAGGTTTCAGCGATGCGACTCAACACCGTTGTGATCGTGCATCGCGGCCGCATGCTGGGCGAGGCGCTGTCCGCGGCGCTCTCGGCATACCCCGGGATCCGACCGCTCGCCGTGGTCACGAGCGCCGAGAGAGCGCGCCAGATCCAGGACCGCGTCGACGCCGTGGCGCTCGATGCCGGCATCCCGGGAGCCTCCAAGCTGGCGACCGAGCTCCGCCGCCGGGGCATCCGTGTGGTGTTCCTCGGGGCATCGCCCGACGAGGAGGAAGCCGCTGCGGTCCCGGCCGACGCCGCGGTCGCCGATCTCGCCGCGGCCCTGGTTCCATCGGCCGCTATGACCCCAGCTGCGAGCGCTGCTCACCGCCTGACCCGAAGGGAGCGAGAGATCCTCGACCTCGTCGCCCGTGGGCTCGCCGCCAAGCAGGTGGCATCGCATCTCGGCATCAGTCCCAAAACGGTCGAACAGCACAAGACCCGCATCTTCGCCAAGCTCGGCGTTCGTAACCAGACCGCGGCCGTATCGATACTGCTCGGCGGCCACGAGCGTCCCCGACCGTTCGCGCTGGCGAACGGGACCCCGGCGGCGTGACCGCCTTCGCATACCTCGCCGCCGTCCGGCGGCGATGGCCGGCAGTGGCGCTCTCGATCCTGATCGCGGCCTCCGGCGCGCTCTGGATCGGCGCGCGTCCCCAGACCGAGAAGAGCCGGGTCATCAGCTCCTTCTCCGCGACCTCGATCATCCTCGGTGCACCGAACCGGGGCGAGCTCGGCGACCTCGACACGCTGTCCTCCCTCGCGAACGTGGGCCGCGTCCCGGTGCTTGTAGCAGAGAAGCTGGACCGCGGCGACGACCCCGTCGTCCTCGGCGGCCAGGTCCAGGCCGAGCCCGACGACCAGACCGGTCTGCTCTCACTCACCGCGATCGGCGCTACCGAAGAAGAGGCGATCCTGATCGCCAATACGTTCGCCGACGAGCTCGTCAAGTTCGTCAACCACCTCAGCGCACGCGATCTCAAGAGCGGCTTGAGGTCCCTCAAGAAGCAGGAAAAGAAGTTGACGGCCGAGGTCGACGAGCTGCGCGCCGAGATCCTCGCCGCCGACCTCGAGGACAGGGCCCCGATCGAGACGCGACTTGCACGCAAGAACTCAGAACTACTGATCGTCGACTCGACGATCAGGCAACTCCAGGAGGTCGCCGCGGCGAGCGGGCCCACGATCATCCAGGAGGCCACGCCCGCCGAGCTGAGTCTCGGAACGGCACCCACACGAGGCAACCGCTCCGCGATCCCCGTCCGGCTCTTGGTTCTGGCGATCCTGTTCGGTGCGTTCGCGGGGGTGACCGGAGTCATCGTCCTCGACCACTTCAAGGGCCGCATCTACACGAAGGGCGGCGCGGAAGAGCATCTCAAGACCCCCGTGCTCACCGAGCTCCCGGTGTTGCCGAAAGGCCAGCGCGGCCACTCGGTGGTTCCCGTGGTCGAAGCCCCGACGTCGGTATTCGCAGATGCGACGCGGCTCCTCGCCGCGCACCTCGACGTGCTCCGGCCCGCGCGGGTCATCGAGCTGCCCGAGACCGAGGTGCCCGTCCCGGCCGTGGCGGTCGCGTCCGGCGGTTCCGGCGGCAGCATCGGCACCGCGGCCCGGCCCGACCTGGTGATCCGGTCCCGCGGACGGGTGGTCGGCATGGTCAAGAACGCCCCTCAGGCCGAGGCCGCGGGGGCTCGCCCCTGCGGCAGGAAGTCCGGCCCCCACGCGATGCGCGGCACCGCCGTGTTGGTCATCAGCGCCCGGCCCGAGGAGGGCAAGACGACGCTCGTCACCAACCTCGCCGCCGGCTTCGCCGAGATGGGCAAGAAGACCCTCGTGCTGTCGTGCGACTTTCATCGACC
>JBOGWY010000082.1:0-3067 GCA_050694015.1 Actinomycetota bacterium | reverse complement strand
TCACGAGATTCCGCAAGCGGAAGTTGGGCCTGACCGTGACCGTGCGCGACGTCGTTGCTGCGACTCGCGACATCCTCGCCCGCGGCGTCGTCGTTTCGAGAACCAAGCGATCCAATATCCGTACGGTACGCGTGATCTCGTTCGCGAACTTCAACCCGGTCTTCTCGAAGATCGCGCAGTCGCCCACCGACGATTGGTGCACCCAGGACGACGACGATGAGGGCGCGACGTGGGAGAAGGCGGTCCGGGCCGTGGTGCACCGGCGGTCCGGAACGGATTCGTCAACCGGCGAAGGATCGGGAGCCGCGCTGGCCATGGGCTTCTCAACCCGTTCTGGCTTGCATCACATCGGATCCGACACGTTCGCAGGCAACGACTCCGGACAGAGCGCGTACCGGGATGCCGGAGATGGCACGCTTTCCGGTCGCAACCGATCCGCGGGCCAGACCGACGCCGCGATCGCCGACCAGCTGACGCTGGCCGGACGAACGAGCAACTCCACGACGGTCTTCGTCACTGGTGGATCCACGCGCAAGCAGGCGCTCGGATCGTTGCGCTTCGCCCGCACAACAGGTTTCGAACGGATCGCTAACTTGAAGAGGACGTGGTGGCGTCGGTGGCTGAAGGACACGAAGCTGCCGCGCGTGGCGCCGCCCGACGTCGTCGACCTGGCAAAGCGCAGTCTCATCACGATGCGCCAGAACATCAGCAGGGAAGGGCATCTGATCGTGGCTTCGATCGCGACCCAAGCGCCCTATGGGCTCGATTGGATCCGCGATGGCGCCTACATCAATCGCGCTCTCGACGTCGCGCGCCACGGCGGCCGGGTCGCGGCACACAACCTCCGCTACGGACAGCTCCAGATAAGCCCCACGAATCCTCCGAACGGAGGCCCGCCCGCGCCATCGGGGAACTGGTCACAGAACTACTACGCCGACGGCGTCGTGGGGGGTTCGATCCCCTACGAGATCGACGAGACCGGCCTCGGCATCTGGACGCTGTGGGACCACTACGCGCAGACCGGCAACAGCGATTATCTGCTGCAAGGGAGCGTCTACGAGGCGATCCAGCGGGCCGCGCACTACCTGTCGGACGAACCTCCGCTCGGATGCGTCGACCCCACTACAAACCTGCAGTGCCTGGCCAACGAAGGCGACAACGAGACGCCGTCGCAGACCCTCGAGGGGGCGCAAGCGGTGTGGCTGGGGCTCGACTCGGCCGTCAAAGCGGCGGGGATACAGGGTGGAGCGGTGGCCGAGACGAACGCGGCGAAATGGGCCGCGCGGCGCGACGAGCTCGAGGCCGCGGTCGACGCCCGGTTCTTCGACGCCGAGTGCAACTGCTACACCCAGGACTACGAGGTCGGCAGCACGCTGTTGTGGCCGGTTCGCTACCTTCCCTACGGGTCGGCGCGCTCGGACTCTCAAGCCGATGTGAACTGGCGCCACATGGCGCGCGTGATGTCCGGCCGAGAGACCGTCGGGCGCTACGAGACCAAGATCCTGCTCGCGAACGCATACGCATGGGGCCGGGAGCTCGATCGCCTCAAGATGTTGCGGCGCGGGCTCTCGTGGGTGACGCGGGTGCCCACCACGAACGAGACCGGGCTCCTGGGCGAGGCGTGGATGGTCTTTCCTCCGGATGGTGGAAAGGTCACGACGATGGTGTCGCAGCCACACGCGACCACGCACGCGCTCTTCTATCTAGCCGCTCTGAAGATCTACGGGGCTCGCGCTTATAGCTTCTGATTCATGGCTAAGGATCGTCCGGCACCAGCGGCACGAAGCGCGCCGGAGTCACGAGGCGAACACTCTCGAGGGAATCTCCCCGTTTGCGGAACAGGTACACGTCGTCACCGTGCCCGCTGCGCAACGGGATAACGAGGCGGCCGCCGTCTGCGAGCTGGGCGGTAAGCGCGGCCGGCACGTCGGAGGCTCCCGCCGAGACGATGATCGCGTCATAGGGAGCGGTCTCGGGCCGGCCCTGCCACCCGTCGCCGACCACGACCTCGACATTGTCGAGACCCGCTCGTTCGAGATTGTCGCGGGCGGCACCCGCGATCGAGCCGTGACGCTCGATCGAGACGACCTCACGCGCCACCTTCGCCAGCAGCGCGGTTTGGAACCCGAAGCCGGTGCCCACCTCGAGCACCCGATCGTCGGGGACGATAGCGGCGGCGTCGATCATGCGCGCGATCAGCGACGGCTGACTGGTCGTCTGGCGTTCCGGTATGCCTATCGGTCGGTCGCTGTAGGCCTCCCACCGAGCCTGATCCGGCACGAAGTCCTCGCGCGCGATGGCTCGGAAAGCCTCGACGATCCGAGGATCTACGCCCTCGCTCTCGACGAGCCGTGCGAGGCCCTCTTGTCCACGGGCCATGGGCTGAGCCTAGTGTCTCGGGGGCCGCCGGTATCCACCCGGGTAGGAATTAGCAATTAGCAATTACCATCGCTGCATGTCCCGCTACAAGCGGTTGTCCGTCCTCGACGAGATGTTCCTCCATCTGGAGGGGCCGAACACACACATGCACGTAGGCGGAGCGATCGTGTTCGAGGGCCCCCCGCCCGATTACCAGGACTTCCTCGACTCGGCACGCACCCGATTGCAGCTCGTCCCCCGCTTCCGGCAGAAGCTGGTCACGGTGCCGTTCGGGCTGGGACGTCCCATCTGGGTGGACGACACGCACTTCAACCTCGAATACCACGTGCGGCAGACCGCGCTGCCCGCCCCGGGCGACGACGAACAGTTCAAGCGTCTGATCGGGCGCATCCAGAGCCAGCAGCTCGATCGCTCCAAGCCGCTGTGGGAGATCTGGTTCGCGGAGGGTCTCGGCGGTGACCGCTGGGCGCTGATCTCCAAGACGCATCACGCGCTGGTTGACGGCATCTCCGGTGTCGACATCATCTCGGTGATCCTCGACATCGCGCCCGAGCCCCAGGTCATCGAGGAAGAGCCGTGGCGCCCCGATCCCGAGCCGACTCCGGATCAGCTGATCATCGATGCCATCGGCGAGCGACTCACGTCACCGACCGAGGTCGTACGGATCGTGCGCTCGGCGCTGTTGGAC
>JBOGWY010000081.1:0-2289 GCA_050694015.1 Actinomycetota bacterium | reverse complement strand
CTGATGGCGATCGAAACGTCCCAGGTCGGGGACGAACGCCTCAACGACGAACGCTCCGCCTCGTTCGAGACGAGTCGCCACGTTGCGGAAGCACCGGACCTGCTCCACCTGCGTCGGCAACGCGAACAACGTATTGAAAACGAGATAGATCAACCGGTACGTCCCGTCTACTCCCACCTCGGCGAAGTCCCCCATGGTGACGGGGATATCGCTACCTCCCGGTTTGGCGCGCAGCTTCGCCACCATCGCCTCGGAGATGTCGATGCCGTGGACCTCGACCCCCGCCTCCTTGAGGGGAAGCGCGATGCGCCCGGTTCCGATCGCCAGCTCGAGGGCCGGTCCGTCACCGGCGAGCTTCTGCAGGAACGCGACCGTCGCGTCGTTCGGAAAGACGTCCCGCCACTCGTCGTCGTAGATGGAAGCCCACAGCTCGCCATAGGTCGCGGCCTCGTACCCCTCCATGAGGAGGGAGTGAATCACACCGCCGCGTCGGTCTCTTCGGCGATCTTGGCGAACCGGGCGAGCGTCGTCGGCCATCCGCTGTCGTAGGAGTCCCGCGCTTCCGCCCCCTCGTCGCCGAGACGCTCCCACCCGCGGTGCGTGAGCTCGACGCGCGTGCCGCCGTCCTCGGGTGCGAAGGTGATCTCGACCTCGGTGGGAGCGGGTCGATCCCGATTCGGCCGCCACGACCACACGATCCGCTCGAGAGGCTCGTACGCCGTTACCTCGGCCCAGGTCGCCTCCTCACCGTCGACCGAGACCTCGTAGACCCGGCCCCCCACCCGCGGTTCCATCACGCAGGTCTTCGCTCTTTCGCCGAACACGCCGTGCATCTCGAGAGGCCACCATGCCCCGATCCGCTCGGTGAAGGCCTTGAAGGCACGTTCCGGTGGGACGCCGACACTTATGGCCCTGACGACCGGCGCGATCTGATCGATCATTCGTGTTCCTCCTCTTGCTCGGCCAACTCTTTGAAAGACGCGAGGGCTTCGTCCCAGAAGCGATCGAAGAACGCTCGCAGCTCGCCCAACGCGTCGAGTTCCACTCGGTACAACCTCCTCGTTCCCGCTCGTTCGTGGGTAACCAATCCCGCGCCCTGGAGCACCTTGAGATGTTGGGACACCGCAGGGCGACTCACCGGAAGCTCGGCCGCGATCTCTGCGACCGACCGGGGGCCGGCGCGCAACGTGCGCAGAACCGCGCGCCGGGTTCCGTCGCCGAGAGCGTCTAGGGCCAGTTCGTAAGTCATTCCTTACGGTAAGTTATTACTTACCGCTGTCGCCGTCAAGACGTCGCCAGCGAGGTCCTCCGTGGTACCCTCCAAAGGCCGGAAAACGGCGTCTGACCTGCGCAAACGTCGAAACAAAAGTCGAAAGGGCACTCCTCGATGGGCCTTCGGATCTTCGGAGCCGTGGTCGCGCTCACGCTGGCTGCGTTCGTGGTGCGCCGCTACCGGCGCCGCCAGCTGCGGCGGGGCGAAGCGCTCGTCGCCGGTCTCATGATCGGGGCGCTGGCCGTTGCCGCTGCGATCCCCGACGTCCTCAACCCGGTGCTGTCCGCGCTCGGGTTCCAGCCCGGACAGGAGCGCCGCATCATCGGCCTGCTGGTCATCTCCAACCTGGTGACCCTCGCGCTCCTCTTCCGAGGGATGTGGCGGGACGACCAGTTGTCGTCCGAGATCGGCGATCTCGTCGACTACATGGCGCTCCGTCGCTTGTCCGAGAGTGGTTGGGCTGCGATATCGGGCGCGTGCGCCGTCGTCATCCCCGCATTCAACGAGGCCGAAAACCTGCCGTCGGTGCTCGGGCAGATGCCCACGCACGTCGACGGGCTGCAGACGATGCCCATCGTGATCGCCGACGGTTGCACCGACGATACCGAGGAGGTCGCTCGCTCCCTCGGCGCCGGCGTCATCCGAAGGGACCTGCGACGCGGTTCGGGGGCCGCGGTGCGGCTCGGATACAAGGCCGCGATCGAGGCGGGGGCGAAGATCGTCGTGACGATCGACGCCGACGGGCAACACGATCCCAAGGAGATGCAGGCGCTGGTCGAGCCGATCCTCAGGGGACGCGCCGACATGGTCCAGGGGTCTCGGATCCTCGGATCGTTCGAGATGGAATCCACCGTCCGGATGTACGGGGTGAAGCTGTTCTCGAAACTGCTGACCGTTCTGGGGCGGACCAAGATCACCGATCCGTCCACCGGCTACCGAGCGATGAGCGCCGAAGCCCTCGGTCGTCTCGACCTCCGGCAGGATCAGTTCTACGTCTCCGAGGTGATCCTCGATGC
>JBOGWY010000080.1:0-2957 GCA_050694015.1 Actinomycetota bacterium | reverse complement strand
CCTTGGAACTCCACCACCAGCATCGTCAGATCGTCGTCGAGCTTACCGGCTGCGAAGGTCTCGACCTCCCGCACGAGCTCGGGGCCGATCGCGTCCGCGTCGAGCGGCGACAGGCGCGCGAGAGCGGCCGCGAGGCGATGCTCGCCGAACACCTCCCCATCGGGTGACTTCGCTTCGAGGAACCCGTCGGTGAACAAGACGAGGCGGTCGCCTACATGAAGCCGCGCGTGCGTCTCCGAGCTCCCGGGATCGTCGAACCAGCCGAGCACGCGGTTCCGGGGGCCTTCGAGGAAGTAGCCGCGCGCTCCGTTGCTCCCTTCCACCCCGCCCTCTTTCAAGGCTGTGCTCTCTGCGCGCAGCACGAGCGGTGAGGGATGCCCCATGTTCAGCCACCGGACCTCGCCGGTAAAGGTGTTGATCGTCGCGTACACGAGGGTCGTGAACGAGTCGGGGTCCGTCGCTTCCTTCAACGCGGTGTTGGCACGTTCGATCACTTTCGCGGGAGAGCCGCCCATGCCCCGCTCGGCGCGCAGTGCGCTGAGGGTGACCGTCGCCATGAGCGCGGCGGCGATCCCCTTGCCGGAAGCGTCCCCGACGGCAACAGTCAGGTGTCCTCCGGTGGCTTCGACGTCGTACCAGTCGCCACCGATCAGATTGGCCTGTCGTTGCAACGGCACGACCGAGATCCCGTCGATGACGGGCAGGGTCCTCTGGAGGAGGTTGCGCTGTATCGAGGCCGCGATCTCGAGCTCGCGGTCGTGCAGCGCGAGCTGCTGGAGCCGTTTCAGCCCGGCCTGCATCTCGACGAAACGCTCCGCGAGCTCCTCGACCTCGTCGCCGGAGTGGATCTCGATCTGTTGGTCGAAGTCGCCGCGACCGATCGCGCGCGCGGCATCGACCAGCCGTTCCAGATTTGAAGAGAAGCGACGCGATAAGACGACGGCAAGGATGACGCCGAGCGCGACGACGATCAGGGTCACGGCCAGCAAGATGACGACGGTCTGATCGGCGCGCGAGCTGATCTCCGCCTCGGTGCCGAACACCACGGTGTCTTGCGCCCTGCGCAACAAGGTGCCGAGCCGCCCGATCTCGGAGATCAGCGGGCTCGCCTCCTCACCGAGGATGCGGAAGGCTTGCGAGCGATCGCCGCGTTGCACCCGAGGGATGACCTTGACGTCCACCAGCGTGTTGAACGCGTCGCCGGCGGCGACCAGCTGATCGAGGAAGTCTTGCTCCTCTCCGATGTCGAAGTAGCGGGCGGCCACCCGCTCGTTGAGATTGGCGTTCTCGACCTCGGCGCGGTACTGAGCGAGCAGCAGTGGCTCGGGCCTGATCAGGTAGCCGTGGATGGCCGCAGATTGCGCCGTGTAGGAGCGGACGATCTCGTCCGCGGCCACAAGGCCGGGGATCGCGTCGTCGAACACCTTGCGCTGCACCGTCCGAAGAGAGCCGAACAGAGAGAAGGTGACCCACGACAGGATCGCGACGAGGACGAGCAGCACGCCGAAACCGCCGACGATCTTCCACCGTAGGGAGAGCCGCACCTCGTAAGTATCCTCGACGGATGTTGAAGCTCCGGACGTGGTTGCTCGCTGCGACGGGGGTCGGCGCCGCCGTCTATCCCTTCCTCGAAGCGCGCCGCTTCGGTCTCGATCGGATCAGCGTGCCGGTGGGCTCGGGCGTCCCACAGCTCGACATCCTCCACATCTCCGATATGCACATGGCCGAGAACGACGCCCGCCTCGCAGCATTCGTCAAGGGTTTGCCGGAGAAGGTCGGGGTGCCCGACCTAGTGCTTGCGACCGGCGACCTCATCGAAGGGGACCGCAGCATCGACATCACGGCCGAGTCGCTGAACTCGCTGGAGGCGCGACTCGGTCGTGCCTATGTTCTCGGGTCGCACGATTACTACCAGGCGAGGTTCGGGAACTACCTGAAGTACTGGTCGCCCAGACGCCGGCGCCAGATCCGGGCGGCGCGTACCAACACGATCCGGTTCGAGACGTTGTTACAGGAAAAGGGGTGGATCGATCTCTCGAACGACTCCTACACGATCGAGTCGCCGGACGGAGTCGTTCGTCTGGCCGGCGTGGACGACCCGTATCTGAGGCGGCACAGGACCGGCCACATCAGACGAGGGCGGAACGAAGGCGTGGCGATCGGTTTGGTGCACACGCCGGACGTGGTGTCGCAGTGGGCGCTGGCCGGTTTCGACTTGGTGGTTGCCGGCCACACACATGGGGGCCAGGTGCGGCTTCCCGGGATCGGCGCGGTGGTGACGAATTGCACGCTTCCCACGGGCCTCAGCGTCGGGCTGAATCGCGTCGGTTCGATGTGGCTGCACGTCAGCCCAGGCCTCGGCACGGGCCGGTTCCAGCCGATCCGGTTCAACTGTCCCCCGCGCGTGACGCTGCTGTCCTTGCGACCGGGGTAGCGCGTTCTGTCTTATCTTCTGCCGATGCGCAGAGCCATCGCGGTCGTTACGTCCGTCTCCATCTTGCTCGCTTTATGCGCGGGTCTGGGCGCGGTCGCGCAGGAGGTGAAGCCGCCGCGCAAGATCTCGCCCCCGGGCCAGCTCCAGGTCGCGACCGTCAACGCGCGCCAGAACAAGATCCTGGGGCTCAAGAGATTCGAAGCGCTGCTCGAGCTCGCGAAGGCGTTCCGCTTCCGCCCGCCCGCGTTCAACGGCGGCATCCGCGGATCGGTGACCGCGCCGGACATATTCGTGATCAGCGAGTTCCGTGAGACGAACGTCGAGGTCCTCACGCGGCTGCTGCGCGTGAAGTTCGATCAGCCCTACGACATCGTGGGGCCGAGCGACGTGCAAGCCGCGCTGATCGTGAACCACGCGACGGTGACCATGGAAGGCGAAGTCGAGCTGATCGACGACGTGTGCTTGAACGACGAGACCTCCGATGTCCCTCGTTTACGGCGCGAGTATCCGATGGCGCGCTTCT
>JBOGWY010000079.1:0-16698 GCA_050694015.1 Actinomycetota bacterium | reverse complement strand
GCGCAACGAGATATCCCGTCTTCCCGTCCTGCACCACAGAGCGGACGCCGCCGACGTCGGTCGCGACGACGGGACGGTTCGAGGCCAGGGCCTCGATCAACGAAACTGGACTGCCCTCGTTCCGACTCGTGAGAGCGACGACATCCAGATCGCTGATTACGTCGGCGACGTCGTGACGCCAGCCGACGAAATGCACACGGTCGGCTATCCCCATCGCGCGCGCGGACGAACGGAGTTCGTCCATCAATTCGCCGTCGCCCAAGACCGCGAGATGAGCGGACTCGACCTTTCGCATCGCTTCCAACAGGGTCCGATGATCCTTGATCGGCGCGAGCCGTCCCAGGATTCCGACCAGGGGGACGTCATCGTCGATGGGCAGATCGCGCCGGAGGGCTCCCGAGCGACCCTCTACCCGCAGGAATGACGTCAGATCGAAGCCGAGTGGAATCACCCGGAACTGTTCGGACCGACCGATCCCGAGGTCCAATAGGGAGTCGCGAACCTCCTCACTGACCGCGATGAGGACGTCGGTGCGACGCGCCAGAGCGCGTTCGACTCTCACGAAAGCTCGCTCGAACGTGGGCCTGAAATACCCCTCGAGCACATGGCCATGGAAGGTGTGCACCGTGCGCGGCTTGTCCGGCGACGTGAATGCTGCGACCCGGCCCACGGTCCCGGCCTTCGCCATATGAGTGTGGAGCAGGTGCGCGCCGCTGTCGCGCAGCAAACGCCGCATCACCACGACGGCGCGCGCGTCTTGGATCGGATTCAGAGGTCGCACGAGGGGCGCCTTGATCACCGGTACCCGTTCGTCGGACAGCTCGCCCTCGCCCGGCTGCGGCTGTCCTGCGACCAGCCAGGTCGGAAACTCGTCGCGAAGCTCCGCGGAAAGCAGCAATGCTTGCCGCGCGGGACCACCGATGTTGAGGCGCGTGATCGCGCGCAGAACGCGTGCCTGGTCTTTCACCATCCTTCGCGACGAAGGAATATCTCCAACGTCAGGAGAGCCCACAACGCTTGACCGTGGTGAACGCGGCCGGCGCGATGTTCCTCCAATAGGCAGTCCAGAGCTTCCCCACGCAGGTGCGTCCGGACGCGAGCGGCAGACCCCAGCATCGAGGCGACATAGTTCTGCAGATCCGTACGGAACCAGCGGTCAAGTGGGACTCCGAATCCCCGCTTGCGCCGATCGGTTATCTCGCGCGGGAGGAGATCGGAGACCGCTGCCTTGAGGATCCTCTTCAAGGTGAACCCTTTGATCCTGTACGACCGAGGTAGGCGCAGCGCGAACTCCACGAGATGATGATCGAGGAGCGGCGATCTCACCTCTAGCCCGTGCGCCATGCTCATCCGGTCGACCTTCTGGAGCAGATCGTCGACCAGATACGTGCGGAGGTTCAGCACTAGAAGTCGATCGAGCAAGTCGGCGCCTTCGGATTCTTGCCAGATGCGTTTGTAGTCGGCGATCCCCCACTCCGAGGCGCCATTCAGAAGAAGGGCTCGATCACGAGGACCGACGAAGTTGATCCACGATAGGTAGGCATCGGGAAGGCCGACCTCTGCACCCGCCGTGAACCGCCGTGCGCTCCTGACCCTTCCTCTCACCGACCCTTGGGGTATCCGCTCGAGGACCTTATGCGCGCCGGTTCTGATCGGCGCCGGGACCTTCAGGTAGCGGCCGAGAGCCAGAGCTGCTCCGAAACGCTCGTATCCGGCGAAGAGCTCATCCCCACCATCACCCGACAAGGCGACGGTGACGTTCTGCTTGGTCAGTTGCGACAGTAGGTAGGTCGGGATAGCGCTCGAGTCCCCGAACGGTTGGTCGTAGTTCCACACCAGTTGCTCGATCAGATCGACGGCATTGGGTCGGACAACGAATTCCGTGTGATCAGTCCCGAAGCGTTCTGCGACCCGACGCGCAGGCTCGCGTTCGTCGAAGCCTTCGACGTCTTCGAACCCGATCGTGAAAGTGCGCACGGGCTCCTCGGTGAGTGTCGACATGATTCCAACGATCGCGCTCGAATCGATGCCTCCACTGAGGAAAGCTCCCAACGGGACGTCAGAAACAAGCCGCTTCGAAACGGCGAGCTCGAGTATTTGCCTGACCTCACGCGCGGCGTCGTCGAACGGCAGCTCTGCGACATTGACGGGATCCGCCCCCGCTACCACCGGCCGCCAGTACTCGCTGATCCGCGCCGCACCATCCGGCGACAGTTCCAACACATGACCGGAGGGAAGGCTCTTCACCCCCGCGTAGAAGGTCTCGGGCGTCGGAACGTAGCCGAAGGTGAGATAGGCGGAGATCGCGTCCTCGTTGAGACGCTTTGGTACCTCGGGATGAGCGAACAACGCTTTGATCTCGCTCGCGAACACGAAGCGCGGTCCATCGTGCCAGTAGTAGAGCGGTTTCTTACCCACCCGGTCTCTGATCAGGACCAGCGTTTGCCGCCGGTCGTCCCACACCGCGCAGGCGAACATCCCTTCGAGGCGACGGGCGAGATCGACCGGGCCCAGGTTCTCGGCGAGATGCGCGATGACCTCGGTGTCTCCTTTCGTCCGCAGTTCGTGCCCAGCCTCGAGCAACTCGCGTCGCAGCGAGGCGTAGTTGTAGATCTCGCCATTGAACGCGACCCCAACCGAGCCGTCCTCGTTGGCGATCGGGGGGTCTCCGGTAACGAGATCGATGACGGAGAGGCGGGTTTGGCCGATGACGGCTCCGGGTTTCTCGATCACGCCGAATGAATCTGGGCCGCGATGAGCCAAGAGATCCAGCTGACGCCTGATCACGGACGCGGTCGCCGTGTCGTGCGTGCCCAAGAAACCGGCGATGCCACACATGATCGGAATCTCCTTCGGCTACCGTCCCAGCCCGACTCGGCGATGTTCAAGAGAAGAGCTGGCCCATACGCTAGCCACCGAGACGTATGAAAAAAGCAGCCCCAAGGATAGTTAGCGTCGGCCCCGGCCCACTCGCCCTCCCCCATATCGCTGCGATACTCATCGCTCGCTTCCTCCTGCGGCCATGGAAGCGTCGCGGTCTCGGGCGAGCGGTCGAGAAGCTCGCGTCGCTCTTTCGATATCGCAACTTCGTCATATTCGATCTAGGCAACCGCAGGCTTCTGAAGGTCGGTCTCTACGACGCGTACTGGATCGCGCCGATCTTGCGGGACGGCGCCTACGAGCCGGAGATCGCCAGCGTTCTCGAGCGCGTCTTGGAGAGGGACTCGGTAGTCGTCGATTGCGGAGCGAACGTCGGCTACTGGAGTGTTTGGGCTTCGGGATTGGTCGAAGGGCGTCACAGGATCGTGTCTATAGAAGCGTCGCCGCTGCTTTGTCGATCTCTCAAAGAGAACGCGTCTCTGAACGACGACCGTTTCACTCCGGTCGATCGCGCAGTGTGGTCAACATCGGATGTCGAGGTGCAGATGCCTGTCGACCGGACGCGCCACGCCTGGGGAAGCATCGCCACCGATGTCAAGGAGCAGCTCGTCGCCGAGGGCTTTAGGACGACGACGGTTAGGACGATCACGATCGATGACGCGCTCGCGCGCTACGCGGCCGCCGATCGCCGACTCCTCGTCCTGAAGATAGACGTCGAAGGTGCGGAGATAGAAGCACTCAACGGCGCGAAAGACGCTCTCTCGGGAAACGTCTTGGTCGTCTACGAGGACCACGCTCGCGACGACAGGGCGCTGATAACCAAGCACATGATCGAGAACCTGCAGTTCGAAGTGTTCTACTGCGACGACGATTCGCGCGTGAGGACGATCCCGGACGTCGAGTCGGCGCGGATCAGCAAACACATAAGCGGGCGCGGATACAACTTCTTCGCGTGCCCGCCGGGGTCGCCGGTGTCGGTGCGATTGCGAGAGTTGGCCGCAGAGAACTAGGCCGGCGCGGTACGCGCGACCCACTCGCAGTATTCGGAGACGCCTTCCTCTATGGCTCGCGACGGCCGAAATCCCAACGATGCAGCACGACTATTGTCGGCTTGGTAATGGCTCGGATCTCCGGGACGCTGAACGCCACTGAATTCGATCCGCGTCGAGGCATCCATGGATGCAACCACTAGACGCGCGATGTCCGCGATCGACACAGACCTCCCGGTCCCACCGTTCACCACCAACGGTGATCCCGGCGAGCTCGAAGCAACACTTCTGATGCTCACATCGATGAGTTCGATCGCATCGTCGATATGGATGAAGTCGCGCGTTTCGAGGCCGGTTCCGCCCAGCGTCACGACCTCGTCACGCTGCAAGATCCTCTGGGCGAGGTCCCAGAAGATCTGCTTCGTCAATCCGCTTCCGTAGATGGAGAAGAAACGGATGATCGCCGACCTCAGTCCGAACGTCGTGCTTGCCCGGTCGAGGAGAGACTCGACCGCGGCCTTATGCGAACCGTACGGAGAAACGGGTGCTAAGGGGGCACTCTCAGGCGTCGGCAGCGTCGCCTGGCCGTAGACCGCGCAGCTCGAGGGATAAACGAGCACCGCCTCGGGCGCTTTCGTGCGAAGGAACTCAATCACATCGAACGCCGACGTAACCGTGTCCGCGAACGCCTCGCGATGTCGAGCGACCGCTTGGGCGACAGTGCCGCTACCGGCAGCATGGAACACAGCGTCGGGACGCCCCGTCGCTTCCAACCACGTATCCAGGGCCGCATCGGAAACGGAACTTGAGAGCCAGTGCTGCACTCCCCAGTCGAGGTGGTCGGTCCATTCCCCGCGCCCCAAGCCCGAAACCGTCCATCCGCGGGCAGCGAACGCGCGAGCGACCCGACGGCCGACGAATCCCCGGCCCCCGGTCACCCAGAGCAAGCTCTCCTCGTTCATCCGCAACTCCATGCGATCCAACTGAGAACCCGCCTAGCGTAGACACGACTTGCCTCTAGGGATGCTTCAAGATGAAGGCGTGAAGCGACTCCAGGGAGAGAGCCTGCGCAAGGCGATAGAGCTCATCGAGCCCGGACACCGCTACAAGTGGGCCGTCCTCGTCGGCCTCGCCGCGGTCGCGGGCGTGATGGAGACCGCGGGAGCGCTTCTCATATTCACGCTCGTAGCGTCGATCACTGCGCCCACACAGGGCGTGGATCTCCCCATCGTCGGCGACATCCGAGCGCGGTTCCCGGGCCTTTCCGACAACGAGTTCTTGGTCCGCGCCGCGATCCTGATCGGGGTCTTCTATCTGGTTCGAGCCATCTTCTTGTTGCTGCAGGCGTACTGGCAGAACCGCGTTGCCCAAAACGCCGGCGCCCGTCTCGCAACCCGCTTACTCGGCGGGTATCTACAGATGCCGTACGCATTCCACCTTCAACGGAACTCGGCCGAAACGATCCGCAACGCGCACGTCTCGGTTGGTCAAGTCGTACAGATGGCATTCATCCCGGGCGTCCTGGCAGCGTCGGAATCCTTCCTCGTACTTGGCGTCCTTGCGGCCTTGTTCTTAGCGTCACCTTTGACCACGACGCTCGCGATCGTCCTACTTGCTCCGATAAGCCTTGTCTTGTTGAGGCTCATCCTTCCGCGGACCTTCCGCCTTGGGATGACGATGCAGGAGACCGGACGAACGACCCTTCAAGCTCTACAGGAGAGCATGCAGGGGCTACGTGAGGTGAAGGTGTTCGGACGCGAGTCCTTCTTCAAGCAACGTTTCGCCATCCATCGTGCGATGTCGGCACGAGCGTTCTATCTGAGGTCCGCGCTCGCGGAGATCCCTCGCGTGTCCGCCGAAACGACCCTTGTCCTCCTTATCCTTGTTTTCTTGATCGTGACGGTGACGACCGGGCGTTCGTTGCAGGAGGCTCTCGCCGTCCTGGGCCTGTTCGCATACGCCGGACTTCGGATAATGCCGTCTCTCAATCGTGTGATCGCGAATGTGAACAGCTTCAAGTTCGGCGCACCTGCTGTGCAGGACATCCATGCTGAACTCGAGACGTTCAAGGAGGCTGCTCCCGTCCACGGGGAAGCCCCAGATCCCCTCCCGTTCGAACGTGAGATCGCGTTCGTCGATGTCAGCTTCGCTTACGACACCGATCGCCCGCAGGTCCTGGATGATCTGTCGTTCGCGATCAGGCGGGGTGAGTGGGTCGGCATAGTCGGGTCCACGGGAGCAGGCAAGAGCACGGTCGCCGACATCCTCCTGGGTCTGCTGACACCGACGGGGGGTGACGTCGCGGTTGACGGAGTCTCGATCCACGAGCACGTGCGGGCATGGCAGGGCAATCTCGGGATGGTTCCTCAGACGATGTTCCTTCTCGATGATTCGCTAAAGAACAACATCGCGTTCGGCGTCGAGAAGGACTTCATCGACGACACCGCGATAGCCAGGGCAGTGGAGATGGCTCAGTTGTCAGACCTGATCGAATCACTCCCTCAGGGTCTCGACACAGTGGTCGGCGAACGAGGCGTACGCCTGTCCGGCGGCCAAAGGCAACGCGTCGCGATCGCTCGCGCCCTCTACGGGAACCCTCAGGTATTGATCTTCGATGAAGCAACGTCTGCCCTCGACAACGTCACCGAGGCCGAACTGATCGATGGACTGGAGGCACTCCACGGCGCCTACACGCTGATCATGATCGCCCATCGTCTGACGACGGTCCGAAGGTGCGACCGGATCATGGTGCTGGATCGAGGTCGGCAGATCGACACGGGAACCTTCGACGAGCTGCTCGCTCGGAACCCGCTGTTCGAGGAGATGACTCGCTGATCGCTTCAGACCCACAGCTTCCCCTCGTGACGATCGTTACGCCGACCTTGAACAGAGCGAGTCTCCTCGAAGGCACGATCGAATCGGTCCGCGCGCAGACATACCCGAATATCGAGCACATCGTCGTCGACGGTGGATCTGAAGACGACACTCGCGAGGTCCTCGCCCGATACGAAAGATCAGATGGACTCCGGTGGATCTCGGAACCGGACGAAGGCATGTATCAAGCCGTTAACAAGGGGTTGCGCCTCGCCGGCGGTCAGGTCCTCGCCTACCTCAACACCGACGACCGCTACTTCCCGTACAGCGTACGCGTGGCGGTGGACGAGCTCCTTCGCAGGAAAGACGTCGGATTCGTCTACGGCGACATGCTCAATGTCGACGAGTCCACGGGTGTGGGAACCCTTGTCTTCTACCCGTCATTCGATGCCGAGTACTTAAGGCGCGGTGGACTGATCGGTCAACCGACCGTCTTCTGGCGACGAGAGGTGACCGAAGCCTTCGGGGGGTTCGACGAGTCGCTGCACCTCGCCGCCGACATGGAGTACTGGATGCGTATCTCAAGTCGGTATCCGGGTCACCGGATCGAGGAGGTGCTCGCCTACGAAGGCGAACATGAGACTCGCCTCACCTCCGGGGAGCACGCGCGGGAACGAGCGATGGCCGAGCTCGATGAGATATCGGGCCGGCACGGACGTATGCGCTCCACGCGCGGCGTGAAGCGCCGCCGCCTAGACGACGCTCGTCTGGCGTTCTCGTACCGACTCTCGGGTCTGCGATTCCTGTGGCGCGCGACGCGACCGCCGCGCGGTGAGCCGGGCCGGCGATGGCAGGGATTCCTCGCCGCCGCGCCGTCGGCCGCCTTCCGGATCGACACTCGTCGCGCAGCGATCGCCTTGATCCCGATCGTGGGGCGTCGCTTCAAGTCGTTCGTCCGAGCCGGCGTCGAGCGATGATATCTACGCCCCGACGGCGGATCGGGATCGAAGCCGGCTACGACCCAGGGTGGCCGGGGGGATTCATCTACGTGCGCAATCTCGTCTACACACTGTCGTCCCTTCCGGAGGAACAGCGGCCGATCGTGCGCCTCCTACCGGTAAACGTGGTGAGTGTCGAACGCGCTCGCGACCTCTCCGACCTTGCCTTCGTGGAGCTCGCGGCCCCCTCCGTTCCGTCGTGGCTCGCCGAGGTGGCCCTGAAGGCGAGACGGTTCACGCGCCGCGTCGTTCAACCCACGATCGGGAAGCCTCTCAGTGCTGCGTTCCGGGGACTAGACGTCACCTATCCGGGATTCGGGAGACCCATCCCGGGAACACCGCAGATGCAGTGGATACCGGACTTCCAGCACATCCACCTCCCGCAGTTCTTCAGTCCGGAGGAGAAGGCTAGCCGCGACCGGAGGTTTGCCGATGTCGCCGGAAGCAAAGGCGTCGTCATCCTGAGCAGTCAAAGTGCGCTGTCGGACTTCGCACGCCTGTACCCCTCTGCGTCGGCGATGCCGCGCGTTTGGTCCTTCTGTACGACGCTCACGGATGCGGAGGAAGGCGGCCGGGATCCGCATCAGGCGTTCGATCTTCCGGACTTCTATCTATACGTTCCGAACCAGTTTTGGGCGCATAAGGGTCACTCCACTCTCTTCGAAGCTCTTGCATCGCTTCGAAAGGTTGGCAAGACCCCAACCGTTGTGTGTACGGGAACCATGAGCGATCCACGCGACGTTGATCACGTTCCGAGGCTGATAAGTCTCATCGAGCGAGAGGGGCTCGCCAACCAAGTGAAGTTCCTGGGCGTTGTTTCTCGTGCGGATCAGATCCAGATACTCAGACATGCAGCCGCTGTCATCCAGCCGTCAACGTTTGAAGGCTGGAGCACGGTGGTCGAGGACGCAAAGGCGGTCGGTCGCCCGGTAATCCTCTCGGACATCCCCGTGCACCGCGAGCAGGCCCCCGAAGGAATCCTCTTCGAGGTTGGCTCCTCGAGATCTCTGGCGAGCGTACTCGGCGACGCGCTTGAGAACCTCAGGCCCGGACCGGATGAACGGGCCGAGCGCGAGGCAGCAGAAGTGACCGAAAGAACGCGCCGTCAACGCGCGGCGGAGTTCATCTCTTACGCACTCGAAGCGTGCAGCAGTTCGAGGTCGTGACGCACCATCATGTCGACGAGTTCTTCGAAGGACACCATCGGTCGCCATCCGAGTAACCGAGATGCCTTTGTGATGTCACCCACCAACGGCACCGTGTCGTTCGAGTGGCTAAGCTCGGGATCGAGCACGACACGCGACTCCCATCCATCCACTCCGATGGCCGCGAAGGCCACGCGGCAGAAGTCCCCCACCGTGTGGGTCTCGCCCGTCGCTATGACGTAATCCGCCGGCCGTTCCTGCTGGGTCATCAACCACATCGCCTCGACGTAGTCCCCCGCGAAGCCCCAGTCGCGGGCGGAGGTCAGGGAACCTACGGTTAGGTCCTCTGCCAGACCCGCAGCGATCCTCGCAACGCCCCGGGAGATCGAACGCGTAACGAACTCTGGTCGCCGTCGAGGAGATTCGTGGTTGTAGCAGATGGCCGCCGAAGCATGCACACCGAATAGGTCTCTATACATGCCGACGAGATTGTGAGCGAAGCTCTTTCCGACCGCGTATGGATCGCTAGGACGCAGCGGCGTCGATTCGTCCTGCGGACTCACGGCGGGATCCCCGAACATCTCACTCGAGGATGCCTGCACGAAACGGATGCCGCGCGGTGCGGTCTCACGGATCGCGTCGAGTAATCGGAGAACGCCTATCCCTAGTACATCGACCGCTTCCACGGGGCGGCGCCGTGAGGAAGGCTTGAAGGACGGACCCGCCAGGTTGTAGACCTCATCGGGCTCGCTGGCGTGCAGCGCCGCGATCAGTGAAGTCTCGTCACGCAGGTCGCCCTCCACGGCCGCCACACGGGCGAGGTCCACGTGCAAACGCTCCGTCTCTGCAGAGTCGGGCCGGACCAAGCCGAAGACCCGGTAGCCCTTATCGAGCAGTAAGCGCGACAGATAAAAGCCGTCTTGCCCGAGGATGCCGGTGATCAGCGCCGACCGCATGCGAGAACGTCTCCAGGACAGCCGGCAGCTCTACGCGAGATCAGGTCGCGTGCGACAGGTCTGAGGTTACTTTCGGGAGCGGCCGCGACCCGTACGCACCGATAAGGCGCGGCTCGGGGAGGGGGACGAGGAACTGCCCTCCTCGCTCGAGGAATTCGGATTCACGGTCCCGGAACTCGCGAAGGAAGTGCCAGGGCAGAACGAGGAAGTAGTCGGGTCGATCCGCCCGCGCTTGCTCCTCAGAGATGATCGGTATCGCAGTTCCCACGGTCACGCGGCCCCATTTATCTGGATTCCGCTCAGCGGCCGCGTCGATAAGAGTGTGGTCTAGACCGGCAAGCTGGAGCATCGTGTTCCCCTTAGTAGAGGCACCGTACGCGTACACCTTCTTCCCCTGCTCACGTTCCCACTCGATGAAGTTGCGCAGATCACTGCAGATCTCGAGGACTCGAGACGCGAAGTCCTTGTAGACGGTTTCTTCTTCGAGATGGAGGTTGTGTTCCATCGCACGAAGGGCGTTGACGCGCGCGCGCGCGAAACCGTTGCCTTCACGCCTGCTCGTTGAATGCCGCGCGTACACACGATAACTCCCGCCGTTCACATCATTCAGGAGGACGTCAAAGACCTCCAGATCGTGTCTCTGAAGAAGGTGCTCGAGAGACCCCAGCGAGTAGTACTCGAGATGCTCGTGACAGATGTTGTCGAACATGTTGTGTTCGAGCATCGTCGGCAGGTAGGCCATCTGGATTATCCACACACCATCTCGATCGAGGCAGGCCTTGATGTCGCCCACGAACTCGTTTGGCTCGTCGAGGTCATAGAACATGGCGATACTCGTGATGACCTTCGCGCCGCCGCCGCCGAACTCTTCAACAAAGTCGGCCGCGTTGAAGAACGCATTGAAGATACGGGTTGTCTCGACCTCTGCGTCCTCGATCAGGTTGCGAGCCGGCTCGAATCCGACGCGTTTGATGTCCGGGTTCGAGAACGTGCGTAACAAGGTCCCGTCATTGCAGCCGATGTCCAGGACGACATCGCCCGGGTCCAGGGCGACGAGGGACTCGGCGCTTTCGGCGATATCCCGCAGCGCCACCTGCATAGTGCGGTTCACGACCGACCGGTACCAGTAGTGCCGGTAGAGGAGGTCGGCGGGTGTCGTGTGGCGCAATTGCAACAGGCTGCAACCGCCGGACGCGGGGTCACAGAGGACCACTTCAAGCGGAGCCTTCGGTTGGTCCTCTTGAGGGGAATCGACGAAGTTCGAGATGAATTGCGTTCCCAGATTGAGGATGGGGATCAGCTCCGTGTGCCGACAGACACGGCATATGGTGCGAGGCTCGGCCAAGGGGTTCATGTGAAAACTTTCTCGCTTTCGAATAGCCCATTGATGATGCTGCGATCCACTATGGAGGATGCCACAACAGTGATTGCAGTCACGGCCCGTCGGCTCCGATAGCGCGTCGTAGCGCCGTCATGGAAACTCAGCCGCGGGTCGCGATCGTCTTCTGGGAAGGCTACCTGGGCGTCGCTCCAAGTTTGATAAACGCGGCTCGGTGCTTCGTCGATCACGGTTACGAGGTCGACGTGATCACTCGAGCCTCGCCATCGGAATTTGCAGAGTCGCCCGACCTGGGGCCTTCGGTACAGGTGTTCGTTCAGCAGCCCAACCACACGGAACGTCGCCGCGTCTCCTCCAGACTGCGCTCGCCGGGAGGTCGCCTCGGATTCATCCTGTTCGGTCTGCGCTCCGCGCGACGCCGCCGGTACAGAGCGATCATCGGCGTCGATATCAACGGATTGATCGTCGCGCACGCCTTGAACATCTTGCGACGCGTCGCGGTGATCCTTTGGTCACTCGAGATCCATCCGCCGGCCGTGGGCAACAAGCTCGGCGCTCGGATCTCCCGGCGCCTCCACCGGGCGAGCTACGAACGTGCGCGCGCGAGCGTGGTGCAGGACGAGTACCGAGCAAAGGCGCTGGTCGAGGTCTGTGGCGTACGTGCCGGGACAACGGTGCAAATCCCGAACGGGCCGCTAGGGGCCGCGGTGCGGGACCGATCCGATCTTCTCAACAACCGTCTCGACCTGCCACCGGAAGCCACAGTCGCTCTTCACATCGGGATGATCGCCCCACGTGTTTTCTCCGCCGAGCTGGCAGAAGCAGCGACGCGATGGCCCGACGAGTGGCATCTGGTGTTCCACGAGCGAAAGACCCGTCCCGACGACGACCCGTTCATCGAACTCGTCCGAGAGAAAGGTGGACAACGCGTCTCCTTCTCTCTGACTCCCGTCCCGTATGACGAGCTCGATCGGCTGGTCGCATCCGGCCGAATCGGACTGGTCGTCTACGACACGAGCGAAGGCCTGAACCTCACGATGCCGGGATCATCCGGCAAGATCGGCCAATATCTCAAGTGTGGTTTGCCGGTCGTGACGCTCGATCTCCCAGGCATCACAGAGGTTGTCCGGGAGTACGGATGCGGCATCGTTGTCGAAAGCGTCGACGAGGTAGGTGACGCCCTGTCGGTTATCGACGAGGAATGGGAACGTTTCAGCGCGAACGCGTATAGGTGCTACGAAGAAGTCTACGAGTTCGGCAAGCATTTCCAAAAGCTCCTGTCACTGATCGATCCATGACGAGATCCCTTCAACGCTTCAGGCGTGCGGAGACTCGACCGATCAGTTGCGGGAAAGCGTGCCAGCGGGATGCGGCTCGACGTCGGAGGGGCACGCGGCTAAGAACCGTCTCGATCTCGTCGATCGTTCGCGACTCGAGAAGCTCGGCGTCGCGCAACAGGCTGACTCCGAGGGACGAGAAACCAAGCGCGATAGAGACCACACCAAGTCGGTGTGCCGAGACAGGGTCGAGAGATGTCTTGTCCGGATCGACGATGAACACCGCATCCCCTGACGTCACGAGACGGCGATCCTGACTCCTGGGGATCCGGGTAGGGCCTCGTGAATACCCGGGGTGACCCAGTTCGATGGCGATAAGGCGGAAGCCATGATCATCGAGGAACGCGTGTTGGTCACCGAGTAACGGGTGGGCCTCGTAGTACGGAACAACCACGAACTCGGAGCGCACTAGAAGAACCTTGCCCCGGCTGAGGAGACCGTCCGCGCCGCGCAACACGCGGAGCTCGGCACCTTCAACATCGATCTTCAGATAATCAACCGTGTCGTTCGGGTCGAACAGTCCGTCGAGTCTCCGCGCCTTGATCTGCGTCGTTCGAACGTGACGCAGAGCCATTTCGTAGAACGAACGGGGTTCACCCTCTCGATAGATCTTGTCGACGATGTCACGGTCCGCGTGGCCCATCATCGTCGTGGCACCGCGGCCGGCCGTGATGTAGAGCGTGCGCTCGGTCTCGTCGTCCCAAAGGGCCGAATCCACGTAGCGTTCCGAGCGGAATCGCGGTGGGGCACCACGGGAGCCCGGATCGGACTCGTTCAGTTTCTGGAACTCAGCGGGATTCGGCTCGAAAGCAACGAGTTGTGCCCTTGACGCGTAACTCGGCGGGAGGTCGAACATCCCACTGCGCGCGCCGGCGTCTACAACGATGGGCGCGTCCTCATCTGGATCGAGACACGAGAACAGGATCTCGTGAACGGGCTGCCCCTTCGCCGTACTCATCTCCATTGCATGTGCCAGCATGTCTGGACCCCGATAACGCTCGATGAACGTGAAGATCGACGGATAGCATCTACCGTCGCGTGCACACGTTAACGCGCGGACGCACTACGAACGGAATCGTCATGCAACGACTGATCGACGGAATTAAACGAGCCGCGAGGCTGACGCCGCCGGGTCGCGATGTACGCATCCGGGACGGAGACGTCTTGCTGACGTCCTACCCACGTTCCGGAAATACCTGGCTCCGATTCCTGCTGGCGAATCTCTTGCGCCCGGACGTAACTCACACGCTGGAAACCCTTGCGCGCGTGGTTCCCGACATCTACAAGACGTCCGCGCGCAATCTGGAACGGATTCCCGATCCCCGAGTGATGAAGAGCCACGAGTACTTCGACCCTCGCTATCCACGCATGATCTACCTTGTGCGAGACCCGCGCGACGTCGCGGTCTCGTTCTTCCACTATCAAAGAGATCGAGGCGGGCTTCCACCCAGTCTGACGATCGACGAGTGGATGCCGACGTACCTAAGGGGGGCCGGTTCCCGCCACGGAAGTTGGAAGGAACATGTAGAGAGTTGGCTCGCGACGCGTGGCGATTCCCCGTCCCTCCTATTGCTCCGATATGAGGATTTAGTGACCGACCCCACCGGTGAGCTGGCGCGCATCGCCGGGTTGCTAGGCGTGGAGTGGACGCGTGCCGAGACGGAACAGGCGATAGCAAGATCGTCCATGACGAAGCTCAGAGCAGCGGAGGCTCGGTCGCGAGATGCCACTCCCGGAACCACCGCGAGACGAGGGGTCGCGGGCGCCTGGACGGAAGAGCTTCCGCGCCCGAGCATCGAAGCGATCGAGACGAACATCGGCGACACGATGCAGAAACTCAGCTACGACATGACGATCTAGCTCGGGGTCCGAGAGCGATGACGGGTTCCCTTCACCGAATGGTCGACAGATGGCGAGTCGGCCGATTGCTCGGTATCGAGCCGCCAACGTTCGGCGGGTGGGCGTTGTCGGCAGACCTCGCTCTCTATCTCGTTCACCTCGTCCGAGACACACGACCCATGAACGTCGTTGAACTAGGTGCGGGGTCGTCGACCATCGTTCTCGGACATGCCCTCAAACGGTTCTCGCCACAGGGTCGTCTCATCTCCATCGAGCAGGACCGGGCGTTTCTTCCCGACGTCCGGGGACTTCCTGTCTCAATCCGCATCGCTCTAGTCGCCGATTGGTACGACCACTCAGTTATGCAGGACCTAAGCCACGTCGACCTACTCTTCGTTGACGGGCCCAGAGGTGGAGCGCGCGACGACGCGCTCCCATTCTTCTATGAACGGCTCGCTTCCCCCGCGTTTGTTGTCATGGACGACGTCGATAGAGAAGCCGGACGCCGCGTCTTCGACACGTGGTCGCACGAGTTCTCCGACTTCACAGCCGAATACCTACCCCTCGAGAAGGGAGCCGCGGTCTTCACTCGCTAGTAGTGAGATCGGTCTACGCGTTGTCCATTGCTTCTCGGATCGCCTCGTCCAGACCGATAACTCGTTGCTCATAGGTGTGGTCACGCAGCGTTCGACGCTGTCCGGCGGCCGCGATCTCGGCTCGCGCCGCGGGATCCGAAAGCAACCAGCGAGCCTTCTCTACGCAATCCTCCGACGAATCGAATGCGACGATCTCCTTGCCCACCTCAAAGAGTTCGTCGAGGTTCTGCTTTGCGTCTGTCAACAAGCAAGTGCCCACGCCCGTCGCCTCCCACAGCCGCAGGTTGTTCGCGTCCTCCACCGACACGTCGGCGTGGACGTTCAGCGCGACGCGGCTGGCAGCAAGCGTGCGATACATCTCCAACCCGAAGATGGGTGTGGCGATCGACCGGCGAAGTTGCCGGTCCAGAGGCCGTGGAGGACGGGGCGACGAGAGCGCCCGACTCAGACCAGGCATGCGGGCGATCGTCCGCTCGGACACCCCGAGCCGCCGAGTTGCCGCGGACATTTTCCACGCCGCTCGTCTCGCGACCAACTTGATCCGTTCAGTCCTGTCGCTCTCCGAGGCAAGCAACCTAAGTTCCAGGGGAACTCCTGCGTCCGAGAGCGCCTTCAGGACCTCGGCTCTGTAGAGGTGGAATCCCTCTTGCCTGTGAAGCTGGCCGGTGAAGAGCACATCGTGCTCACACGTAGCGGACGCGGGGAGGCGATCAAGGACCCTCGTATCGAAACCGTGGTGCTGTAGCACGGCGCGGATGCCACGAGCGCGCAACTGATCGACCTGACGACGATCGCCGGATAGAACAAGGTCGCTGAGCGCAAAGCGATCCACGTCCGTATCCGGTGAGCTGTATCGACTCAATACGATCTTGAGAGAAGCAGCGTCGTTCCGCAGTTCCCTGAGCCACGCTTTCGGCACGGACTGCGGATTGATCGCCAGCACGTGAGGGTTGAAGTCGAGAACCTGGGCGCGAGCGATATCCAACATCCATCTATCGGGGCCGAACTCGATGCGATGCTCACGCGCCCACGTTTCTTGAAGGCCTTTGATGGATGCGGAGTGGTCCCGCGTCTCGTACCCGAGTTTGGTCAACCAGAAAGGCCAGCCGGGCGAGGCGCCGCCGAAATGATCTGCCTTCAGCTCGGTGTCCTGCTCGTCGAACGTGCGCCGACTGAGCCCCGGTCGAGACTCGTAGAACTGACGTACGTACTGCGGATAAGGGAACGAGAAATGGAGAACCCTCAACGTCTCGCTTCGGCCCATAGATCGTTCCTACGTTTCCAGGGTCGCCCGAACGGCGGATGAGAGCTCTGCCACGAAGTGCTCCGCTCTGAACCTGTCGAACGCCGGCGACCTCAGGAAATCGCGTGCCGCGCGTCTCTTCGTTTCTGCCTCGTCCGCAGGCATCGAGCGAAGGCGTTGTTCGAGTCCTTCGTGGTCGCGGAGATTCCTGACATCCACGTACACCTCCGCGGGGACGTAGTCCCCGACGTCCGGCGCACCGAGATAGACGGGTATCGCGCCTGCGAAGATGGCATCGAAGATCTTCTCCGTGATGTAGCCGGGAAAGCTCGTGTTCTCGTAGCAGAGAGCGAACCGGTAGCCCCGCATCGCGGAGATCTTGTCGGCTACCGGTCCCTTGTACGAGCTCTCGACCTGTTCGCGAACGCTTCCGGGGGCGCGGAGACGGTCCCATCCCGTCCCGAAAAGATCGAATCCGTCCCGACCGGCGAAGTGTCGGATCGCGCGCAGCCGCTCTTGATATAGATCCGGTAACGACCACCGGCGTCGTATCCGATAGGAC
>JBOGWY010000078.1:0-4254 GCA_050694015.1 Actinomycetota bacterium | reverse complement strand
ACATCATCCTGCTCGGCATGATGACCGAGGGCATCCACACGCCGTTCTTGTCGGACCGCGACCTGGCGCTGGAGAACGCCCGTTACGTCTTCGGTGGCGCGGCCGGGCTCGCAGGTGAGGTCCGCTTCGAGCCGGGCGGTGATGTCGAGCGCAGGGCCGCGCAGGTCCTCGAGGAATGCCGGCAGATGCTCCGCAAGGTCGCCGAGATCGGCATGTTCGAAGCTATCGAGGCCGGGATGTTCGCCGACACCGTTCGAACCCGCACCGGCGGCAAGGGACTCGACGGCGTGATCCGCCGCGACGCCGCCTACGTGAACCCGATCAACGACGAGCTGACGAGCCGACTGGGGCTCAGCTGATGGAGATCAGGCCGTACGGCGATGCGACCGGCGACGGTCTCGTGCAGCTCTCGTTCACGCTCCCGATGACCGCGTCGGAGCGAGCCCGTCAGGCCGCGCTCGAGCTCGCTCGCAAGATGGGATTCGCGCGACCACAGGTCGTTCATATGAAGGGCATGGGAGCGGACTTCACCTTCTTCGTCGTGTACGGGGCGACGCAACACACCATCGATCCCGACGCCATCGTCATCGAGGAGCGCGACTTCCCGCTGCTCTCGTATCAGGAGGTGAACCGCGTCCTGCGCGAAACCCTCAAACGGCCTTTCATCGTGGTGGGGGCGTGCACCGGCACCGACGCTCATACGGTGGGACTCGACGCGATCCTCTCGATGAAGGGCTACGCGGGGGACCACGGGCTCGAGTATTTCCCCGAGATGAAGGTGGTGAACATGGGCTCGCAGGTCACGCCCGACGAGATCGTCGGCGCGGTCCACGAGCACCATGCCGACGCGGTCCTGATCTCCCAGGTCGTGACCCAACGCGACGCGCACATCGTGCATCTGCGCGAGGTGCGCGAGGCGCTCGAAGGGGCGGGACTCCGGGACGGAGTGATCCTCGTCGGCGGCGGCCCTCGCTTCACCCCCGAGCAGGCCGCCGAACTCGGTTACGACCGCATCTTCGGACGCGGCACCCTGCCGTCTGAAGTGGCGAGTTACCTCGCGTCCAAGGTCGTCGCGAAGGCATCGGCATGAGCGAGGGTCTCAGCGCGGTCCTCCGGCTCCGCCTCTCGCAGGCCGACGCGCACTACGGCGGTGATCTCGTGGCCGCCGGACGGGTGATGGAGCTGTTCGGCGACGTCGCCACGGAACTGTGCGTCCGCTCCGACGGCGACGAAGGCCTGCTCGCCGGCTACTCCGACGTCGAGTTCCTGGCCCCCGTGCACGCCGGGGATTTCGTCGAGGTCCGGGCCACGATCACGCGCCTGGGCACGACGTCACGGGAGATGAACTCCGAGGCCGTGAAGTACGCGGGGCCGCGCCCCGACATCTCCGATTCCGCGGCGGACCTGTACGAGAACCCCGAGGTGGTGGCGCGCGCGACCGGCACGTGCGTGGTGAAGAAAGACCGCCGGCGTCTGAGCTGACGCTTCTTCGTACCTGGGCTCCCGGACGGCGCGACTTTCCTAGATGCGAACGTACGTTCGTGTAGGCTTCCCGGCGATGTCGGAACAAGCTGCCCTCGCCCGTGCCCTCGAGGGCGAGGCCCCTCGGAACCGCTACGACGCCGTGGCCGAGGTGATACGGGCCGACGGCGACTACCGTTGGGTGGGCCTGTATGGCGTCCAGAGCGACGAGATCGCGGCTCTCGGGTGGAGTGGAGTGGGGCTCACGCCCGCTTTCCCGGCCGACCAAGGGTTGGGCGGGGCGGTGGCGTCGGGCCGTCCCGTCGTCTCGAATGATGTCCACGGCAGGCCGATCGTGGGCCTCGTGGACGTCGAGAGCGGCGAGCTGGACGCCTTCGGCGACGACGATGTGACGCGACTGCGCCGGTGGGCCGTCGCCATCGTGGAAAGGTGGCCTTTCTGACTGCCGCATGTCACAACCAAGGAGTACGCTCCTTACCGAACCAACCCATGGATCAGCCCGGACGACTCACAAGCGAGGGGAGTGGTGCATGAAGAGAGTGGACGGCATCCGAGCAGTTACTTACGACTGCTGGGGAACCTTGCTTAAGGACCGCAACTGGGAGGGCGCTTACAACCACCGCGTAAGCGCCCTTAATCGTTTCCTGGACCTGACCGACGACGAAGCTCGCGCCCTGATGGATGAAGCGTGGGCCAGGCACGACGAAGCATGGAAGCAGGTGGAGACGTTCGGGCCCGGTCGCATGGCGGCCTACTGCCTCGAAGCGCGCGGCATCTTCGATGACGACGCGATCGCGGAGCTCACCCGCGAGTTCGAAGAAGCCAGCATGAGCCACGGAGTCGAAGCCGTGGACAACGCGAAGGAGACACTCGAAGCGCTGAAGAGCAAGGACATCGGGCTCGGGCTCGTATGCGACACGGGATTCACGCCCGGACGCGTCGTGCGCGGGTTGCTCGAGGACTGCGGGCTCTGCGACTACCTCGACGTCCTCTGTTTCTCGGACGAGGTCGGAGTGCCCAAACCGGGCGAGGAGATCTTCGCCAAGGCGCTCGCCGAACTCGGCGTGCGTCCGCCCGAGGCCGTCCACATCGGCGACTTGCGCCGTACGGACATCGCCGGGGCGCACGACGTCGGCATGCACGCGGTGCGTTTCCGCGGGGTGCACGACGACATGAGCGACGCTCCCGAGGCTCGCGTGATAATCGACGATCACCTGGAGCTACTAGACATCCTCGGCCTGACCTGAGAACTTCACTAAGGCCATGATCACCATCTCGAGATCACGAGCTTTGGCTCGCCTTTCGCTGGTGATCGTGATGTGCGCGCTCGTATACGTCGGCCTTTACTGGGCGACCCCCGCCCGAGCCACGTCGGTGGAGGTCGTCACCCCCGACAACCATGCGGAGTGGGACATCCAGGAGGGAGTCGTGTGCGGTGGGACCGGCGCGGAGACGGGGCAGGTCAACTTCGTCGTGGGGCCACCTGTTCCCCCCCGCGGCACCGGAAGCCTGAACTTCGCTCTAGGCCCGAACGGAAACAGCCGCGTCGAGATCAGCACGGAGCGATTCGCCGGGTTCAACCTCGAGGAGATCACTGCGAGCGATGGGCGACTGAGGTATTGGGCGAACGTTCAGATCCCGGGCCCGAACCAGACCACCCAAGCGCGTCGGGCCCCTTATCTCGTCCTCGACATCGATCGCAACAACGACGGGACGCAGGACGATTCGCTCGTATATGAACCTCGGTTCCATAACGAGGTTGAGCCGGGCGTCTGGGACCAATACGACGTCAAGAGCTCGAGTGCGCGCTGGTGGTCGACGACCGACCGCGAGGCCGAATCCGGCGCGTTGCAGAACACGCGGCAGACGTTGACGCAATACCGTGCGCGGTTCCCGGAGGCCGAGATCGTCACGCTCCGGATCGTCGCCGGTCCTCTCGAGAACCATCCCCAGGACGGCTGCGGTGAGAATGACTGGTCCGGATTCTCTGGCAACATCGATCTCGTCTGGACGAAGATCTTCACCAACGACGTCATGTTCGACTTCGAACACGAAGGGACGAGGTCATCGCCCTCGAGCGGCACTCCCGTGCCGACTCCGACCCGCACGAGCCGAAGCCCGTCACCGACGGGGTCGAACACGACCGGGTCACCGGGCGGCTCACCCAGCGAGTCCACGACGTCGCCTGGTCCGACCGGCGGCGGACGCTGTCCCGCGGAGCCCGGGCAGAACGTCGTGCCCGGTACCAACCGCAGCGAGACATTACGCGGCACGCGCGGCGACGACGTCATCTGTGCCTTCGGCGGTAACGACGTCGTGTCGGGCCGCGGGGGAGACGACGAGATACGCCTGGGAGCCGGCCACGACCGCGGCCTCGGCGAAGGTGGCTGGGACGACATCTTCGGAGCCAGAGGACGCGACGTCATCAAGGGCGGAGCCGGGAACGACGATCTCGTCGGTGGCCCGGGACGCGATAGATGCGTCGGCGGCCCGGGGCGCGATCGTTTCCGGTCGTGCGAGAGGCGCCTGCGCTAACCCTTACCGTCGATCTCGAACCACACGCAGGTATCGCCGTCACCGTCGACGACGTCCGTCTGCTCGTCACCGAGCTCGTGTCGAACAGTGTCCGCCATGCCGATCTGGCCGACGGCGAAGGCATCCGCCTGCGCGTGACCACCTCCGACCACGTCGTTCGCGTCGAGGTGATGGACCACGGGCGCGGGTTCGAGCCGAGAGATCGCGATGCGCCGCTCACGCAAGCATCGGGCTGGG
>JBOGWY010000077.1:0-10896 GCA_050694015.1 Actinomycetota bacterium | reverse complement strand
ATCGCGCGTCGTCTCGCGGGACCGGACCGCAACGTCACGCTCGTCGGGCCGGCCGATCCCGCGGCGCTCCCGTCGGGTGGGGACTTCCCCGAAGTAGATGGGATCTCGCCGGAGGTGACGTCCGCCGAGGACCACTACATCGTCGACATCGACCTCGTGAAGCCGCTCGTCGAGGCGGCCGGATGGACGCTGACGGTCAAAGGTCTCATCGCCAACGAGATGAAGCTGACGTTCACGAGCCTTCAGGAACGTTACGAGGTGGTCGAGGACCTCTCCGTGCTCACCTGTATCTCGAACGAGGTGGGCGGACCGCTCGTGGGTCATTCCGCGTGGGGCGGCGTGCGCCTGCGGGACGTGCTCGAGGAAGCGGAACCGCTCAGCGATGTCGTTGACGTCGTGTTCACCGCGGCGGACGGCTACAAGGACTCGATACCGCTCGAGGCGGCGATGGATCCGTCGGTGATCCTCGCGGTGTCACAGAACGGCGAACCGCTTACGCAAGGGCACGGCTTCCCGTGTCGCGTGCGCGTCCCGGCGATCTACGGGATGAAGAACGTGAAATGGCTCCGTTCGATCGAACTGGTGGCGCGCGACTACAAGGGCTACTGGATGCAGCGGGGCTGGTCCGACGAAGCGATCGTTAGGACTCAGTCGCGCATCGATGTCCCCGACCACGGTCAGACCGTGCGAGAGGGACAGCAGATGTGGATCGCCGGCGTCGCGTGGGCGGGGGAGCGCGGCGTCGACAAGGTCGAGGTCTCGGTCGACGGCGGCGAGACGTGGAACGAGGCCGAGCTGAAGCGGCCCGCGGCCGAGAACTCGTGGCGCCTGTGGGCGTATCGGTGGACGCCGGAGACCGATGGCACCGCGGTGGTGATGTGCCGTGCGACCGACGGCACCGGCGTCGTCCAGACGACGCGGGAGCGGCCGCCGCATCCCTCCGGGGCCAGCGGTTTGCACACGATCGAAGTCGCCGTCGAGTAACGCGACGTGTCCACCGCCGACCGGCTCCTCTGTCCGCAGTGCAACGTCGAGCTCGCTCGGCATATGCATGCCAACGGTGTCACCTGGGTGTGCCCGCGCTGTCGCGGACGGACGGTCGGGATGGGACTGCTGCGGCGGAGCGTCGCGCGCGACTACGCCAACCGCCTGTGGTCGGAAGCGGTCGAGGCCGGTCGGCTCGGGGGCCGCGCGTGTCCGTCGTGCTCGCGCGAGATGATCCAAGCCGCGACGCGCTCGATCGACCTCGACGTCTGCAAGGGATGTCAGCTCGTCTGGTTCGATCCGGGCGAGTACGAGGCCGCACCGCTGCTTCCGGTGGCGCCCCGGCAACGACTGCCGGAGCAGGCCCTCGAAGCGGTCGCTCGGGCGCAGGCGCGCCAGATCGCCGACGACTACCGGCGTCGCTACCGAGAGGAGATCCCGCTCGAGGAAGCGATGTTGATGGTGCCGGGCGTCCTCGGCCTTCCGCTCGAAGACGAGCCGCCTCCGATGGAGAGCGTCCCCTGGGGGACCTGGATCGCTGCGGTCCTGATCGGCGTCGCCAGCCTCTACGCGTTCTTCGTGCCCGAGGCCATCGACCGTCTCGGTTTGATCCCTCGAGACGCCGCCCGGCTCGGCGGGCTCACGTTCGTCACCGCCTTCTTCCTCCACGGGGGCGTCTTTCAACTCATCGCCAACCTCTACTTCCTCGCCGTCTTCGGCGACAACGTCGAAGACGTGCTCGGTCACGCCACCTTCGTGATGCTCATCGTTCTCGGCGCGCTCGGCGGCGAGATCGCACACGTGCTGTTCACGGACGCACGCGCGGACCCCTTCGTCGGTGCGACGGCCGGAGTCTCGGCCCTCGTGGTGTTCTTCGGGCTCAAGTTCCCCCAGGCGAAGCTCCGCTACCTGTGGGTCTTCGGCTGGTACACCACGCCGGCGTCGGTCGCCGTGCTGCTGTGGTTCGCTGCCAACCTCGCCGGCCGTACGCAGTTCCTCATCGGTGCAGGGCAGTCGTCGCCCTACGTCTACCTCGGTGGGGGGCTGGTTGGAGCGGTGTTATGGCTCGTCCTGCGCAACGAACCTATGCCGGTTCGAAATGGATCGTCACTGCGCCGACCTCGGGGTGCTGCGCGTAGATAGCCTTCTCGATCCGATCCGACGCGTCGTGCAGTCGCGTCAACGGGAGTGTCCCGCGGCCCGTCACATGTGCGACGACGGAGATGTCACCACCGGAGTCCGTGACGATGACCTCGTGGCAATCGAGCACGTCGGCCTCTTCTACGGCGAGCGCGCTCACCGCGGTCACGAGATCCCGGCGCTGTTGGGTCACGTCGTGACCCGGCGCCGTCATCCGCATCGGTTCGATGTGTGTGTCGACGCGCGCGTCGGTGTCCAGCTCGGCCTCGACGGCCCCTTCGATCGCATCGGACAGTTCGTGCGCATCGCTCAGTGATATCCCTGCGCGGACCTTGGCGTGCAGCGTGACGTGGAGCTTCGAGCGCCCCCCTTCGTCGAACGCGTGGATCAACACGTTGTGAACCTCGTGCACGCCGGGGGTACGGCTCGCGGCGGCTTGCACGCGTTCGACCAAACCCGTCGTCTCCGAGATCGGCTCGACGTGAACGACGACGTCCGTGTGTGGAGCGACGCGTGCGATCTCTTCTTCGACACCTTCCGCGATGTCGTGCGCGCGCTCGAGCGAGGTCGTGCGACCGGCCGCGACGGTGACATCGGCGAAGAGCTGGTCGCCCGTGCCGCGTACGCGCACCCGGCGCGTTTCCTCGACGCCGGGGACGCGGCCCGCAGCGGCTTCGATCGCTTCGAGGGGCGCCGCGGGAGCCCGGTCCATCAGCACGTCGACCGAGCGTTTGCCCAGTCGGAACGCGGCAACGGCAACCGCGGCGGCGACGACCAGCGCTCCGACCGCGTCGGCGCGTTCGATCCCGGCCCGCACCAACAACAGGCTGACGAGCGCGACCACGGCGGTGCCGACGTCGGTCACCAGATTGAGGGCCCCGGCGCGGAGCGCGTCGGACCGTTCCGACCTCGCGGCGTCGAGGAGACGCTTCGAACGCAAGCCGTCGATCACCGCGCTCAGCCCCAGAAGGGCGAACGAGTACCACGGCGCTTCGACGCGGTGGGCGGCGCCGGTCAACGCCTGGATCGATCCGGCCGCGACCCACACGACGATCCCGACGAGGAGGATCGTCTGAGTGAACGCCACGAGGTTCTCGGCCTTGGCGTGCCCGTAATGGTGGCTGACGTCGGCCGGTTTGCCGGCCAGCCGAACGCCGTAATAGAGGAGTCCGAGGGCGACGATGTCGAGGACGGAATCGAGGGCCTGGGACAGGACCGCCAGGCTGCCCGTGGCCAGCCACAGCAGGAGCTTCCCCAGTGCCAGCAGCAGGGTGACCACGAGCGCGGTGAAGGCGTGGCGTTCGGCAGCACCGATCCTCGAGGCGTCCACCACGGAAGCGTAGTGCGCCGGGGCCGACTTGCGAGGATTCTTAGTCTAGGCTAAATTTCTTTTATGCCTTCGCATACAGCCGCCGTCGAAGACTACCTGAAGGCCGTCCACATCCTCGAGGAGGAAGGTGCGTCGGGGTCCGTGGCGACCCAGGCGGTCGCCGACCGCCTCGGAGTCTCGGCCGCGTCCGCCACGAACATGCTGAAGAAGCTCGCCGTGATGGGCCTCGTCGAGCATGCCCCCTACAAGGGCGCCAACCTCACGCCCGCGGGACGCAAGGTCGCGCTCGAGGTGATCCGTCACCACCGGCTGCTCGAGACCTACCTCGCAGAAGCGCTCGGGGTGCCGTGGGACCGCGTCCACGACGAGGCCGAGGTGCTCGAGCACGTGCTGTCGGAAGACCTCGAGGATCGGATCGCCGCGTTGCTCGGTGACCCCAAGGCGGACCCGCACGGCCACCCGATCCCCGGGAAGGACGGATCGATGCCGCAGGCGTCCGCGCAGCGACTCTGGACCGTTCCCGACGGGGCGTCGGTGACGATCGAACGAGTGTCGGACGACCAAGCCGCGTTGCTTCGGTTCCTCGCCAAAGTCGGGATCCGACCAGGATCCGTCGTCACGGTTATCGAGCGCGGACCGATCGGTGGGCCGCTGTTCGTGCGCATCAACGGTGGACCGCCCGACGTGCAAGCGCTCTCGAAGGATCTCGCGGAGGCTGTATGGGTCGCGTAGATCGACGGGGGTTCCTCAAGCGAGCGGGCGCGGTCGGCGCCATCGGTGGTGCTGCCGTCGTCGGGGGCCGCGACTTCGTTCGTGCCCAGGGCCGTGAGATCGTCCGTGCGCAGATGCCTGGATCGCCCGGTCACGTGATGGATCACGGGGGCCAGGGCGCGGTCGGTCTAGTCGATCACGCCCGCAACGGCTTCACTCCCATGGAGCTGCTGACCGATTTCGACGGCGGTGAGGTTTCGAAGGACCGGTCCGGACGCACCGTGCGGGAGTACGCGTTCATCGCCGTCGACAAAAGGATCGAGGTCGCCCCCGGCGTCTTCTTCGACGCATGGACCTACAACAACCGTGTGCCCGGTCCGACGATCCGCGCGACGGAGGGCGACCGTATCCGGATCACGTTCACGAACGCGACGGGCCACCCGCACACGATGCACTTCCACGGAATCCACCCGGCGGCCATGGACGGGGTGCCCGGTGTCGGCGAACCGAAGAGTGGTGAAACGTTCGTCTACGACTTCATCGCCGAGCCTTTCGGCACGCACCACTACCACTGCCACTCCGTGCCGCTCCCGCAGCACATCCACCGCGGCCTCTACGGAGCGTTCATCGTCGATCCGAAGAAGGGGCGCCCCGAAGCGCACGAGATGGTGATGGTGATGAACGGCTTCGACACCAACTACGACGGCGAGAACGAGGTCTACGCGATCAATTCGATCGCCTTCGCGTACATGATCGACCCGATCCCGATCGAGCGCGGACAGCTCCAGCGCGCCCACGTGATCAACCTCACCGAGTTCGATCCGATCAACTCGATCCACCTGCACGCGAACTTCTTCAACCTCTTCCGGACGGGCACGTCGCTGGTGCCTCACGAGTTCACCGACACGATCTCGATGGCTCAGGCCGAGCGCCACATGATCGAGTTCACCTACGACGAGCCGGGCCACTTCATGTTCCACGCGCATCAGACCGAGTTCATCGAGCTCGGCTGGCTCTCCGCCTTCCAGGTGAGCTGATGGCAACCGCCACGTCTCCTATCTCCCGGCTCCCGAACTGGGTCACGGCGCTCGCTCCTCTGCTCGTGATCGCCGTGATGATCGTCGGCTTCGTCGCGCTGAACCCGATCGGCTCGCTGCGCGAAGTGCCGCCGGTCGAGGCGATCGCGATCGAGCGCACCATCCTCGAACCCAACTCGATCGAGCTGAAGGTTCGCAACGACGGGCCGGACGAGGTGACGATCGCACAGGTGCTCGTCAACGATGCGTACTGGACCCACTCGATCGACGATCGCAAGCTCGGCCGGCTCGAGTCCGAGACCCTCACGATCCCCTACCCGTGGGACGAGGGACTTCCGGTCAACATCGCACTCGTCACCGAGAGCGGCGTGACGATCGAGCACGAGATCGAAGCCGCGGTGGCGACCCCCGAGGTCGACGGGAACACGGTTCTCATCTACGCGCTGCTCGGGCTCTACATCGGGGTGATCCCCGTCGCGATCGGTCTGTTGTGGTTCCCGGCCCTGCGACGCGCGTCCAAGGCATGGATCGGATTCCTGCTCGCCCTGACCGTTGGCCTGCTCGCGTTCCTCCTGATCGACACGATCGCCGAGGGCCTCGAGATCGGGGCCGAGGCCACAGCCGCTTTCGACGGCGTCGCGCTGTTCGGTATCGGCGCGCTCGCTGCGGTCCTGCTCCTGAACTTCGTCGAGGGATGGACGCGGCGGAAGAGCGGGACCGTCGGCGGCCTCGCGCTCGCGTACCTGATGGCGGCCGGCATCGGGTTGCACAACCTCGGTGAGGGTCTGGCCGTGGGTGCAGCCCTGGCCGCGGGCGAGATCGCGCTGGGAACGTTTTTGATCATCGGCTTCGCGTTGCACAACACGACCGAGGGGCTGGCGATCGTGTCGCCGCTCGGTCTCGTCAAGGACCGGCCCCCTTTGCGCCACTTCATCGCCCTCGGTGCCGTCGCGGGGGTGCCGACGATCTTCGGTGCATGGGCCGGCGGCTTCGTGTTCTCCGCGGCGTGGGGCGCGTTTGCGTTCGGCATCGCGGCGGGCGCGATCGCGCAGGTGATCTGGACGATCACACGGTCGTTGCCGCGCGACGCGGGCCTCGCGTCGTCCTTCGGCGCCCTTGGTTTCGCAGCCGGGCTCGCGATCATGTACGTCACCGGTCTCTTCACCGCCTAGGTACCGGAGCGGTCATAGTTAGGGGATGACCGCAGAGGTACTACCGGTAACGAGCGACGGCTACGCGCTCAACGCGTGGGTCGAGCGGGCCTCGGAGCCGCGTGGCCTGGTCTACCTGCTGCACGGGATCCCTTCGGTGAATCTACCCGAACCGGACGACACGGGTTACGCAGGGTTCGCGCGCCGCTTCGCCGAACGTGGGTGGACCACGGCATGGGCCGATCTCCGAGGCGTGCGCGGTACTGCGGGCTACTTCTCGATCGAGGGATGGGTGCGTGACGCGATCGCGGTCATCTCTGCCCTGCGCGGCGCGGCTCCAGGCGTCGGGTTCCTCGCGCTAGTCGGTTCATCTGCGGGCGGTGCCGTCTCCGCCGAGGTGATACGTCGAGGGACGCGCGCCGATGCTCTCGCGATGCTGGCGTCCCCCGCGGCGTGGCTCTCGTTCGCGGCGGATCCGCGTGCGGGCATCGAGAAGATCACGACGGAAGCGGGGATGCCCATCGCGACCGAGGTGCTCGGCGATCCGAGCGCGTGGGCGAACGAGTTCGATTCGATCGCCGGTGAGGTCTCTATCGAGGGCGTTACCGTCCCAACGCTGATCGTCCACGGCACCGCGGACGACGTCGTTCCCGTGAGCCACGCATCGCGTATCGCAGCCCGCGCTCCACACGCCGAACTCGGGATCATCTCCGGCGCCGGGCACATACTGCGCCGCGACGAGCGCGCGGTCGCGCGCGTGCTCGAGTGGCTGGACAAGGTCGGGCCGTGAAACTGGTATCGGTCGCGGTGATCGTCATCGGGATCGGCCTCGCGCTGGCACTTGGGATGGCGCGCGGCTTCGACGCGACCGCAGTCGTGATCCTCGCTCTCATCGTGGCCGTAGGTGCGCTCGCGATCGCGGCACTGAACCGCTACAGCAGCGGCTCGATACGGCCGGCCACGTGCGATGAGTGCGGCGGTGTGATCTCGCCGAACGCGCCGTACTGCAAGCACTGTGGGGCCGTCCGCGCAAAGGAAACGCCGGAGAGGAGTGCTCTCTAGAGGAGCGAGGCCTGGTTCTTGGCCCGTTTGCGTGCCTTGGGCTGCTGTTCGTCCTCTGCCGGATGTTCGATCACGGCGACGACGCGGGCGGCCATGAAGCGTCCGCTGCGGACGATGACTCCGGTCCTTGTGACCTCCGACACCTCGATCGTGCCGCGCACGTTGGAGACCTCGACACGCCGACCGGCCTTGCTCGCAACTATCTCGTAGGTCTTGGTGCCGTCTCCGATGTCGACGACGATCTCGACCCGGTCGCCCTTCACCCATCTATCGTCGCACGGCATACCGGCATCGGCCAGGAAGCGTTCGCAGTTCCAGGCGGTATCGTCGAACCAACGTCTAGTAGATGCAGGAGGTTCGCGTGGCAGAGACCCAGGATCGCTTCGACGTTGTGATCCTCGGCGGCGGTAACGCGGGATACTCCGCGGCCTTCCGTGCCGCCGGGCTCGGACTCTCCGTCGCGATCGTCGAGAAGGACAAGGTCGGTGGAACGTGCCTGCATCGTGGGTGCATCCCGACGAAAGCGCTGCTCCATGCCGCGGATCTCGTCGACGAGATCCGTCACGCGGGGGATTTCGGCATCCAAGTCGCCGAGCCGAGTTACGACTGGAGCCAGGTCCTGACCTTCAAGGACTCCGTCGTGAACCGCATGTACAAGGGACTGTCGGGCCTCGTGAAACGAAACAAGATCGAGCTCGTCGAGGGCGAGGGGAGACTGACGGACGCGCGGACCGTCTCCGTTCGGACCGGGGACGCGGAGCGTGCGTTGACCGCCGACAAGGGTGTGGTCATCGCATCCGGATCGTTCCCGCGCGATCTCCCGTTCATCGAAGCCGACGCCGACAAGGTGCACAACTCGAACCACGGCCTCGTAGCCGACGACGTTCCGGGCTCGGTCGTTATCGTCGGGGGCAACTACATCGGGCTCGAGTTCGCCAGCGTCTACCGTTCCTTCGGCGCCGAGGTAACCGTCGTAGAGATGCTCGACACGATCGCGCCGGCCGAGGACTCGGACATCTCCGAGGCTCTCGCGAAGCTGCTGCAGCGCCGCGGCATCAAGTTCCATCTCGGCGTTTCCGTCACCGGTGCGAAGCCGACCGACGCCGGTATCGACGTCGAGATCGAGAAGGACGGCTCTAAGCAGGTGCTATCGGCCGATCGGATGTTCGTCGCGATCGGCCGTGCGCCGCGCACCGACTTCATCGGACTGGATGAGGTCGGCGTGAAGACCGATCGCGGGTACGTCGTCGTCGATTCGAACTTCCGTACGAGTGTCGACGGCGTCTACGCGATCGGTGACGCGATCCACGTGACCGACGCCGACGGACCGCACCCACAGCTCGCACACGTCGCGTTCATCGAAGGCATGAAGATCGGCGAGCGTCTCGCGGGGCAGGACCCCACCCCTGTCGATTACCGGAACATCCCGCACGTCATCTACTGCCAGCCCGAGGTGGCCGCCGTGGGTCTCACCGAGAAGAGAGCGCGCGACCTCGGCATGGAGGTCGAGACCAAGCGCTACCCGTTCTCCGCGAACGCGCGTGCGTTGATGCTCGGTGGAGGCCAGGGTTTCGTGAAGACCGTGGCCGAGAAGAACGGCGCGGTGGTTGGTGTTCACGTCGTCGGCCCGCGCGCGTCGGACATCATCACGGAAGCGCAACTCGTGACGTCGTGGGAGGCGTACCCGTCCGAGCTCGCCGAGCTCATGCACCCGCACCCGACACTGTCCGAGGTGATCGGCGAGACCTTCCTGGAGCTGGCGGGCAAACCGCTCCACGGTTGACCCAAGATTCCGAAGGCTTCCTCGATGTTCCGGGCGGCAAGGTCTGGTTCCACGTCGTTGGCGATCTGACCGCAGCACCTCCCTTGCTGTGCTTGCACGGCGGTCCGGGATTCCCCTCGTACAGCCAGGAACCGCTCGATCGGCTTGCAGGTGACCGCGCGGTGGTGCGGTGGGACCAGCTCGGCTGTGGTCGCAGCGAGCGTCCCGACGACGTCTTTCTGTGGACGATCGAGCGTTTCGTCGAAGAGGTGGACGTCGTGCGGAGCGCCCTCGGTGTCGAGCAGATCCATCTCTACGGCCACTCGTGGGGCGGGATGCTCGCGATGGAGTACGTGATCCGGCGCAAGCCCGAGTTGCAGAGCCTGATCCTCTCCAGCGCGCCGGCCGACACGGAGATGTGGGAGCGCGACACGGCCGCACTCAAGGCGACACTTCCCCCAGAAACACAAGAGGCGATCGAGACGCACGAAGCCGCGGGGACCTACGACGCGCCGGAGTACCAGGCCGCGATGCGCGAGTACTACGTCCGTTACGTGACGCGCATGGATCCGCTGCCGTATCTCATGCAGAAGACGATCGCCGAGGCGGGGATGCCCGTCTACAACCACATGTGGGGGCCGAGCGAGTTCACCGTGACCGGCACGTTGAGGGGCTGGAGCGTGCTCGATCGCGTGCACGAGATCGACGTGCACACGCTGCTGCTCGTCGGCGAGTACGACGAATGCACCCCGGCCCACGTCGCGGCGGTGCACGAACGCCTCCCGAGTTCGGAGATGCACGTTTTCGAAGGTGCCGGGCACTCGACGTTGATGGAGAAGACCGAGGAGTACCTCGCGCTCCTCAAGGAGTTCCTCGACCGTATGGACGCGCGCGATGGCTGAGAAGGATTATTCAGGGACACCTCTCTACAAGAAGCTCGGGATCAAAGAGGGTGCACGCGTCGCTCTTCTAGCTGCGCCCCCCGGTGCGCGCGATCTACTCGAGCCGCTCCCTGATGGAGTGACCGTCGCGACCCGCGCTACCAAGGACGTCGATGTGATCCTTCATTTCGTCACCAAGGAGACAGACCTCAGGTCGCGTTTCGGCACACTCGCACGCGCGCTCGCTACCGACGGGGGGCTCTGGGTCGCGTATCCCAAGAAGACGTCTTCCATCCCGACCGAGCTCACGTTCGGCTCCGTCCAGCACGTCGGGCTCGCGGCGGGCCTCGTCGACAACAAGAGTTGCGCGATCGACGAGGACTGGTCCGGTGTGCGCTTCGTTTATCGGCTCGAGGACCGGAGATAGGTCGGTGGTCCCGGGCGGGATTACGCTGTAAATAGTCCGTTCGGGCTACGTTCTCACAACCCGGAAGTGCCGATAGGTAGTCAGTAAGGCACGGTTCCCGACAATGGCAAACCCGTCGCGAGGCGGGGACGCAAAGCCAGGGGCCTCGATACCCGTCAGGGCAGTGACGCGAGGTAGCCCAGCCGTCGAAGGAGCACGATGTTGAGATTGCGCCGTTCGGGCGGGGTTGCGGCCCTAGCCCTAGCTGTAAGCGCTACGTCGATCATGGCGACGGCGGCCATGGCGGCTCCTCCTTCGGTGACGCTCACCTCGCCGGCCGCGGGTCCGTCCACGAACGCCTCTCCCACGTTCGCCGGAACCACCGACTGCACGGTCGGCGCCTGCAGCGACGTAACCGTGAACGTCTACAGC
>JBOGWY010000076.1:0-3166 GCA_050694015.1 Actinomycetota bacterium | reverse complement strand
GTCCGAGCGTCAGCAGAAGGAAGTCCGCGAACGTGCCGAGCGCGAGATCCAGCGCGTGCGCGACGCGTTCGATCTCTTCCGCGACCTCGAGAAGAAGGACATCGTCGATAACGAGGAGCTGTGGCGGGAGCTGCGCGACCGTTACGAGGATTACTTCAAGGGCGGTATGGGTGCGCACGCGGTGCAGGAGCTTCTCGCGTCGCTCGATCTCGACGCCGAGGCCGAGTTCCTTCGTGACCAGATCAAGACGGCGAAGGGCCAGAAGCGTCAGCGCGCGATCAAGCGCCTGAAGGTAGTCGCGCCGTTCACGGACAAGACCAAGAAGAACTCGCCGATGGGCATGGTGCTGGACTGCGTTCCGGTCATCCCGCCGGACCTTCGTCCGATGGTTCAGCTCGACGGTGGTCGTTTCGCCACCTCGGACCTGAACGACCTCTACCGGCGAGTCATCAACCGCAACAACCGACTGAAGAGGCTTCTCGACCTCGGGGCTCCCGAGATCATCGTCAACAACGAGAAGCGCATGCTCCAGGAAGCGGTCGACGCGCTCTTCGACAACGGCCGTCGTGGTCGCCCGGTCACGGGCCCCGGCAACCGTCCGCTGAAGTCGCTGTCGGACATGCTCAAGGGCAAGCAGGGTCGTTTCCGTCAGAACCTGCTCGGTAAGCGCGTCGACTACTCGGGCCGTTCCGTGATCGTCGCCGGACCGAAGCTGAAGCTGCACCAGTGCGGTCTTCCGAAGCAGATGGCGCTCGAGCTTTTCAAGCCGTTCGTCATGAAGCGGCTGGTCGATCTCGGCCACGCGCAGAACATCAAGAGTGCCAAGCGCATGGTCGAGCGCAGCCGTAGCTACGTGTGGGACGTGCTCGAGGAGATCATCCACGAACACCCGGTGCTGCTGAACCGTGCACCGACGCTTCACCGTCTCGGTATCCAGGCGTTCGAGCCGATCCTCGTCGAGGGCAAGGCCATCCAGATCCATCCGCTCGTCTGTGTCGCGTTCAACGCCGACTTCGACGGCGACCAGATGGCCGTGCACGTGCCGCTCTCGGCGGAGGCGCAGGCCGAGGCACGCATCCTGATGCTCTCGGCGCACAACGTGCTGTCGCCGGCGCACGGTGACCCGATCGTCACGCCGACGCAGGACCTCGTGATCGGTAGCTACTACCTCACCGTCGCCCACGACGGCGAGCCCGGTGAGGGCCGCGTCTTCTCGGGCGCCGACGAGGTGTTGAAGGCATACGACGCGAAGGCGATCGGTATCCACGCCAAGGTTCAGGTGCGTGGACTGAAGCGCTTCGAAGACGAGAGCGAAGAGGACTACAACGCGAACCCGAACCGCCGCATGGAGACGACTGTCGGCCGCGTGATCTTCAACGAGGCGTTCCCGGACAGCTTCCCGTTCCAGAACACGCCCGTTAAGAAGAAGGAGCTCGCCGCTCTGATCGATCGCTGCGCCCGCGAGTACGACAAGCGCGATCTCGCTCACATCCTCGACTCGGTCAAGGACATCGGCTTCAAGTACGCGACGAAGGCGGGAGTCACGATCGGTCTCGAAGACGTGACGACGCCCGAGAAGAAGCCGCAGATCATCGCGGAGCACGAGAAGCGTGCCGACAAGGTCGAAGGTCAGTACAGCAAGGGCATCATCACGGAAGACGAGCGTCGTCAGGAGCTCATCGAGATCTGGACCGAAGCGACCGAACAGGTCAAGGTCGAGATGGAGCGCAACTTCGACGAGCTCAACCCGATCTGGATGATGGCGAACTCCGGCGCTCGAGGCAACATCCAGCAGATCCGGCAGATCGCCGGCATGCGTGGTCTCGTTGCGAACCCACGTGGTGAGATCATCCCGCGCCCGATCCGTGCGAACTTCCGTGAGGGTCTGACCGTTCTCGAGTACTTCATCTCGACGCACGGTGCCCGAAAGGGTCTCGCCGACACCGCTCTGCGAACGGCCGACTCCGGTTACCTGACGCGTCGTCTGGTCGACGTGTCGCAGGAAGTGCTCGTCCGGATGGAGGACTGCGGCACCGACCGCGGCATCCGTTTGAACATCGCGACCGAGCGCGCGCATCTGAAGCAGAAGCTCCAGTCACGAGTGCTGCTCGACGACGCGGTGGCTCCCGACGGCACTGTGATCGCGAACGCGAACGAGCCGGTCAGTGCCGAGATGGCGCGCGAGATCGACGCCGCCGGCGTCGAGGACGTCACGGTTCGATCGGTGCTCACGTGCGAGGCGCGCTACGGCGTATGCCAGCTCTGCTACGGCGTGTCACTCGCGACGGGTGCCATGGTCGAGATGGGTGAGGCGGTCGGCATCGTCGCTGCACAGTCGATCGGCGAGCCGGGCACGCAGCTCACGATGCGTACGTTCCACACCGGTGGTGTTGCAGGTGAGGACATCACGCACGGTCTACCTCGTGTCGTCGAGTTGTTCGAGGCCCGCACCCCGAAGGGGAAGGCCGAGATCGCGTCCGCTACGGGCCGCATGGAGATCAAGGAGGACGAGCGGACACGATCTGTCCAGTTGACCCCCGACGACGGTTCCGATGCGATCGCGTACAAGGTCTCGCGGCGCTCTCGTCTACGAGTGAGAGACGGTGACACCGTAGAGCCGGGCGATCTGATCACTGAAGGGTCGAAGGACCCCGATGAGATCCTCGAGATCCTCGGGACGCGAGAGGTGCAGCTCTACCTGGTCAACGAGGTCCAGAGCGTGTACCGGAGCCAGGGTGTGCCGATCCACGACAAGCACATCGAGCTGATCGTCCGTCAGATGCTGCGCAAGGTCACGGTCATCGAGCCGGGCGACACGGAGTTCCTGCCCGGCGAGCTCGTCGATGCCAAGACGTTCGCCGATTCCAACGAGGCGATCGTCTCGGGTGGCGGCGAGGCGGCGACCGCCCGACCGATCCTCATGGGGATCACGAAGGCGTCGCTCGCGACCGAGTCGTGGCTGTCGGCGGCATCGTTCCAGGAGACGACGCGAGTCCTGACCGAGGCTGCGATCCGCGGCAAGTCGGACCCGCTGCTCGGCCTCAAGGAGAACGTGATCATCGGCAAGCTGATCCCGGCGGGTACGGGGATGAGCCGCTACCGCTCGATCCGGGTGGAGACCGAGCACGAGGACGTCACCGACGACGAGGCCCGCGCGTTCCTGGGC
>JBOGWY010000075.1:0-9806 GCA_050694015.1 Actinomycetota bacterium | reverse complement strand
GCTACGCGAACGCGAACGGAGCCCTGTGGGCGCAGGCTGCCGCGACATCGGTTCTGCTCGCCGTGAGCAGGCTTTCGAAGATGGCACGAGCGGCGTCCTCGGTCGCGGGGCTGCTGTTCGCGGGATTAACACTCGTGTCGGGGTCACTGGCCGCCACCGCGTTGCTCTCTCTGGTGGTCGTCGCGGCGATCGCGGGGAGCAACGAGAGAGCCCGGAAGTGGTTCGTCCTTGGAGTCGCGGCGCTCGCCGGGATGGCTCTGTGGACGAGCATCGTGCTCGGGGCCGGCTACCGGTTCGAGTTCGAGCGCCCTCCGTCGCAGGAGCTCGCCGAGGAATCGTTGAGCACGCGTCGGCTGGTCTTGTGGCGGGACGCGTCGGATCTGATCGGGAGGCATCCGCTCACGGGTGTCGGCCCTCGCCGGTTCGGTGTGGAGAGTCCGATCGCCCTCGCCGACTCCGATACGACCGAGACGCACAACGAGTTCCTGCAGCAGGGGGCCGAGACGGGTGTAGTAGGCCTCGCACTGATGATCCTGCTGTTCGGCTGGACGTTCGTGAGGATCGTTCGCACGCCGGGGGCGCCGTCCGCGATCGCGGGGGCCGCCGTCGCCATGCTGGCGATCCACTCCACGGTCGACTACATCCTGCATTTCCCGATCGTGCCGATCGTGGCGGCCGCGCTAGTGGGAGCGTCGCCCAACATGAGAAAGACCCGGCCCCCCGAAGGGGACCGGGCCTTGAGTTGAACCTGTCGTAGCTAGTTGCGCACGAAGACCGTGACCCGGAAACCGTCGCGGTTCCCGGCGGCGTCGTAGGCGATCACGTGCAGGTTGTGCAAGCCGTTGTAGGTCGTCGCCGAGTTCCACGCGTATCCGTAGGGGGCATCGGTGTCCCTCTCGACCAGACGGCCGTCGATGTAGAACTCGACACGCACGACACCGACGTTGTCACTTGCGTCGGCCCGGAACGGAACCATGCCGGACACGATCGCTCCGTTGGCCGGATTGACGATGTGCACGTGCGGCTCGGTCGTGTCGCCGGAAGGGCCGGTCGGGCTCGGCGACGGTGACGGACTCGGGCTCGGCGACGGTGACGGTGACGGACTCGGGCTCGGGCTCGGCTCCGGGTCCGGCGTCGGGCTGGGTGATGGTGACGGGCTCGGCGACGGCGACGTCCCGGTCACGCTCGGGCACACCGGAACCCGCGTCACCGTGTACACGCTGCCCGGCCCACCATCGATCATCCACGCGTCGTTCCCGTTCTGGATGCACAGCTCCGAGTTGGGGTGCAGGTCCACGATGTCGAAGTCCTCCGGCATCAACGGCGACCCGTCGTCGGTGGTGCAGTTGAGGAACGTGAAGTCGGCGCCCCGGCTGAAGCGGTTCGACGTGTTCTCGAACACGCGGACGGCCGAGTCCGTGTAGTTCAGGATGCGGCAGTTCGAGATCAGGCCCGCGGCTTCGGACGGAAGCTCGTGCGCCGTCACCCGGATCGCGTAGGCACCCCCGGCGGCGTCGTAGATCATGTTGCGGTGCTCCTGGATGCGGCCTTCGCTACCTGATGCGGCGTGGAGCTCGAAGGCGATGTCGCCCATCATGATGCCGTCGATGAAGTGGTAGTTGTTCATATACGCACCGTGGAGCAGAGCGGCCTGGCGCACGCTGCCGAGCTGGATCGGGTGGTAAGCGATCGGCCGAACGATGTTGTGCGGTTCGGGGTCGATCTGCCAGATCCAGATCGGGTTACCGACGTTGTGCGCGATCCCGTCTTCCCACGTCCACACAGTGTGGGCCGTGGTGAAGCCGGGGGCGTGGGTGGGTTCGTGCTCCCATGCGAAACCACGACCGGCGGCTCCCACGGAGGTGACGTCGATGCCGTACGTGACGCAGCCACGCATGGTGTTGCGGAGACCGAAAGCCTGCAGGATGCCGTACTGGCGACCGTTCGCCGCGATGCAGTCCTCGTAGACGGTGTCGTGGGTGAGGGCAACGGCCTCGCCGTCCATGCGGTCCCACCAGTACGCCGCGTCCTCGAAGCCGTAGGCGATCGTCGAGCGGAACGTGATGCCGTGGCTCGTGTGCGGCACGAACGCGTGGGTACCGACGTCGCGGGCGACGACGCCCTCGACGAGCGTGCCCCGGCTCGCATCGCCGCTGTGGTGGAAGTGAAGTGCATAACGGCCTGAGGTCGTGGCGCCGCCCGACACGTCGCTGCCGTTCTCAACCGGAACGCCCATGTAGCGCAGGCCGACGTTGCGGATCGTCTGACGGCCCGCGCCGTGGATATGGATGTGGCTGCGACCTGCTGTGGTTCCCTCGATGTTCACGTTACGGGTGAGGTTGAGGACCTCCGGGTTCAGCACGCTGCCGTTCGGAAGGTTCACGCTCACGTGCGCTCGGGTGGTCACGCGGTCCACCGTGACGGCGCCGGTGGTCTGATCCACGGCCGTGATCGTCATGGTCTCGAAGGCGTTGCGACGCTCATCGGGCTGGGTCGGGCCGAACGCGACCTCGTCGCCGACGCGCCATCCCGTCGCCGACGCCACGTTGAACCTCGAGGCGCCTGCAGGGACCGTACCGGTCGCACGGGTCCACGACGTCTTGTTGGAACCGACGGTGTCCATCGTGGCGCCGGCTCGAACCCACAGGCCGACATCGGTCACGAGCGGATCCATACCGCCGCCGACGAACGCCGCCTCGTTCACGTTAGCGAACACGAGACGGAAGTTCTGCGTCGGGACCGACGGTCGCATGCGTAGCGTGCCCTGCACGACGACGTTGCCCGTCGAGGTCAAGGTGCGGGTGGTGCTGCCGTGCCACGTGAGGGCACCGGCAGGGTCGATCGTGACCCCGGCCACGGTCGCATCGGCGTTGAGGCGCACGGCGTGACGCACCGTGACGGTGTCACCGGCCGCGGGCACCCGGTTGAGGTTCCACGTGTTGGGGCTGTTCCAGTCGCCGGCTCCGACGCTGGTGAGGGCGGCGGCCTGGGCCGGAAGCTGAAGGCCGAGAAGGGCCTGCAGCACTGCTGCTACGGCAACTACGGCGATACGTCGGTGCCACTTCGGTGATCTACGGGTCGCGCGGGTCTCCCAGAACATGTTTCGGCTCCTTCTCCAGTTGCGTTGCTTCCTTCTCCGGTTTGTGTTGCTTCTCCTGCGGTGCTTGGAACGCTTACGGAGGTGGAGTCGGCACGCTCGTACTGCTACTTAAGAACTACTCGGCAAGTAGTTCGTTCTAGTCCGGATGAGCTATTGGGCGGAATCAGGACATCTGGTTACATAGTCACGACGAACTATTCCAGTTTCTTCCGCAAAGGGGTTGACGCAGAGTGCCGAACGTCGTAGCGAAGATCGTCGTCGCGGTTCTGATGCTGGTCCTCGGCAACGTGACCGCACCGCGCGCGACGTTACCTACGGCGACCGCGCAGCAGTCGGTCACTGCGATCCGCTCGGTCCGCGACGGGCCCTGGAGCAAGGCGTCGACATGGAGCCCCCGGCGGGTCCCCCGGGCCTCGGACGTCGTATCCGTGCTGCACGACGTGAGGCTCGACCGCAGCGCCGCGGTCACCGGCATGTCGATCCGCCACGGCGGGACCCTGGCCTTCCCCCGGCGAGCCTCGAGACGGCTCACCTCGACCGGCAACGTGATCGTCTCCGGCACCCTGCGGATGCGCCCGACCCCGGCACGGGTCCACCGACTCGTCTTCGCCGGTATCGACGAGCGCCTCTTCGTCGGGGGCGGCGACGACGTCGCCGGGACCGACGTGGGCCTGTGGATCCGCCACGGCGGGCACCTCGCCGCCGCCGGCGCCCCGAAGACGGACCGGACCCGTGCGACCGCATCGATACCCGCCGGCGCGACGCGTTTCCGGGTTCGTGCCGCGAGGGGGTGGCGACGAGGCGACGAGCTCGCACTCGGCCCCACGCACGCCGACGAGCGGGCGAACGACTTCGAAGTGTTCCGGATCCGCTCGGTTCGCGACCGCCGCGTCACGCTGTCGGGAGCAACTTCCAGAGCGCACGACGCCGTCGCGCTTCCGGACGGAAGGGTCTTGAGGCCCGAGGTTCTCAACCTGACCCGCAACGTCAGGATCGAAGGAACCCCCGGCGGCAGAACGCACATACACATCCACGGCGCCGGGAAACAGACGATCCGCAACGTAGCTCTCCGTCACATGGGTGTGCCCGTGGGCGGCAGCACGACGTCGGGGCGTTACGCGCTGCACTTCCATCACTCCGGTAACGCGACGCGCGGGAGCCTCGTGGACGGTGTCGTCGCACGGGATGTCGGCACGCATGCTTTCGTCGCTCACGGGAGCCACGGCATCACGTTCAACAGCACGATCGCGTACGACTTCGACGATGCCGCGTACTGGTGGGATGTCTTCGAGGAAGACGGGACCGTCGCGCTCACCCACGACACGGTGTGGCGCAACTGCGTCGCAGCCAACGGCGCGCAGTGGGGGTTCGTGCACGCCTTCGGGCTCCGCAACACCATGGACGGATGCTGGGCCTACGGCATCGACGTCACGTCGGTCGGTTCCGCCGGCAAGGGGTTCGCGTGGGACGCGGAGCCCACGAACATCGAGCCGTTCCGGCCGATCCACACCGTGTGGAAGTGGCGGGACGGGATCGCCCACAACGTGGGGAACCCGCTGTGGATCTGGCAGATCGATCCCGAGGAGCACAACATCATCCGCCCCACCGCGTACTGGCCCCTGCCGCTCGGTGACCACCGCATGGCCGCGCACCTGCACGGTGCCTACCTGAACAACTACCACTATGTCGGCGGCGTGATGATGGGCGACATCGCGTTCGAGCTGCACGCGGCCTCCGCCCGGAACCCGGACGGACGTCGCCAGGTCCACCGGCGCATGATCTACGACGCCGCCGGAGGCGATCACGCCATCAGACTCACGATCCACGAGCTCGCCTCGCAGGCGTTCGGCCTGATCGACGATTGCAGGATCCTGAACTACTCGAGAGCGGCCGTCGTGGTGAACGAGCAGACCTCGAACCGGTTCAGCCGCGGCGCCGACTACACCTTCCGGGATTGCACGACCACGGACGGGTCCCCGCTCGTCCCCGCCGATTTCGTTATCGAAGACCTCCATCCGGAATCAGAGATCTGCATCCAGAACGGCGACGAGGCCCGGATGATCGACGGCGCCGGCGCCGTATTCACCGTTCAAGAAGTCACGAACTGCCCCTAGGGCCTCTCTGGGAAAGAGATAGAAAGGCATCCCCTTGTCACTGGCACAGATCGGTCGCCGCGCGACCAAAGCAGCCGCGCTCCCTGCCGGGGTGATCAAACGTAGCCGTCCCGGCGACGTCGTCATCCTGCTGTACCACCGCATCGGTGCGGGGGGCAGCGAGATCGAGCTCTCGAGCGAGGCGTTCGAGCGTCACCTCGAGCACCTATCGACGCGCGAGCACGTCGTGTCTCTCGACGACGCGCTGGACGACGAGCGCGGAGGCGTCGTGGTCACGTTCGACGACGGTTACGCGGACTTCTACACGCACGCTTTGCCCCTGCTCGAGCGCTACCGCATCCCCGCGGTGCTGTACCTCGCAACCAGCCTCGTGGACCCGCGGGGGGAAGATCCCGAGCGGCTCACGTGGGGACAGCTCGAGGAGGCCGTCTCGACCGGGCTCGTCACGATCGGATCGCATACCCACAACCACGTGAACCTCGCGACGATCTCGAGCAACGCGGAGGCGACGGAAGAGATGATCTCGTCGAAGGCGATCATCGAGGACCGCCTTCAGATCGAGTGCAATCACTTCGCGTACCCGTGGGCCGTGAGCTCTCCCGCCGCCGAGCATGTGGCACGGCAGATCTTCACGACCGCGGCATTGCTCGCATGGAAGACGAACCGCCGCGGACGCATCGATCCTTACCGGCTCGGTCGCGTGCCGATCCTCGCGTCGGACGGCGATGTGTTCTTCCGCGCCAAGGTCCGCGGCGGGCTCGACGGCGAGGCCGTCTTCTACAAGGCGTTGAAGCGGGGGCCCTGGAGAGAGCCAAATGGATAGGCCGCTGCGCGTCGCCCATGTCGCCACGGTCGATCTCACACACCGGTTCCTGCTGCTCAACCAGCTCCGGCACCTGCGCGACCGCGGCTACGAGGTCACTGCGATCTCGGCCCCCGGCCCCTACGCCGGCGAGCTCGCGGCCGAGGGGATCAGGCACGTCCAGTGGCCGCACATCACGCGCTCGTGGGATCCCGCCGCCGACCGCAGGGCGTTCGCGGCGCTCGTCGAGATCCTCGTGGAGGGCGCGTTCGACATCGTGCACACGCACAACCCGAAGCCCGGAGTGATGGGACGCATCGCGGCACGCCGGGCGAAGGTGCCGGTCGTCGTCAACACAGTTCACGGGCTCTTCGCGACGCCCGAAGATCGCCTGCGCAAGCGGCTCGCGGTGCTCGGCATCGAGCGTCTCGCGGCCCGCTTCTCGGATCGCGAGCTGTACCAGAGCTCGGAAGACCTCGCGTGGGCCCGGCGCATCGGTGTCACGTCGGCGGCCCGCAGTGCGCTGCTCGGAAACGGCACCGATCTCGAGATCTTCCACCCCGGTGTCGTCGACGAGTCTCGCCGCGCCCGCCTGCGCGACGAGTTGGGCATCCCGCACGATGCCGTCGTCGTGGGAACCGTCGGCAGACTCGTCGCCGAGAAGGGCTACCACGAGCTGTTCGCCGCGTCGCGGCGGATCGCGTCGACCCACCCGGAGGCGCGCTTCTTGATCGTCGGCGCCACCGACGCGGACAAGGCCGACGCGATCGAAGTGCCCGAGGATGCGGCCGCGAACCTCGTCTTCGCCGGCTGGCGCGACGACGTGCGCGACCTGATGGCGATCATGGACGTCTTCGTGCTCGCTTCCTACCGCGAGGGTCTTCCTCGCAGTGCGGTCGAGGCCGCAGCGATGGGCAAGCCGCTGGTCCTGACCGACATCAGGGGATGCCGCGAGGTGGTGCGCGACGGGATCGAAGGCGAGCTGGTACCGCCCCGCGACGAGGTCGCGCTGGCCGGTGCGATCGAGCGGATGTTGTCCCACGCAGATCACCGGGCCCGCTGCGGTGCCGCCGCACGCCTGCGGGCCGAGGACCGGTTCGACGAGAAGAAGGTGTTGACGACGATCGAAGAGACCTACGAGGACCTGGTGGCGGCCAAGGCGATCGGCGGGAAGAGCCGCGACGCCGGGATCCTGATCCGCCGGGCGACGCCGTCGGACGCCGCCGAGATCGCCCGGCTCCACCGGCAGGGGTTGCCCGACGCGTTCCTGCCGACGCTGGGACAGAGGTTCTTGAGCAAGTTGTACCGCGCGCTGGCCGACGACCCCGGGGCCGTCACCGTCGTTGCGGAGTCTGAAGGCCGCGTCGTCGGATTCGTCTCGGGGGTCATCTCGGCGCGCTCGTCGTACAAGCGCTTCTTCTACCGTCACGGCATCTCCGCCTCGTTGTCGGTCGTGCCGCGGCTCTTGCGTCCCGCCACGTTCCGTCGCGCGTACGAGACCGTGCGCTACCTCGGGGGTGGGCGGGGAGACAGAATCGGTATGGACTACCTGCCCGAGGCCGAGTTGTTGTCGATAGCGGTGTCGCCTACGTGCAGGAGCCGCGGTCTGGGCGGCGAGCTGGCCGAAGCGATGATCGCCGGTCTCACCGAAGTCGGTGTTTCCGAACTGAAGGTGGTCGTGTCGGCCGCGAACGCCGGGGCCAACCGCTTCTACCAGCGCATGGGATTCGTTCCCGCAACGACGTTCGACCTCCATGAAGGAACCGCGAGCAACGTCTGGACCTATAGATGCCATTCATCGTTGCGTTCTGCATAGGCGTCGCACTGGTTCCCGTCGCGGCCGCGTTCGCGCGACGGACCGGGCTCGTCGACGTGCCGGGTGACCTCAAGGTGCACGCCACCCCGATCCCGCTTACGGGGGGCCTCGCGGCCGTAGCCGCCGCCGTCGCGGCGGTGTGGCTCGTCGCCGACGGCGTGTCCTTCGGACTGCTGGCGGCGCCACTGATGCTGCTGATCGTCGGAACGATCGACGACGCCAGACCGATGTCGGCGAAGGTCCGTCTCGCGTGCCAGTTGGTCGCGGGAGCGATCCTCGCTGCGGGGCTGCCGTTGGACGGTGATCCGCTCCTGTTCGCTCTGACCGTCGTGGTCGTAGCAGCGAGCGCCAACGCGGTGAACCTGATCGACGGGCAGGACGGCCTGGCCGGCGGTCTCGGAGCGTGCGCGGCGATCGGTCTCGCGCTCGTCGTGGGCTCGGCGACCCGGCTCGGAGGATTCGAGTTAGCTCTCGGCGGGGGCCTCGCCGGGTTCCTGGTCTGGAACCGGCCCCCCGCGAAGATCTTCCTGGGCAACGGCGGCGCCTACGCGGTCGGCACGTTGCTCGCCGCCGGCGGCATGACCGCTGTGGCACGCGGCTCCTGGACCGGGTTGCTGGCGGCGCTGGTATGTCTGGGTCTGTTCGTCTTCGAGCTCTTCTTCACGGTCGCGCGCAGGCTCCACGCGGGCGACGGGCTGACCGCCGGCGACCGTTACCACTCCTACGACCTGATGGCGCTGAAGAGGTCGCGGCCTGTGGTCACCCTCATCTTCTGGGGCATCGCAGCCCTCGCCGCGGCCGCGGGCTGGATGGTGGTTCGACTTCCGCTCGCCCCGGGCGTCGTGACGATCGCGGTCGTGTCGCTCCTCGCCTCACTGACTGCCTATCGGTTGTGGTCCAACTTCATCTCGATCGAAGAACAACGACTGAAAGGAAGCATGCGATGACGATCCTGCTAGACGTCGAGCTCGACGACTCCCAGATCGAAGAGCTCTCCTCGACGGATCCCAGGTGGTGGTTCACGAAGTTCCAGTTCGCCAACGCCACCAGCCCGGTCCATCCCAAGTACGACCGGCTCGAACTCGCCAACGGATGGAAGCGCGACATGGTCATCGGCGCGCTGCGCGAGCTCGTGCCGGGCAAGACGGTCCTCGACATGTTCTGCGCCAACGGCGGTTTCAGCTACGAGTCTTCCCAACTCGGCGCGACCAAGGTCCTTGGAGTCGACTACGACGAGACGCGGCTCGAGTGCGCGCGGATGATCGGCTCCTTCCTGAACGGGCAGATGCCAAATAAGCCCGAGTTCCGGCAGGCCGATGTCTACAAGCTCGACGAGAGTGTGACCGAGACCTTCGACGTAACGCTCGCTCTCGGCGGGCTCTACCACGTCGCCGACCCCGCCCTCGTGTTGCAGAACCTGCGCAAGGTCACGACCGGGCACCTGATCGTTCAGACGTCGCGTCTCTTGCGCCTGCCGGGCTCGTGGGGAAAGTTCATGATCACCAGCCACACGGCGGACCGCACGCAAGACGGGGGCGCGGGAGTGTGGGCATTGAGTGTCAAGGCGATCGAGACGATGTTCACCTACGCCGGTTTCGAGGTCGTCGAACGTCTCCCTATCCCGCGCCAGAGGGGTCGCCGTGTCCCGTGGTACGGAGCCGTTTGTCGAGCCGTGTGAGCGCCATCGCGAGATGACCGAGCGCACGGACGCGAGGCTTCAGCCCCGGGCCGGCGGCGGCGGTCTTCGACAGCGTCCTCACCGCACCCCAGCGGTCGCCTTTGCGTAACTGGGCGATCCCGAGGATGTGCCGGTAGAGACGCCGCAGTTCGGGCTCGCGCGCGAACGCGTCGCCATGCTTCTCCAGTAGCAACGACACACCTTCGACCTTCAGTGCCGCATCGCGGCCGGTGCGGGAGGCGGCATCTTCGTGCCACCGGTCGACGAGAACACCGACCTCGTCGGTCCCCGCGAAC
>JBOGWY010000074.1:0-10030 GCA_050694015.1 Actinomycetota bacterium | reverse complement strand
ATGATGAATGGCGGGATCCGCCCGCCTTTCACGAAGGAGGGATCGATGGCGAAGTATCTGCTATCGCTGCACAACGTCGAAGGAGAGGCCCGGCCCCCGATGACGGACGAAGAGATGCAGCAGTCATGGAAGGAGATGCAGGCTCTCAACGCGGAGATCAGGTCGGCCGGCGCGTGGGTGTTCGGTGGTGCGCTTCACGGACCCGAGACGGCGACCGTCGTCAAGGACGCGGGGGGCGATGTGCTGACCACCGACGGGCCTTTCGTGGAATCCAAGGAGCATCTCGCCGGCTTCTACATCGTTGAGGCCGCCGACCTCGATGAGGCGCTCACCTGGGCATCCAAGACCGCGACCTGCGTCGGGAAACCGATCGAGGTACGTCCATTCAGGGATGGCGACGCCTGATCGTGGCGTGACGAGCGAGAGGGAGCGAACACCGAGTCCCACCGACATCGGTCGGATCTTCCGCGAGGAATTCTGCCGCTCGGTGGCCGCGCTCATCCGTTTGGTCGGCGACATCGAAGTCGCCGAGGACGCGGTGCAAGAAGCATTCGCCGTTGCGTTGCGGGAGTGGCCGGTACGCGGGCTGCCGCCGAACCCCGGCGGTTGGATCACCACCACCGCGCGCAACCGTGCGATCGACCGCCGCCGTAGAGAGGCGCGTGGACGCGAACTACTGAGGGATGCGTCGCTCGCACCCGACGCACGAGGAGATCCTCTTAAAGAGGAGGAGGGACCGTTGCAGGATGAGCGCCTTCGACTCATCTTCACGTGCTGTCACCCCGCGCTCGCGAGCGAGGCACAGGTCGCGTTGACGCTTCGACTGCTCGGCGGGTTGTCGACCGAAGAAGTGGCACGGTCTTTCTTGGTAGCCGACACCACGATGGCGCAACGGCTCGTGCGTGCGAAACGCAAGATCAAGGCGGCGCGGATCCCGTACCGCGTCCCGGACGATCACGAGCTTCCCGATCGTCTTCGTTCGGTGCTGGCCGTCGTGTACCTCGTGTACAGCGCCGGGGTGAACCGGACCGAGGATCCGGATCTCTGCGCGGAAGCGATCCGGCTCGCGCGCATCCTCAACGGACTGATGCCCGATGAGCCCGAGGTCGCCGGTCTCCTGGCACTGTTGCTCCTCACCGAATCTCGTCGGGCGGCGCGGACACGACCCGACGGCTCACTCGTTCTGCTCGCGGACCAGGACCGGAGCCGATGGAACCGGGAGCTGATCGAAGAAGGCCACGCGATCGTCCGTCGGTTGCTGCGGCGCAACCAACCGGGTCCCCATCAACTGCAGGCGGCGATAAACGCGGTGCATGCCGACGCCGCCACCTTCGAGGAAACCGACTGGTCACAGATCGTGGCGCTGTACGACCACTTGATCGCGTCGTCCCCGACTCCCGTCGTCGCACTCAATCGCGCCGTCGCGATAGGCGAGGTGGAAGGACCGGAGGCCGCGCTTGCCCTCGTAGACGAGCTCGATCTTGACAACTACTACTCGTTTCACGCCGTTCGTGCCGACCTGCTTCAGCGCGTGGGCCGAGACGGCGACGCAAAGATGGCCTATGAGCGCGCCGCAACGTTGGCACCGACGACGGCCGAGAGTGAGTTTCTAGGAGAGCGCGCGACGCGGCGTGTGACCCAGGACGGTGGCTAGGACGTCACGGTGTGCGGCGGCGTAGCGTCGCGGCGCCGAGGATCAGCGACAGCACGGTCGCTCCGATGATGACCGCAACATCCCGGCCCAGTTCACCGCCGGAGTCGATGCCGAGGGTCACGCGCAGTAACGCGTCGTAGGAATAGGTGAGCGGCAGCACGTTGGAGAGCAGTTCCAGGGGGCGGGCCATCGCGCCTCGGGGGATGAAGAGACCCCCCAACAAGACCTGAGGGAAGACCACCGCCGGCATGAATTGGACCGCCTGGAATTCGGTGGTCGCGAACGCGCTGAAGAACAGTCCCAGCGACATGCCGAGGACCGCGTTGCCGATCGCCAGGAGCACCACCTGCCACACCGGGCCCTCGCTGGCGAGGTCCAGCGCGCCGAAGGCCACCGCAGACGTGACCCCTGCCTGCACGGCCGCGACGATCGCGAACGCGATCCCGTAGCCCACGAGGAGATCGAGTTTGGCGAGCGGGAGCGACATCAGTCGTTCCAAGGTTCCACCTGTGCGTTCGCGCAGCATCGCGATGGAAGTCACCAGAAACATGATCACGAAGGGGAACAGCCCCACCAGAGCCGGTCCGATGCGATCGAAGGTTTCGGGTTGCCCGTCGAAGACATATTTGAAGAGAGCCAGGAGGATCGGCGGAAGCACGAGCACAAGGCCGATCGTTCGGTGATCACGTCGAAGCTGTCGCAGGATCCGGGCTGCGGTAGCGAAGGTCGCGGTAAGGCTCATGCCTCCACCACCTTCAGAAATGCCTCTTCGAGATCGTTCGCTCCGGTTCGCTCGAGGAGTTCATCTGGAGATCCGGTCGCGACGATGTTGCCTTCGCGCATCAGCACCAGGTCGTCGCAGCGCGCCGCCTCATCCATGACGTGGGTAGAAACGAGGATCGTGGCCCCGGCATCCGCCAGGCTGTGGAACGTAGCCCACAGATCGCGTCGCAGAACGGGATCGAGGCCGACGGTGGGCTCGTCGAGAACCATGACCTCTGGTTCGCCTAGGAGCGCGACCGCAAGCGAGGAGCGCGACCTTTCTCCGCCCGACTGCGTGGTGCCGACCTGGTCTGCCTGGGCGTGTAGCCCCACCGTGCTGATCACTTCTTCCACGCGCGCTCGTGGAGCGGCGACGACGCGGGCGTAGTAGCTAAGGTTCTCTCGCACCGTGAGATCGGAATAGACCGACGGGGTCTGAGTCACGTAGGCCACTCGCCTTCGAAGAGAAGGAGTGCCCGCCGGCGATCCGAGCACGGAGATCCGGCCCGCCTCGATGATCTGGGTTCCGACGATGGCGCGCATCAGCGTCGTCTTCCCCGACCCGCTCGGCCCGAGCAGACCGGTGACGGCGCCCGCGCGGATGTGCAGATCGACGGCGGCGAGGACGAGGCGCCCACCTCGCCGTACGTTCAGCCCTTCGATCCCTACGGCGCGTGCCGATAATTCATCGATGGTTGAACTCATCATTCGATGAATTATCATCGCACGATGAGCCTGTCAAGGAGGCGGGGGGCCCGGAGCGGACGCCGCCCCGGCGCGACGCGCACCCGCGACGCCATCTTGGAAGCGGCCCGCCGGCAGTTCGGGGCGGGGGGATACGACCGCACATCCCTTCGCCGGATCGCGTCCGAAGCGGGAGTCGACCAGGCCCTCATCGTTCACTTCTTCGGCTCCAAGATCGCTCTCTTCTCGGAGGTCGTCGCGCTCCCGATCGACCCCGCAACTGCGATCCCCCACATCCTCGAAGGTCCCAGGGAAGAACTCGGGGTTCGGGCTGCCTCTTTCGTGGTCGGTGTTCTCGAGAACGATCACGCGCGCGCGACGGTCACCGCGCTGGTTCGTGCCGCGACCTCGGAGCCGGAAGCAGCTCGGCTGGTCCGAGAGCGACTCACGCACGATCTTTGGGGACCTCTGGCGCGCGAACTCGCGGTCGAAGACGCCGACCTTCGCGTCTCGCTGGTGGGTTCGCAGATCATCGGCCTCGTCTTGGCTCGTTACGTCGTCCAGGTGGAGCCGCTCGCCTCACTGCCGCCCGATCAGGTTGTGTCGCTGATCGCTCCGACGCTGCAGCGATACTTCGTCGACGCGGTTTGAGCGGTGCCCCAAGAATGGCAGGGTCAGCCTCCCGGGCACGGGACGATCGGCGACTCGTAGTACAGCCGTTCGACGGGTTGCGCGAGGTCGTAGCAGAGTGCGGACCCCGGGCTCCACACATCGAACGTCTTCGCCTCCGTCATGATCAGGCCTCGGTCCGACGGCAGTAGGAACCCGGCGTCGACGGCAGCATCGGCAGCCTTCTTGACCGCCGCGATGTAGTCGTCGCGCTGCGGGTAACGATCGAGGATCTCGGCGCTAGTGAACGGCTCGTAGGTCCCGAACAGAGGACAGCCTTCCGACGAGTTCACGCCGATCGGTGCCTCGATGTACGGGTACCGGATGCCACCGATGGCGTGGCCGTCTTCGTCGCGGACGAGCTCGCCCTCGTCGTCTCTCTTGAGACGCGGTGACGTCGGCGGCATGAAGTCCGCAGCGCGTCCTCCGGGTCGATCGAGGCCACGCACCCACCGGTTGATCCAGTGGATCCCCCCTCGCACCGCGTAACCGTCGCCGCGATTGACGGAGCAGCCCGCGTTGACCCCGTTGGGTACCGGAGCGTTCTGGCCGAGGTCCCGCATGTCGGACCGCCACACGTAATGGTTCCAGTCCTGCGGCGCGTGAGCGGCCCCGGCTTGGTACCAGAACTTCTGCCACGCGGTATCGCCCGGGCGCTCCTCCTGACTCTCCTCGAGGATCCACAGCATCGGGACGCGCAGCTTCTCCGCGACGGTGCCGGTCTTCTTGGTCGCGCCGCCGCGACCGGGGAGGAAGCCATCGATCAGACCCTCGATCGCGTAGCCCTCTTCGATGTAGGTCGTGAGCCGCCCGGCCGACTGCGAGTCTCCGGTCGCGATCACGTAGTCCGCCGCGAGAGGACCGAGAGGTGCGACCTTCTTCGGGTTCCGGATCGCTTGGATCGCCTGCTCGTAGATACGGAACGAACCCGGCGAGTCACCAGGGTGCATCAGCGACCCATAGCGGACCGGATCCCACGCTCGCAGTTCCGAATGTCCCACGAGCTGCGCGCTCACGACAACGTACGCGTGTCCTTCGTCGAGGATCGTCGTGTGCCCGGCCGGCCACAGTGTCTCGAGGTCGCGGCCTCCTGTGACGTTGACCCACTCGACGTACACAGTTCCGCTGAAGTCGGCGGCCTCCACGGGACGACGAACGACCATGCGCGTCTTGTACGGGAGCCCCTCGGCCTCGCCCGAGAAGAAGAATTCCTCTTCGGTGTAGCCGTACGGCTCGAGGTCGACGAGACTGCTGAACCACGGACGGCCGTGGAGGCCTGCCGTTATCGGTCCCTCGACGGTGGGGTTCGGAACACCGGCGTGAGCGGGACCGGGAACGAGGAGGCCCGCGAGCAAAGCGATCGCAGTAAGGGTTCTAACGGAAGCACGCATCTTGATCCCCTCCGAGTCTCGTAAGGCGTCTCGTAGTGCTTCTAGGGGACCGAGACGCCCCCTCCGCCGAGGCCCCCAAGTTGAGACGCAATCTCAGCACTACGATCGAGGCGTGGACGACCGCCCCGCGACCCCGCTCGGAAACAAGTCGGGCGCGCGCGACGCCTCGTTGTCTCGTGTCGTGTCGTATCCGGACGCTCTCTCGCGCGCGCGGGCCCGGTTCCTGGCCGCCGGAACCATCGACATGGAAGCGCTCGCCGGCGAGCTCGGTATCTCGCGCGCGACCCTCTACCGCGTCGTCGGCAACCGCGATCGTCTCCTCGGGGATGTGATCTGGGATCTAGGGGAGCGGACGCTGTCACTTGCCATCCGCGAGACACCGCCGGATCGCACCGGCGTCGATCGCATCATCGACACGTCCCGGCGCTTCAACGAATACGTGATCACGTTCGAGCCGTTGCGCGACTTCCTGGTCAACGAACCCCTAACGGCGTTCCGGGTCCTGTTCTCTCCTGCCGGCAGGGTCCACGAGCGCGCGGTGGCGGCTTGGGGTCGGATGCTTGCGGAGGCGGCCGAGAACGGAGAGATGGTCCTTCCGTTCGAGGTAGATCGACTGGCGTACCTGATCGTCCGCAGCGGAGAGTCGATGCTCTACGCGGACCTGATCGTCGGGCGGGAACCCGACATCGATCTGGCCGCGACGGTGCAACGGGCGATCCTCGAGGCGGACCGGAGCCCGTAACCCTCTGGACCGGCGCGACTAATCGTCGAGTACGGAAGCGCTAGCTGCTGCGGCGTTGGGCCGTGCGGGGGCGGTCGGCCCGAGCGGTCAACACGAGAAGGTGGCTGCCCTTCACGAGTAGCCGCCGCAGGATCGCCATCCCCGTCGCAAGTTTCGCCTTGATCGCGAGTCCCCTCTCACACGAGTAACAGAAACAACAGAAGGCAACTCTTAGCCCATAAGACACCACTTGTCCAGCCCGCGGAGCGGCCCCCGGACGGGGACGATTGAAAAAAAGGTCTTCTAGGCGTTACCGCAACGGGGGCTCGCGAGAAGAGATCTTTAGCCGGTTACGAAGAGTCATGCTCCGTGCACTTGCCGTAACTATGGATATAATTGGGAGAAGCGCTGATGGACTGCCAGGGGTTAGTCCGAAAGGCGGACGCGGAATATCCCTCTGCTGGGCCATTGTTCCTACAAATACGGACAAATAGCCTCGTTCCAGGCTAAAGACAACCATCGGCGGTGCCGATGCGTTCCTTTAGTAAGGGGCGACCGGGGGGAGAATCGACAACTTGGACATGACGGTCTGGGCGGACGATCAGGTCGGCCTACAAGAGCTAGAGGACAACGAGCTCGTCGAGCGCGTCCGCGCCGGCGACGAGCGTTGTGTCGAGGTGCTGCTGTCGCGCTATCGCAACTTCGCGCGCTCCAAGGCCCGCTCCTATTTCCTCGCCGGCTCCGACAAGGAAGACGTCGTCCAGGAGGGCATGATCGGCCTCTTCAAGGCGATCCGGGACTTCGACCTCGCCCAGGACACTCCGTTCCGCGCCTTCGCCGAGCTGTGCATCTCCCGCCAGATCCTCACCGCGATCAAGACCGCGAACCGCCAGAAGCACCAACCCCTGAACTCGTCGATCTCCCTCGACGCGCCCGCTTACTCGGGTGACTCGGATTCCGATCGGTCGATCGGCGATCATCTCGTCGCTTCCGAAATCTCCGATCCCATCGAGCTCGTGATCTCCGGCGAGGAGATCGAGGCGATCCGCGACAACATGTCGGAGACCCTGACCGAGCTCGAAGGCGATGTGCTCCGCCTCTACATGGACGGTAAGTCCTACGAGGAGATCGCGGGTGCGCTCGGCAACCATGTGAAATCGATCGACAACGCTCTTCAGCGCATCAAGCGGAAGCTACAGCGGCACATCGAGGGCCGCAACGCCCTTTCCGCCTAGCTAACGAGCCGCGCGACGCACGCGCCGCGGCTCCCACCCTCCACCGAGGCCTTCGCGCCCTTCGAGCGCGAGCAAGACGCGCTTGCGTTCGAGCCCCGCGGAGAAGCCGCCGAGGCTCCCGTCCGCGGCGATCACACGGTGACACGGCACCACGATCGGGATCGGGTTCGAGCCCACCGCACCGCCGACCGCGCGCGCCGAGGTCTTCGCGCGGCGGGCGAGGGCGCCGTAGGTGGTGACCTCCCCGAACGGAACGCTGAGCAGTGCGGTGAGGACACGCTGCACGAACGGCGACGCGAGTGATAGATCGACCTCGAGATCGAAGGTCGGGGCGGAGCGCGAGAAATAGGCGTCGAGCGACTCCGCTACGGCCGCCACCGCCGACGGATCCTCGATCGCCTTGTCGAAGCGGGCCTCGAGTTCCTCGACCGCTGCGTCGCCGTCGAACGCGAGGCGGCAGAGGCCCTTGTCGGTGCGGGCGAGGAGTAGGGGGCCGAGAGGCGAATCGACGACCCCGTATCGAACGACGGGCATGTAGGTAGCCTAGTGCCGAATGGATGCTTCCGACATGATCCAACGACACGCCAGTCTCGAGCTGCGCGAGCCGATCATGGTCGCCGCGTTCCGCGGCTGGAACGACGCCGGCGATGCGGCTACGTTCGCCGCGATGCACCTCGGGCGGGTGTGGTCGGCGAAGAAACTCGCGTCGATCGATCCCGAGGAGTTCTACGACTTCCAGGCGGTCCGTCCTAACGTCGAACTCATCGACGGAGTAACCCGGAAGATCACGTGGCCGTCGAACGAGTTCCTCGCGGCGAAGCTCGAGGGCGCCGCACATGACGTCATCGTGCTCGTTGGTACCGAACCGAACGTCAGGTGGAAGACATTCACGGGGCTGATCGCGGACGTCGCGCGGAGCCACAACGTCGGCCTTGTCATCACCTTCGGCGCGTTGCTCGCGGACGTGCCCCATTCGCGGCCGGTTCAGATAACGGGCACCGCGGTCGATCAGCAGCTGATCGAACGACTCGGTCTCGTGCGGTCGCGCTACGAGGGACCGACCGGCATCGTCGGCATTCTCCACGACGCGTTGTCGTCCCAGGGGATCGCATCGGCCAGTCTGTGGGCGGCGGTACCGCACTACCTCGCCGTCACGCCGAACCCCAAGGCCGCGCTCGCGTTGGTCGATAAGGCCGTCGAGCTGATCGGGGTTCCTGCCGCGATCGACGATCTCCAGCGCGCGACGCTCTCCTACGAGGAGCGCGTCTCCGAGATGGTCGCGTCGGACGAGGACGTGCAGGCGTACGTGGCATTGCTCGAGGAGCGCGCCGACGAACGAGAGGACATCGACCCGGGGCAGCTCCCGAGCGGCGAGGTTCTCGCGGCGGAACTGGAGCGTTTCCTAAGGGACCAGGGCTCTTAAATGCCGGGCCAGTCCCGCTTCTTCTCTTCGACCACGGGCCAGTCGCTCTTGGGTTCGTCGTCGTCGGGGGCAAGAACGTCTCCGAGGTCCTTCTTCGAGCCGCCGATGTCGCCGGCCGCGGTGAGCAGATCGTCGAGCGACTTGCGCGGCTTACCTTCGAGGTAGATGCGCAGCGCGGCGAGGACGTCGGCGTGTTCGTCGCTGAGCCCCGGCCCCCGATTGATCTCCGCTAGGACTTGCTCGGCGCTCTTGATGAGCTTGCGCGCGTCCTTCACCTGAGCTTTCAGTCGTTCGAGTTCGTCATCCATCATGGACGCGGTTATACCCGAGCGGCGCGACCGGTGCGGAGACGGTTACGTGGAGCGACGTTTCGGAACGGCGATCCGTGGCGGGGGCCCCAACTCGTCGGAGACCGCCTCGAGGTCCGGCGGCAGCTCGTCGGTGAGTCCTCGCCTCCGTAGGTTCACCAACCCGGCTGCCGCACCCATCGTCAGTTGTGACAACGACGGGAGGTCCGGGCCATCGAGGAGCCGCGCCTCGGACGGCTGCAGTTCCGGCGGCAGCACCGCGCTTGTCTCGCGCGCGTCTCGCCGGCGTGGGAACGGTCCCTCGATCACGATGGTGACACCGAAGTTCGCGCTGCGCTGAAGGTTGAGGAACATCGCGCGGCCGCCGGGGAGGAACTCGGGCCCGGTCGGCTCTTCGCCCGGATTCACGACCTCGGCGAACGTCGATAGTTTGCCCGTGCGGCGGTCGATGAAGATCAGTCTGTTGCCGATGTCGTCGTTGAAGAGGCGATCCTCGGTCACATACAGGTTGCCGTCGGCATCGAATGCGAGGTTGTCGGGCATGCACATCTTGAAGTTCTTCTTGCCGACCGCGAACAGCTCCAGCCGGTCCGAGTCGACATCGAGGCGCCACACCTTCCCGCACGACGTCTCGTCTTCGGTTTCGGTGAAGTAGAACCAACGGCCGCGGAAACGCCCGCCTTCGAGTCGCTCGAACGCCAGTGCTCCCCCGTCGCGACCTTGCTCGGACGTCGAGACCTCGCGCGCCAGGGGATCGCGGATGCGTACCCACGATCCACCGCGCCGGTACGCCTCGAGGATGCCCCCACGCTTCAGGTGTTCCCGTGCGAAAGGCCGCATCCTGTAGAGCAACCCCGGGCTACGGTCCTCCGTCAGATAGACGAAACCCGTGCGCCGATCGACGACCGCGGTCTCGTGGTCGAAGCGACCGCACCGATCGAGTCGCACTTTCGTGTGTTTGTCGATGTCGACCTCCCACACGAAGCCGTGGTCCGCTTCGAGCGTCGCCGTCGATTCTTCGCCCGTCAGCACGGTGCCCCACGGTGTCCCGCTCCCGGAACAGTTATTGATCATCCCGCCCGCGTTGAACGACGAGTCGATGACGTTCAGGTCGTGATCGAGAAGAAGGCTCGTGATCGCGCCTCCGGCAGCGTTGTCGTATTCCTCGTTCGGAGGCGGCGTC
>JBOGWY010000073.1:0-13031 GCA_050694015.1 Actinomycetota bacterium | reverse complement strand
CCCGAAAGCATTTATGGCGGCGCTGCGCCGCCAGCCGGGTGACTTCAAACGCCTCCATCGCAGAACCATGCCCGACTGAGACAACGTGAACGAGATGAAGACGCCCACCAGATAGAGCTGGATCAGTTTGTTCAGCTCCGCGTCGAAGACGACCACGAGAAGTGCCGCTAATGCGGCCAGCGCCACGACGCCGTTCGAGAATACGAGCCGGTCGCCGCGGTTCAGGAACTGACGAGGCATGAAGTGGTCCTGCGCGAGGATCGAGGAGAGGCGAGGGAAGTCCTGATAAGCGGTGTTCGCCGCGAGGATCAGGATCGCAGCGGTCATAACCTGAACGAGATAGAAGAGCGGTCCACCCCCGAAGACCGCGTGGGCGATCTGCGCAACGACGGTGCGCGCCGCGTGTTCCTCGAACCTCACGTTCGTCGCGTCGGCGAGGGCCGAGACGCCGAGGAACATCGAGATCGCCAGACCACCCATGATCGCTAGCGTCGTCGCAGCGTTCTTGGACTGCGGAAAACGGAAGGCCTGAACCCCGTCGGCGATCGCTTCGACGCCGGTCAGGGCCGTTGTTCCCGCGGCGAACGCTCGGAGGATCAGGATGAACGTCAGGGCCGTGCCTGCCTCGCCGTGCAGGATCAGATCCGAGCTCTCGGCCTGCGGGCATCCTCCGAGACATCTCACCGCTCCGGTCCCGAGTAGCAGGAAGATCGAGAGGACGAAACCGTACGTCGGGATCGCGAACAGCGTTCCGGACTCCCTCACTCCCCGTAGGTTCATGAGCGTCACGAACAGGATGAACCCGACCGCCATCTGCACCCGCGCGTGCTCGAGCGAGGGCACTGCCGACACGATCGCATCGACACCCGCAGTGATCGAGACGGAGACGGTCAATACGTAGTCGAGGAGAAGCGCGGCCGCAGCGAACAAGCCCGCGTACATGCCGATGTTCTCCTTGGATACGCGGTACGCACCTCCACCGCTCGGGTACGCGCGGACCGTCTGCCGGTACGAGGTCACGACGGTGGTCAAGAGCAACGCGACGGCGATCGAGATCGGGACGACCCTCGATAACGCCGCGGTGCCGGCCAGCCCGAGCACCAACAGGATCTCTTGGGTGGCGTACGCGTTCGACGAGAGTGGGTCCGACGCGAACACCGGGAGCGCGATCGTCTTGGGCAGCAGCGTGTGTTCGAGTTCGCTCGACGCCATAGCTCGGCCCAGCAGCGCACGCTTGAAGATCTGTGTTTTCACGCCGGGGCCCCCGCGACGCTCGGCACGACCGTAAAGTTCGGCTCCCACAGCGATAGATCGCCATCCAGATCGACGCGCGCCACTCCTGTGAGGGCGACCCACGTTCCCGGGCCCAGAAGAAGTTGTGGGGTGGGGCGGACGAGATGCCATGTCGCCGTGATCACGCCGGTTCCGTCGCCGACCGAGGCGGAGACCCGTCCCTCGAGCGGGGCCAGGGAGAGCCGGAGCACCACACCGACGACGTTGCAGCTCTCGTAAGGGCGGACATCCGCTATCCGGGTCACGGCTCGATCGTCGGCCCAGAGGCGTGAACGACTCGTGAGGAAAGGACTTGGTCGCATAAGGATTTCGTAAGTTCGCCGGCTCGCGGCGGGCGTCTAGCGAGGGCGACGGGCGGAGAATGTTCGTATGCACATCGAACCCGGGAAACGCTGGAACCCCACGGCCCCGCTACCGCTGGTGGCGTTGGTGACGCTCGGGGCACCCGGGATCGTCACCTTGCTCGCGATCCCACGCGAGCACCCGCCGACAACGGTGATGGCGCTTCTTTACGTGTTGGCGGTTCTCGTGGCGGTCCGGGTGGGGGGACCGATCGCCGGGATCGCCGCCTCGATCCTGTCTTTCCTGTCGCTGAATTTCTTCTTCACCGACCCACTGCACACGTTCATCGTCGGCACGATCGAAGACCTCGTCGCGCTCCTCGTCTTCCTCGTCGTCGCGGTGACCGTCGGCCTGCTGCTGTCGTCGGCGGTGTCGGCGCGAGCGAACGTGGAACGGCGCGAGCTGTCGGGCCGATTGATGAACCGGGTCGCGACGCGCCTCTTGTCCGGCGAAGTGCCTGAGGTGGTACTGCGCGACCTCGCGCGAGGGCTCTGCGAGATGCTTCATCTCGACGCATGCCAGATCTCCGTCGTGGCGGTAGGAGAGGTGATCGTCGGGCACGCGCGCGAAGCTCAAGCCGGTGAGGAGTTCCGGTTGCTCGCGGGAACGGATGACATCGGTGCGATACAGGCATGGGGTCGCCGCGGCCGTCTATCCGCCGACGAGGAGAACGTGCTGCGCGTGCTCGCAACTCAGCTCGCGCTCGCGCTGCAGGGTATGCGGCTCAGCGCGGAGGTGAGGAAGGCAGAGCTGGAAGCGCATAGCACACGCTTGAAGGCGGCTCTCTTCTCGGGCGTGACTCACGACGTGAAGACTCCTCTCGGCGCGATCCTCACATCCGTCACCAGCCTGATCGACGGACGCGACTTCTCGAACGAGGAGAGATGGGATCATCTCGACACGATCAAGCAAGAGGCCGAGCGGTTGCACCGACTCGTGAACAATCTGCTCGACATCGGGCGACTACGGTCGGGTGCTCTCGTGGTGCAGAAGAAGCCCTCTCCGATCGACGAGCTACTCGAGAGCGTCATCAATCGGCTCCGATCGTTGCTGCAGGGTCGTGAGGTCGAGCTTCGTGTCGCCGACGACGTTCCCGAGGTTCCGATGGACGTGGTCCAGGTCGATCAGGTCGTGACGAATCTGATCGAGAATGCGATCAAGTTCACTCCGGACGCGTCGCCGATCTCGTTGCTGGCGGTAGGGGATGGGGAGTGCGTCCGAGTGACGGTCACGGATCGAGGTCCCGGTGTCGGCAAGGACGACCGCCGACGCATATTCGAACCGTTCGAACGAGGCTCGAGCACGGCCTCGGGCACCGGGCTCGGTCTCGCGGTGGCGGATGCGATCGTTCAGGCGCACGGGGGACGGATGTGGGTCTCGCAGAGCCCGGCAGGGGGCGCGGCGTTCACGTTCGAGCTGCCCTCCGAAGACGCCGTCGAAGAGGAGGTGGGCGGTGTCCCAGCGCGTGCTCGTCGTTGATGACGACGCGCAGATGCTCCGTGCGATCAGAACCGCCTTGACCGCGCGCGGTTACGACGTGCTGACGGCGGGCACCGGTGAGAATGCCTTGGCGCTGGCGGCAGAGGAGAACCTCGACCTCCTTCTGCTCGATCTCCGTCTACCGGGGATCGAGGGTCACGAGGTGATCCGGCGTTTGCGCGCGTGGTCCGAGCTGCCGGTGATCGTCGTGTCCGTGCAGGAGAGTCAGGAAGAGAAGGTCGCGGCTCTCGACGCTGGTGCGGACGATTACATAACGAAACCGTTCGGGATGAAGGAATTACTGGCACGCATGCGCGCCGTCAGACGCAGAGCGACGGGCGACGAGGGATCGGCGTCGGTCCTCTGGTTCGAGGGGCTCGAGGTCGACCTGCTCCGCAAGCTGGTGAAGCTCGACGGCATCGCGATCCACCTCACGCCGACCGAATATCGGTTGCTCGAGTCGATGGCCACGCATCCAGGCAAGTTGCTCACGCACCAGTGGCTCCTGCGCGAGGTATGGGGACACGGCTATGAGACGGAATCACACTACCTCCGGCTCTACGTGAAGCAGCTTCGCAAGAAACTGGGGGACCTGCCCTCGTCACCCCGGTGGATCACGACCGAGCCCGGGCTCGGCTACCGCTGGCTCCCCGAAGCGGCTCCAGTTCCTGAATGAAGAGACCGCCTAATCCTTCAGGTGGTAGGGGACGCTGACCGTCACGACACCGGGCTCGAACAGAAGGTGACGCTTGATGATGAGCGCGGTCTGCCCGTGCAAGATGCGATGACGACGCTTGTTAGTGACGAACTCGGGCAGCACGACCGTAACGACGGTGTTGATGCCGTCCGCACCGAATGGACGGATGTAACCGAGTAGCGAACGACCGAGGTCCCGGAACGGCGAGTCGTCTATCTCGAGCGGGTGCGGGATGGCCGCATCCAGCCACTCGTTACCCAGCCGTTCAGTTTCGGCCGGATCGAGCCCGAACGACACCGCGCGGATATCGGTTGGTCGCAGCGTCTCCGCGTACTCGATCGCCTGAAGTGTTGCGTTCTGAACGCCCGCGACCAGCACGATGACGAAGTTGCGTGCCGGTTCGTGCGCCTGATCGACGTCGGGGTCGATATCGTGTCTGATCAGGGGCAGGTCCATCACCTGGACCTCGGGCTCGTTGAGGAGCCATCCCTTCAATCGATGCGTCCCGGGACGACGGAAGACCTCGAAGAGACTCCGCGACTCCAGCACCTCGGGGATCATCATCGTGAGGAAATCGTCGCTCGACAGCTCCGCGCGACGGTCGGTCAGGTACTGCTTGAGCCGAGGACGAACGGCGCCGCGGCCTTCGAGTAGATGGGTGTCGAGGTCGGGTGCGAGCCGACGACACGCCGCGTGGACGGCGCGATCTGTCGTCATCACGGTCAGTGTGCTCGGCCGCACCGAGCGCGCGTAGCCGAGAGCGCGCGTCACGGAGACGTCCAGCGCGTTCACGAGGATCACCATGTGTTGGTGGCCCGGTCGACGGTCGACCGGTCTCCGTTGCTCGTCGGCCAGCTGTGTCGCGACGTCGGTGTAGTGCAGGTAGATCGATCGCATCACGAGCATGACGACCGGGGTCGCGAGGATGATGATCCACGCGCCTGTGGCAAACTTTGTGACGATGACCACGACGAGCACGATTCCCGTGACGGCCCCGCCGACCATGTTGATAACAGCACTGCGCTGCCATCCCGGCTCCTTCGTCCGTCGCCATCGCATCACGGTGCCGAACTGCGCGAGCGTGAACGAAAGAAACACGCCGACCAGGTAGAGCTGGATGAGATCGTTCAGGTTCGCATCGAACACATAGACGAGTAGCGAAGCGAAGATCGCGAGGATCACGATCCCGTTCGAGAACACGAGACGGTCGCCGCGACTTCGGAACTGGCGCGGCATCATCCGATCCTGGGCAAGGATCGACGCGAGGACCGGGAACCCGGTATAGGCAGTGTTCGCGGCAAGGATCAGGATCAACGCGGTGACGACCTGGGTGACGTAGAACATGAACCCCCGCCCGTAAATCGCTTGGGCGACCTGCGCGACACTCGTCAATTCAGCGCCGTGGTGGAAGACGACGTTCGTCTTGTCGGTGAGCCACGACATCCCCACGAACATCGAGATCGACAGCATCCCCAGCACCGTGAGCGTCCTCGCTGCGTTCCGCGACTGTGGGTATCGGAACACCGGGACGCCTTCGGCAATGGCCTCGACGCCCGTCAGGGCCGTCGTACCTGCAGCGAAGGCCTTGAGCAAAAGGAACACCGTCACCGGTTGCAACACCTCGAGGGTGTCGTTCGCCGTCGCCGCCTGAGGACAACCGCCGACGCACTTCACCAGGCCCGTGAAGATCAACGCGTAGATCGCGAGCACGAACCCGTACGTGGGCACCGCGAAGATCCGTCCCGACTCTTTCGATCCGCGCAGGTTGGCGAGCGTAACGAGAAAGATCAGTGCGATCGTCAGGCCAAGCTTGTGTGACGCGAGCTCGGGGAACGCCGACACGATCGCGTCTCCGCCGGCCGTGATCGAAACCGACACGGTGAGGATGTAGTCGAGGAGAAGAGCGGCTCCCACCCCGAGGCCGGCGGTGAACCCGAGATTCTCGCGCGCGACGACGTACGCGCCGCCACCCCCAGGGTATGCCTTCACTATCTGCCGGTACGACGCGATCACGATCGCGAGCAGCAAGGAGACGGCGATCGAGATGGGGAACACGAGCGACAGCGCCGCGGTCCCTGCGAGAGCGAGGACGATAAGGATCTCCTGCGTCGCGTACGCCATGGAAGAGAGCGCGTCCGACGCGAACACCGGCAGCGCGAGACGCTTCGGTAGGAGCGTGTGCTCGAGCTCGCCGGAGGACATCGGCCGGCCGAGAACGATCCGCTTGAGGGCAGTGGGGGCTTTACTCACGCGTGGTTGCTATCCGTGCTCCGGTCCGGGGATCAGGTCGTACTCCGGGTTCAAGACAACAAGGTCTCCGTCCTGACGCCCCGGCAAACCCTCGATGACCAGGCCGGCTCCGAGCCGTATCCCCGAGAGCTTCGCCCGGCCGAGCCATTTGGCAATCATCGACCCGGTTCCGTCGACGATCGTGGCCTCGATCGAGCCGCGGCCCTCACGCGGATCGATGCGGATGTTCGTAACGACACCCGCCGCACGCACCCTTTGGCGGGGCTCGATCTTGCCGATCGCGGTAGTGCCCTCGATGCTCGCGGCCCAGCGTCGGAGGTTCTCGGCTCGTATGTCCTCCGGTGGTCGAGCCAGTTTTTCCAAGAGGTCGCGGAAGAAGGGCACGAGGGCAGAGTATGGCAGTATCGCCGCGCGTCAGCGCCGACAAACAAGAGGAGTGAGTTGCACGTCGTCATCGCCGGCTGCGGCCGGGTTGGGTCCGAACTTGCTACGAACCTCGAGCGGCTCGGGCACTCCGTAGCCATCATCGACAAGAATCCGAAGGCCTTCGAACGCCTGAAGAAAGACTTCAGCGGCAAGACGATCACCGGCTTCGCGTTCGACCGGGAGATCCTCGAAGGTGCGGGCATCAAGGAGGCCGAAGCATTCGCGTCGGTGACGAGCGGTGATAACTCCAACATCCTTTCGGCTCGCGTCACGAAGGAGCACTACCGCGTGCCACAGGTCGTCGCCCGCATCTACGACCCGCGTCGAGCGCAGATCTACCAGCGCCTCGGCATCCAGACCGTCGCGACCGTCCGATGGACGACCGATCAGATCCTGCGGACGCTCTTCCCCGACGAGGTCCCGGTCGAATACACGGTCGACAACGGCGAGGTCGTCGTTACCGCGATCCCCGTACCCAGCCAGCTCGTAGGTAAGAGCGCGGTCGAACTCGATCTCGACGGACGGCGGCGCGTCGTCGCGGTCAGCCGCTTCGGGATCCCGCGCGTGCCCGACAGGGCGTTCACGTTGCAGGAAGGCGACATCATCCACATCTCCGTCGTGCGGACCGATCTCGGCGATCTCAACGAAAACGTGAAGAAAGTGGGAGAGCCGGAGTGAGTCCCACCAAAGGGATCCGTATCGCGATCGCGGGAGCCGGGAACGTCGGCTCCTTCGTCGCGAAGGACCTCAAGCAGAAGGGCCACGACGTCGTTCTGATCGAGCAGAACGAGGATGTCATCGCTACGCGCAAGCAAGAGCTGCTGGATGTGAACTGGGTGCGCGGGGATGCTTGTGAGCTTCACACTCTCGACTCGGCGGTCCTGTCGTCGTGCGAGGTGATGGTCGCGGCAACCGGCGATGACGAGGACAACCTCGTCATCTCGTTGCTGGCGAAACAGGAATTCGCGGTTCCCCGTGTGGTCGCGCGCGTGAATCATCCCGACAACGAATGGCTCTTCACCGAGACGTGGGGCGTGGACGTCGCGGTGAGCACACCGCACCTCCTCACTTCACTCGTCGAGGAAGCGGTATCGGTCGGAGACCTCGTGCAGTTGCTCCGTCTCGAGCAGGGGAAGGTCGCGTTGCTCGAGGTGACGCTCGCCGATGGATCACCGGCGAACGGCAAGACCGTCGGCGACCTGAAGATGCCGCCCGACTGCACGATCGTCGCGGTCGTCCGGCAGAAGCACGTCATCGCTCCGAGCGAAGAAACGCCGTTGCAGGAGGGCGACGAGGTGCTCGCGCTCGCGGCTCCCGAAGCAGAGATCGATCTGAAACGCGCTCTTACGGGTGAATAGATGACGCGGGACGAGGCGCTCGAGATCGTCAAGAAGTACACCGAGAAGGAGATCACCTACCGTCACCTGATCTCGGTCGAGGGCGTCATGCGCGCGCTGGCGCGGCACTTCGGGGAGGACGAAGAGGCGTGGGGCCTTGCCGGGCTGTGGCACGACCTCGATTACGACCAGACCGCCGACGACTTCGACCGCCACACGCATCTCACCGTCGAGTGGCTGCGCAACGAAGGATTCGACGACGAGCGCGTGCTGAACGCGATCCTCGCCCACAAGGACGAGCAGTATCGGAAGGACCTGATCGACCGCGCGATCGTCCACGCCGACGCCGTCGCGGGCCTGCTCGTTGCCTGCGCGCTCGTGCGCCCCGAGAAGGCTCAGGGCATGAAGGTCTCCTCGGTCAAGAAGAAACTGAAGGAGAAGTCCTTCGCCCCCGGCGTCGAGCGCGAAGAGATCCGCGAGGTCGAGGAGAAGCTCGGCATCCCGCTAGACGATTTCATCGCGATCGGCATCTCGGGCCTCCAAGAGATAGCCCCCGAGATAGAACTCGCCTAACTGGACTAATCTGCACGTCCTTGCTACCCGACTTCGTGTGTTTGCAGAAGAGAACGGCTAGTCGCTCGCCAGCGCCTTTTGCTTCTTCCGCCTCCGCAGGTACCAGATCGCCGCGACCAGCACCAGCGTCCCCGCGATCACGAGCGTGGGGATGTCGAAGTAGTTGAGCACGGTCTCCCAGTTGTCGCCCACGATGTAGCCGAGGTACGTCAGCGCGTACGTCCAGGGGATGCAGCCGAGGAACGTATAGAGAGTGAACTTCCCGAACGGCATCCGCGCCATGCCCGCCGGGAGCGAGATGAACGTTCTGATCACCGGCAGCAGCCGGCTGAAGAACGTCGCGGCCTCACCGTACTTGTCCCACCAGATCTCGGCCTTGTCGATGTCGTGGGTCCGGATCAACACGTACTTCCCGTAGCGATCGAGAAGGTCGCGCCCGGTCTTGTAGCCGAGGCCGTAAGCCGCCCACGACCCCACGAGGTTCCCGAGCACTCCGGTCGCTCCGACCCACCAGAAGTCGAGTACGCCGCGCTCGGCGTACCAGCCCCCGACGAGCATCGTCACTTCACTGGGGAACGGGATGCACGCGGATTCGGCCAACATCAATACGAACACCGCCAGGTACCCGTAGGCCGTGACGAAGTGCTCCATCCACTCGATGATCGGTTCGATCAGGGCGTCCACGGGCGGCACCCTATTTCGACCGACGCACGACCCCATAGCGAAAACGCTCAGATAGGCGGCTGACCTGCACTTTCGCGTCCGGAAGATGACGGGCCCGCTAAGTGTTGTTTGACAAGGTGCCGTAATAATGAGTAGCGGAGACGGGCTCTAGGCACCTGTGAGGACGGCCCCCCGGATGGAATACGGAGTGGGCCGGACGCATTGAAAGCCCGGCAAGGGTCTGAATCCACGGGCCCCTAGATCCCCAGCAGGCAGCAGCAGTTAGGAGAGGCATGGCAAAGAACCTCGTCGTCGTCGAGTCACCGGCGAAGGCGAAAACGATCGAGAAATACATGGGCAAGGACTACAAGGTCCTCGCCTCGATGGGCCATGTCCGAGACCTGCCCAAGTCCGACTTCGCGATCGAGTGCAACGGAAACGTCTCGATCACATACGAAGCGATCACGCGCGCCAACGCCAAGAAGGCCGTCAGCGCGATCCGCAAGGAGCTGAAAGAGGCCGACGCCGTGTGGCTCGCTCCCGACCCGGACCGCGAGGGCGAGGCGATCGCATGGCACGTCGCCGAGCTGCTCAAGATCGGCCCCGACAAGCGCAAGCGCGTCACCTTCAACGAGATCACGAAGAAAGCCGTGACGGCCGCGTTCGAGAATCCGCGCGACATCGATATGAACCTCGTGGACGCGCAGCAAGCACGCCGCGCCGTAGACCGCATCGTCGGCTACAAGCTCTCGCCGCTGCTGTGGCGCAACGTCGGCCCCAACCTGTCGGCCGGCCGCGTCCAGAGCGCGGCCCTCCTGCTCGTCGTCATGCGGGAGCGCGAACGACGTGCGTTCAAGGAGACCGAGTACTGGGACATCACGGCCCGGCTCGCCACGAAGAAGAAGGAAGAGTTCACGGCGATGTACCCGGCGAGCCAGAACAAGGAGAAGCCGGAGCTCGGCACCGAGGACTCTGCCAAGAACCTCGTCGAGCGCGTGGAGCCGGGTCCCTGGACGGTCAAGGAGATCCGTAAGTCCGAGCGCAAGAGCAAGCCGCCGGCACCGTTCAAGACCTCGACGCTGCAGCAGGCGGGTTCGTCCCGGCTCGGCTTCCCCGTGTGGAAGACGATGAAGGTCGCGCAGACCCTCTACGAGGCCGGGCATATCACCTACATGCGAACGGACTCGACGAACCTGTCTAATGACGCGCTCGGCGAGATCGGCCGCACCGTCGAGACGATGTTCGGCAACGACTATCACCAGGTCCGCAAGTTCCAGGAGAAGACGAAGGGCGCGCAGGAAGCGCACGAAGCGATCCGGCCCGCGTCCGCATCGAACGATCCGTCCGCGATGGCCGGCGCGCTCAACAAGGACGAACTGCGTCTCTACGAGATCATCTGGCAGCGCACGATGGCGTCGCAGATGACCGAAGCCGTCTACGACCAGACATCGGTGGATATCGAGAGCAACGGCGCGATCTTTCGGGCGACCGGCAAGGTCCTCAAGTTCGACGGTTACATGCGCGTGTATCTCGAGCAGGAAGACGACGACGAGAGCGAGGAGACCGCGGGTCTACTCCCGACGGATCTGGCCGAGGGCGACGTGCTCGATCTGCGCGAGCTCGTTCCCGCACAGCACTTCACGCAACCGCCTCCTCGTTACACCGAGGCGACGCTCGTGCGGGAGATGGAGAAGCAGGGCATCGGTCGCCCGTCGACTTACTCGCCGACGATCAAGACGATCGAAGATCGTGACTACATCCGCGTCGAGAGCAGACGACTGTTCCCGACCACGCGCGGCGAAGTCGTGACGGAGCTCCTCGAGAAGCACTTCAACGAGATCGTCGATCTCGAGTTCACCGCGCGCATGGAGGAGGATCTCGACGAGATCGCCGAGGGCGCCAAGGAGATGCAGCCGCTCGTGTGCGGTTTTCTCGCATCGTTCACGGCGCACGTCGAGGAGCAGGGCGGGAAGATGAGCCGCCCCGAGCAGCCGACCGACATGAAGTGCCCCGAGTGCGGTCGTCCCGTCTCGAAGAAGTTCGGCAAGCACGGGCTCTGGTTCCTGTCGTGCACCGGCTTCGGCGAGAAGGGCGAGGACGGCAAGCCGGTGTGCCGGTGGTCCCAGCAGCTCGACGAGGAAGGCAACCCCCTGGCCGATCCCGAGGGTACCGGCGAGGAATGTCCCCAGTGTGGCAACGAGCTGGTCGCGAAGACCGGCCGTTTCGGACCCTTTGTCGGGTGCTCCAACTACCCGGACTGCAAGTACATAAAGAAGGAGCCGCCGAAGGAGACCGGCGAGCAATGTCCGCAATGCGGGAACCCACTCGTCGAGAAGCGGGGCCGTTTCGGGCCCTTCACGGGGTGCTCGAACTACCCCGAGTGCAAGTACATCAAGAAGAAGCCCAAGAAGACCGCAGCCGCCTCGACGTCGTAGCTACTCGCGCAGCGGGTCTCTAGGATGGTTTTAGCCTCGTTTCCCGGCCGAGCCGTCTGAGAAAGGATCCCGCCGTACAAGCTGCGCCGCGTCCCGAACTGCGAGTCGTGGGCCCGGACGAACGGGTCTCCTATCTGACCCTCCTGCGGAACGGGAACTTCTTCCGCTTCTTCTCGGCGCAGTTCGTCTCGAGCCTGGGTGACTGGGTCGGAGTTTTCGCGATCGCGATCCTCGCCAACCGGTTAAGGGGTCCGACCGGCATAGGTCTCGTGATGACGGCGCGTGTGCTCCCCGGCTTCTTCGTTGGTCCCCTCGCAGGTGTGGTCGCGGATCGCTTCGATCGCAAGAAGACGATGATCGTCGCCGACGTCATCCGAGCCGTCGTTATCTTCTCGCTCCCGTTCTTCTCGGACGGCGGTATGGGATCGCTCGTATATCTGCTCATCGCATCGGTCGTACTCGAAAGCCTCACGCTGGTGTGGGGGCCGGCGAAAGATGCAAGCGTCCCCAACTTCGTGTCGACGAAACAGCTGCCGTACGCGAACTCGTTGTCACTGATAGCCATCTACGGCGCGTGGCCCCTCGCATCTATCGTGTTCGCCGCACTGGCGACGCTTGCTACATTCTTCGGCGACAACGTGACGGCGCTGAGCGGCCTTGCGGAGCAACCCGAAGCGCTTGCGCTGTGGATGGACTCACTCACCTTCGGCTTCTCCGCTCTGATGATCGCAACTCTTTCCATCCCGTCGTCGCGACGTCGCAGTGTCACGCTCAACTTCGCTCAGATCAAGGACGATCTCGTCGAAGGACTCCGCTTCGTCGTGATCCACAAGCAGGTGCGTCCGTGGCTCCTCGGTATCGCGTTCACGTTCACGGCCGCAGGAGCCGTGTTCTCGCTCGGCGTTAACTTCGTCCAGGACGTGCTCGGGGCTAAAGAGGAGAACTTCGCGTTCGTGGTTGGATTCCTGGCCACCGGCATGATCATCGGGCTGCTACTGGTCGGCGTGATGGCGCGGGTCATCCAGAAGGACATCCTGTTCTCATCTTCGATCTTGCTACTCGGTGTCGGCCTGATCGCATTCGCGAGCATGAACAGCCTCGATACCGGTATCCCTATCGCGAGCGCACTGGGTTTCTTCGGTGGCGTCGCTTACTCCACCGGCTACTCGCTGATCCAGGAGACGACGAGTGATGAGTTGCGCGGCCGGACGTTCAGTGCGGCGTACACGATCATCAGGATCGGCACGCTCGTGGGCCTCGGGCTCTTCCCGTTCCTCGCGTCGGCGATCGGGGACCACACGATCGACCTATGGACGGGCCCCCTCTTCGTGCCCGGGACGCGCGCGACGTTATGGATCGCGGGACTGTTCGCGGTCGGCGGCGGTGTCCTTTCGATGCGAGCGATCTCCGCCCGGGGCGTGACCTTGCGGGTGGCACGTGCCGCCGCCCCGACCGACGGCTACTTCGTCGTCTTCGAGGGCGGCGAGGGGGCCGGCAAGACCACGCAGATGTCGGCCTTCGTACGGTGGCTCGAAG
>JBOGWY010000072.1:0-19843 GCA_050694015.1 Actinomycetota bacterium | reverse complement strand
GACGGCGTCTTCGAGTCCGGTGCGATCGGGGCGATGTACCAGGAGACTTACGTCAGCGCGAACGACGAGCCGCGATTCGAACTCGACACCTCGAAGCTGTCCAAGGGCTACTACTCGTATTACTGCCGCCTCCACGCGTGGATGCGAGGTTCGTTCTACGTGAAGTAGCGGCAACCAGGCGCAAACAGACCAAGTACACACGCCCACCCGAGTTATCCGGGTGGCGCGTGTAGTTTTCGTCGAGCATGCAGGAGATAACTTCGCGCGCCCTCGACGCGGCGGTCGCCGCAGGAGCGACCTATGCCGACGTCCGCGCCGTCGAGCTCGACACAGAATCGCTCGGCGTCCGCGACGACACCGTTGAATCCCTCGAGCGCACCGAATCGATCGGGTTCGGGGTCCGCGTGCTGGTCGACGGCGCGTGGGGTTTCGCGTCCAGCGCGCGGCTCGACGATGCCGAGGCCGCGGCCGTCGCGCAGACCGCGGTCGAAGTAGGACGCGCAAGCGCGACCGCGATCTCCAAGCCCGTCGAACTGGTCTCAGAGCCGAAGCATGAGGATTCGTGGACGTCACCGCACGAGATCGATCCCTTCACGGTCTCCCTCGAGGACAAGGTCGGGCTACTCGTGTCGGCGACGGCCGAGATGAACAAGGTGGAGGGCGTCAGGCTCGCGCGAGGAACGATGGATCTACTGCGGCAACGGACACTGTTCGTGTCGTCGGAGGGCTCGCGCATCGAACAGACGGTCGTCCAGACCGGGGCCGGTATCGAAGCGGTTGCGGTCGCGGACGGGGACGTCCAGCAGCGGTCATATCCCGGCTCGTTCCGCGGTCACTTCGCGTCGGCCGGATACGAGCTCGTCGATCAGATGGATCTGCCCGGCAACGCTCAGCGCACCGCGGAGGAGGCGGTCGCGCTGCTATCCGCGCCGCTCTGCCCGGCCGGCGAGACGACGCTCGTCCTCGACGGTCACCAGGTGATGTTGCAGGTCCACGAATCGGTCGGCCACCCGACCGAGTTGGATCGCGTGCTTGGGATGGAGGCGGCGTTCGCCGGCACCTCCTTCGTCGGCATCGAGGACACGGGCAAGCTGCGCTACGGATCCGATCTTGTGAACATCACCGCCGACGCCACCATCACCGGAGGCATCGGCTCGTACGCGTACGACGACGAAGGTGTCGCGGCCCAGCGCGTCGACCTCATCAAAAACGGCATCCTGGTCGGGTTCCAGACGTCGCGCGAGACGGCTGCCGCCGTCGGCGCGGATCGATCGAACGGCACGATGCGCGCGGAAGGGTGGGAGAACTTCCCGTTGATCCGCATGACGAACATCAACCTGCTGCCGCAGTCGGGCTCGCTCGACGACCTGATCGCCGACGTCGACGACGGGATCTTCATGGCGACGAACAAGTCGTGGTCGATCGACGACAAGCGCAAGAACTTCCAGTTCGGTTGCGAGATCGCATGGGAGATCAAAAAGGGGAAACTCGGTCGGATGTTGAAGGACCCCCGCTACACGGGAATCACGCCGGTGTTCTGGGGATCGTGCGACGCGGTCGCCGGAGAAGAGGAGTGGAAGGTATGGGGCACCCCTAACTGCGGAAAGGGCCAACCCGGGCAGACGATGCGCGTCGGGCACGGAACCTCGCCGGCGCGTTTCCGCAACGTCTCCGTGGGAGTGGCGCAATGAGCGCCCAGGTCGCGACGACCGAGGTCCCGATCGACCAGGACGAAGCGCGGAGGGTCGCTCACACCGTCCTCGATCTTCCCGAAGCCGACGGCGTCGAGGTCGTCGTCGCGGCGAGCAACACCGGTCTGACGCGTTACGCGCTGTCCCAGATCATCCAGAACACAGCCCGCAAGGAGATCCGCGCCTACGTGCGTGTGTCGGTGGGAGACAGGGCGGCGACCGCGTCGACGACGCAGCTGACCCCGGAGAATCTCAAGGGGGCCGCGCAGAGGGCGCTCGAGGCGGCCCACGCATCGGTGCCCGACGCCGAGTTTCCCGGGCTACCCGATCCGAACGAGGTCGGCCGCGCCGAGGGCGTCTTCCGCTGGGACGATGCGACCGCGGCACGGACGCCGGCCGAACGGGCCGCCCGCGTCAGCGACATACTCAAGGCATCGGCGGCAGATAACGCGGCCGGTATCTTCGAGACGAGCGCTCATGCGTACGCGATCCATTCGTCCACCGGCATCGATTGCTTCGACGCCTTCACCCGCTGCGTGACGACGTGCCTCGTCGACACCGGCGACGCGACCGGTTGGGGCGACGCATCGTCACACTCGTTCGACGCCGTCGACGTCGAAGCGGCGGCGCGGCGCGCCACGGACAAGGCGGCTCGCGGCGCGGGAGCGCGCGACGCCGAGCCCGGCGCCTACCAGGTCGTGCTCGAACCGGCCGCGGTAGCCGTCATCCTCGACTACCTCTCCTACGTCGGGCTCGGCGCGAAACAAGTGATCGAGGGTGACAGCTTCCTCGCGACGAGGACCGGCGACCAGGTCGCGGCCCCCATGGTGACGATCACCGACGACGTCTGGCACCCGGACTCGGTGGGTCTCGGCTTCGACCTCGAAGGTGTTCCGAAGAAGCGCGTGGCGGTGATCGAGAGCGGCAGGGCGACGGGACCGGTAACGGATCTGCGCACGGCGAAGAGGATGGGCACCGAGAACACCGGGCATTACTCGGGCTCCAACGAGTACGGGCCGTACGCGTCGAACGTGGTGCTCGAAGCCGGCGACCGATCGCTCGACGAGCTGATCGCGGCCGTCGACGATGGGTTCCTCGTCACGAGGTTCCACTACGTCAACGTGCTCGACCGGCCCTCGACGCTTCTGACCGGGATGACCCGCGACGGTGTGTTCCGGATCGCCGGCGGTGAGATCGCCGAGCCCGTCCACAATTTCCGTTTCGCGCAGAGCGTCTTAGATGCGCTCGCTACGGTTCAGGGCGTGGGCAGCGAGCTGGCTGCGTTCGCTCCCGATTACGGGTCGTTCGGCTCCGGCGTGGCTCCGGCGCTGCACATCGGCGAGTTCCGCTTCGCCTCGAAGACCTCGCACTAGTGGCCCCCTAGTGCACCGGCTGCTGCACATCGCCATCCTGTCCTCGACGATCATGGGGGCCGCCGGGCTCGCTCTGCTCGTCCTGTGGCCGGTGATCTTCGACACGCCTCTGTCCGGGATAGCCCGGTCGATACTGGTTGCATCGGTGCTGGTCGCCGGGGTTCTATTCCTTCTGGAATGGCGGGTAGTCCACTGATGTTTCCTATACTGGAGCGCAGCCCCTAGACCGGGCCCCTATAAGGAGGAACCACTTGGCAACTCAAGCAGAGACCACCACGGACACGCAGGTCCAGACCATCGGGATCTCGGCGACCGCCGCCTCGAAGGTTCAGGAGCTCCTGAGCCGTGAGATCGCGGCCTCTCCCGAAGAGCACGCGGGCAAGGAGTACGCCCTGCGTGTCGCCGTTCAGCCCGGCGGCTGCGCCGGCCTTCGCTACGCCCTCTACTTCGACGACCGCAAGCTCGACGACGACCTCGTCGAGTCGATGTCGGGCGTCGAGGTCCGCGTCGACAAGATGAGTGCCCCGTACCTCAGGGGGGCCGAGATCGACTATCTCGACACGCTCGAGCAGTCGGGCTTCACGATCAACAACCCGAACGCGAAGGGCAGTTGCGCCTGCGGCGAGAGCGCCCAGTTCTAAGCAGCACTAACTAACCAAGAAAACGGCGCCCGAAGGGGCGCCGTTCTCGCGCCCACCGATGTTTCGTCGATTCTTCTCGCTCAGCGAGAGTGTTCGTCGAAACATCGCCTTCTAGCGGAGTCGCTCGATCAGGGGGGCGAAGGTTCCGTGATAGCGGTCGAAGACCGTGATGTAGGAGATGCCGTAACGCTCACGCCGTTCGAGTAGGTCGCCGACCATCTGATCCACCGTCCCGATCAATTCGAACGGAAGTCCGAGGAGGTCGTCACCCGAGATCCCGTCCTCCCGAGCCCTTTCCTCGGCGACGCTTTTCCTGTCGTTGGTGACTTCGCAATGCTGGAGCAGGATATTCAGCTCCACATCGCGGCTCGCTTCCGAGGCGACTTCACGGACACGTTGCGTCTTTCGCTCGCACGCTTCGGCCGTGTAATCGTCGTCTACGAAACCCGAGCCGTCCCGGCGTGACTTCAGGAACACTCCGACGACATCGGCGCGACGCGCCGCGAAGTCGAGGATCTTCGGCCCGCCTCCCGCGAGGATGAGCGTGGGACGGGCGAGTTCTTTGACGCGCGCGGGTGGGTCGACTCCCGCAACGCGGTAATGGCGCCCCTCGAACGAGAAGGGCTCCCCGGTGAAATAGCGATCGACGATCTCGACCGCCTCCTGCAAACGCTCGAGGCGAACGCGCGGCGCCGCAAATTCGATGCCCAGTCGTTCGTAATCCTGCCCCCACCAGCCGGCGCCGAGACCGAGTTCCAGCCGTCCGCCCGTAAGGAGGTTCACGGTCTCGGCTTCCTGCGCCATCAGGACCGGGTTGCGGAAATCGTTATCGAGTACGAAGGTCGCGAGTCGGACCCGTTCGGTGGCCTCCGCGGCGGCCACCAGAGCGGGCATCGGGGCGAGTTGATAGCTCACGTGGTCGGGCATCGCAACCACGTCGTAGCCGAGGGCCTCGGCTCTCGTGACCTTGTCGATCCAGTCGTCTCGCGAACCTGCCTCCGACAGCTGGACGGCGAAGCGGAACGGCCTGGTCATCCCGCCTGTCTACCCGGTCTGGGGTTCTTTCCAGACATGGGGCCGGTATGCGGGCGGGGTCTGGAAAGAACGGGATCGGTCTCTCCCGCGTCTGCATGAGGATTTCCACGGTCCGCGCTTCAGCCGGGGCCTGGGTCGGCCCGGTATGATGGGGCGGCTCATCTAGAGCGGGGGAGGGACCGGCCCGTTGATCCCGCCGCAACCACCGGTTTCCGGCAGGTGCGAATCCCGGGTGGATGAGCGGCCGTGAAGCATCCAGGCCTCTTCCTTCCCGGGAGGGGCTTTTTGTGTGACAGCGTTTGAGATTGCGAAGGTTCGAAAGGAGACACATGGCGATCCGTACGACAGTGGTGGGTTCCTACCCGAAGCCACCCGACGAGGGAGAGACTTTCGTCCTCCGCAAGACGCTTCACGGCCTCGAGAAGGGCGACACGACGCTCGACGACCTCCGCAAGGTGCACGAGGACCTCGCGCGGCAGGCCATCAAGGAGCAAGAAGAAGCCGGGATCGACGTCGTAACCGACGGTCACGTCCGGTGGGACGACCTCCTCACGCCGTTCGCCCGGCAGATGAGGGGTTTCGAGATCGGCGGCCTTCTTCGTTGGTTCGACAACAACGTGTACTACCGGCGCCCGATCGCGACCGGTCCGATCGAGTGGGGCGGCCCGGCCTCGGTCGAGGCGTTCCAGTTCGCGCAGTCGGTCGCGACCAGGCCGGTAAAGGCCGTCATTCCGGGCCCGATCACCTTCGCTCGTCTCTCCGTCGATGAGCACTACGGGACGCATCAGGACTTCGTCTTCGCGATCGCGAGGGTCCTCGCGCAGGAGCTCTTCGAGCTCGAGGCCGCGGGCGCAACGATCATCCAGATCGACGAGCCGGCACTCCTCGACGCGCCCGAGGACCTCGATCTCGCGAGCGAGGCTCTCTACGCGATGACGGGCGAGCTCAAGTCCGCGCACACGATCCTGTGCACGTACTTCGGCGACGCGAAACGTCTCGGCCCTCAGTTCTTCGACCTGCCGGTGCACGAGTTCGGTCTCGATCTCATCTCGGGGCCGGAGAACATGGTGCTCGTGGGGGATCTCCCGCCCGAGAAGCATCTGCAGGCCGGGATCGTCAACGCCCGCAACACTCGGCTCGAGGACGAGGACGAGCTCGTTCGTTTGATCACCGAGCTCAGCGAGGTGACCGGGAACGACAGCATCGCCGTCAGCCCGTCGGCCGGACTCGAGTTCCTGCCCCGAGAGAAAGCGCGCGCGAAACTGCACAGGCTCGCGGCCGCGGCGAAGAAAGTAGGTGCTTAGATGACTAACCCGAACCCCGATCTACCCGGCGCCGGACTCTGGACGACCTCGGTCGGGAGCATGCCGAAACCCGACTACATCCTCAAGGCGCGCAGCCGGTTCGCACGCAAGGAGATCACTCGCGACGAGCTCACCGAGCTCGAGAAGAAAGCCACGCGGGAATGGATCGAGTACCAGGAGTCGATCGGTACCGACCTGATCGTCGACGGCGAGATGTACCGCGGCGACATGGTCGCCTACTTCGCCGAGGAGCTCCCCGGTCTCGAGATCGGTGGACTCGTCCGTTCCTACGGCAACCGCTACTACCGCAAGCCGATCGCAACCGGCCCGGTCGGTCGCGAGAAGCCGATCACCGTCGACTGGTGGAAGTACTCGCAGTCCCTGACGGACAGGCCCGTGAAGGGGATGCTCACTGGTCCGTACACGATCTGCGACTGGTCGTTCAACGAGCACTACGCGTCGCGTCGCGACTTCGTGCTCGACCTCGCGAAGGTGATCCGTGACGAGGCCCTCGATCTCGAGAAAGCCGGCGCGAAGTACATCCAGATCGACGAGCCGGCCGCTTCCACGCGGATGGACGAACTGGATCTCGTCATCGAGTCGATGGCGATCGTCACCGAGCCGCTCTCGGCGCACACGATCACGCACATCTGCTACGGCGACTTCCACCAGGCATACCCGAAGATGCTCGACATCCCGGTCGATCAGATCGACCTCGAGTTCGCCAACTCGGAATACTCACTCCTCGAGGAGTTCTCGGAGGCGCCCTTCACCAAGCACATCGGTCTCGGCATCTCCGACGTGCACACGCACGAGCTCGAGTCGGTCGAGGACATGGCCGAGGGCATCCGCCGCACGCTGAAGCACATCCCGGCGGAGCGGATCTTCGTGGACCCCGATTGCGGGCTGAAGACGCGCACCGTGGACGAGGCCAAGGCGAAGCTCGAGAACATCAAGCAGGCCGTGGACATCGTGAGGAGCGAGATCTAGTACTACGCTGAAGTTGTAAGCGGGGGAGCCCCCGGGCTGAGAGGTGGCTTAAGGCCACGACCCCTTGAACCTGATCAGGTTAGGACCTGCGAAGGGAGCGCAACATATGGACGTTCTGGAGCGTATCGAGGCGACCCCGGATCCGGGCATCGAGCCCGTCCCGCCCGAGTCGCGAACGCTGTCGGCGTTGGATGTCGGCGTTCTGTGGGGAGATCTCGGCATCGGGTTACTCGTTATCGTCACGGGCGCACTCCTCGCGCCGGCTCTCGGTTTCGCCGCGGCGGCAACGGCCATCGTCCTCGGCTCGTTGATCGGCGTCGCGCTCCTCGCCCTCACTGCGTCGGCCGGCGCGGCCCATGGTGTCGCGACGATGGTTCTGCTCCGTCCGGTGCTGGGCCTGCGTGGTTCGTGGCTGCCGAGCTTCTTGAACTTCGTGCAGTTGATCGGCTGGTGCGCGGTGGAGTTCTGGGCGATGTCGTACGTCGCCGATCTCGTTTCTGATGAGGTCTTCGGGTTCTCGGCGCGGCCCGCGTGGCTCGCCGTAGTCGCGATCGTCTGCGTGGGTCTCGCCCTCTGGGGGCCCGTCGGCGTCACGCGGGTGTGGATGGAACGTTTCGGTGCCTGGGTGGTCGTTTCGATCTGCCTCGCCATCACCGTGTTGCTGATCGCACGCGGCGCGATAGGTGACGCGATCGCGTCGTCGGGTGTGGGCGGATTCCCCAACTTCGGGCAAGCGCTGGATCTGGTGATCGCGATGCCGATCTCGTGGCTGCCGCTGGTCGCGGATTACACGCGGTTCGCGCGGAGGCCGCGGGGCGCGTTCTTCGGAACGTTCTGGGGTTATCTCGTCGCCAACATCTGGCTCTACGCCCTAGGCGTTCTCCTCATCTCTTCGGCGGGATCGGCCCCGGACCCGATCGGCGTTGCGGGCGGGATCCTCGCGGTCGCCGGTGGGTCGTTCGCGGGCATCTTGTTCCTCGCCGGTCTGTTGGCCGGAGAGACCGACGAGGCATTCGCGAACATCTATTCCGGTGCGGTCAGCTTGCAGAACATCTTCCCGCGCGTCTCGCAGCGCGCTCTGATCGTCGGCATCGGGTTGATCGCGGCCGGGCTCGCGGCGGTGCTAACGATGACCCTCTACGAGTCCTTCTTGTTCTTCCTCGGCTCGGTGTTCGTCCCGCTGTTCGGGATCCTCGCGGCGGATCATTTCGTGAACCGACGCGGCCGCGTGGTTGTCGACGATCTCTACAAGCCTGGGGGTCGATATTGGTTCTCGGGGGGAGTTCGCCTCCGCGCGTTCGTCCCGTGGATAGTCGGATTCATGGTTTTCCACTGGGTGAACCCGTCACCGCTCGAGCCGTGGGTGAACCTCGTCACATCGGTCGGCGGTGATCCGCTGTCGCAGCGGATCCCGTGGCTCGGTGGCTCGATCCCGGCGTTCGCGGTCGCTTTCCTTCTGACGCTGGTGTTGCCTCGACTATCATCTGCGCCGGCTACAACCCCGAAGACAGGGAGTGCACCTTGAAGATCGAAGCCACGTGCGACAACTGCCACCGAACGTTCCTGTTGTCCCAGATCGGGCCGGAATCCGACGCCCCCGGGCGGTGCCCTTTCTGCGGGCAGCGCTTCGCCCGGCACTACTCGACCGTGCTCGTCGATGCGGTCCGGGACGCCGAGCTGGCCGCGGCACATTTCGTGCATAACCTCGGTCGTCTCCAGGCCATGGAGACCGGCTTCGACATCGATATCGAGGGTCTGCTGCGGACGCTGGCGGAGGATGTGAGGGCTCACGATTCGCAGCCTGCGGCGAGCTAAGCGGGTCGCGGCCCCCGCCGCGAATGACAAGAAGGTGATTCTGATGGTCTCCACCGACGCGGTCCTGCGTCAGGAGGCTCGCTTCGGTTTCCCCGACGATTTCGAGCTGTGCTACGCGACCGATGCTCGCGACGCGAGGGGGGCCCTCGACGGAACCCAACCTGCTCTCGTGATCGTCGATCTCAGATCCGGCAACGCCGGTGGATTCGTCGTCGCGCGCGAGCTCGATCAGGTGAGCAAGCTCGCCGACGTTCCCGTCTTGATGCTCCTGCAGCGTCCGCAGGATTCATGGCTAGCAGGTCAAGCGGGAGCAGATCTGTACCGCACCAAGCCGATCGACACGGCCGATCTCGTCGCCGACGCGTTGTCTCTCATCGCCTAGCGACCCGCAGAAATCCGACTTTCACCGCGATCTGGTCGCGTTTCCCGCCTGAAACGCGAAAAGTTCCCCTTGCGCGCCTGCAAATAACACACTTAGAATTACAACAGTGTGATTTGGAGGTACGTAGTTCTGACTACGTCTCCAGGGATGGGGAGCAGAAAGGACCGGGGGATGCAACGGATCACGACGAAGCTACTTCAGCCCGTCGAGTGGCAGGCGAACGCTCGCTGCACCGAGGTCGATCCCGAGATCTTCTTTCCGGAGCGCGGAGGCTCCTCCAAGGCGGCGCGCGCCGTGTGCAGCCAGTGCCAAGTGCGCGAGCAATGTCTCGAGTACGCGCTGAACAACAAAGAACAGTTCGGTATCTGGGGCGGAACATCCGAGCGCGAACGTCGTCGACTTCGCAAAGAGCGCACACAGCGCCGCCTACGCGCGGTGTCGTGATCGTTATCTCGTAACGCGTCGCTGCACACGCGCGCGACGCGCGTTGGTTGCATCATTCCCATGTCGCGCGCTCGTCAATCGCATTGCAACGATGTGATTTACGAACGAAATGTTTGCGCGCGGAACAAACAAATACTTGCACCTTTCCACCAAATGTTGCCTAATTACCAGTCGAATGCGCGTTAGTGACGCGCGTTCGTAGTAAGTCTTGAGTGCGCGTTGCTTGGAAACAACGAACAACGCGTGTTCGAGAAAGGGGAATGGTGGGATCAAAGTGATCTCACCGGGAGCCGAGAATGGAGGTGCTTAGCTTGGCAGCAAAGAAGACGACCGGCCGTAAGACCGCCCGTAAGCGGCCTGCGGCCAGGAAGTCGACTGCGCGCAAGTCGACGGCACGGAAATCGACGGCGCGGCGCAAGTCTCCCGCGCGCAAGTCGACGGCACGTAAGTCGACCGGTCGCAAGAAGGCGACCGGCCGCAAGAAGTCGACGGCACGAAAGTCGACCGGCGGTCGCAAGAAGTCGACCGCGCGTAAGTCGACGGGCGGTCGCCGCAAGAAGAGCACGGCCCGCAAGTCGCCTGCGCGTAGGAAGAAGTCGACCGCGCGTAAGACGACGGGTCGCAAGAAGGCTACGCGCAGGAAGAGCACCGCGCGCAAGTCGCCCGCACGCAGGAAGTCGACCGCACGTAAGTCGCCTGCGCGCAAGAAGTCGACCGCGCGTCGCAAGAAGAGCACGGCCCGCAAACCGGCCGCGCGCCGCAAGAGCACCAGGAGGCGCTAGCTCTGTAACGCAGCTTCGAGAGAGCGGCCCGGCTCGATGAGGAGCCGGGCCGCTTCCGCGTTCCGGTTCGGCCGGAATCGTTCCGGAACCAGACCGACCAACTCGGTCCCGGTCACCCGTCCCCCGACCTCCTCGGTGAAACGTCGGACCATCTCGAAAGCGTCCTCGATCCCCGCTCTGATGGGCTCCGTGAGGTTCATCGCCACCTGGCAGCGGCCCGCTCCCGGGAGGTCGAGACCCAGGGCTCTGACCCCGCGGGGGCCGAGCTCGCCGCGCACCCCCGCGGCCACCGTCCGGGCACTCTCGAGGTCGCAGTCGACGAACACGTTGAACGCGATCAACACGTCGCGGGCGCCGATACATACGACGCCTCTGCGCGGGTCGATCTCGGCGGGTCCTTCGTCCGGTGACAATCCGCTCGCCGCGCGGGTGATGAGGCGACCCAGCCCCCCGCGTCTGATATCCGGCAGCTCCCTGGTCTCGTCCCGCGTGGACGCGAGGCCGTAGTAGTAGACGGGCGTCCCGCGCTCGCCGATCGCGGCCCCGGTGGTGTGTGCGGCCTCGATCGCCGCTTGCATCGTGGTGTCGTGGGGGACGAACGGGAGCACGTCGAGGCTGCCGAGCCGTGGGTGAACGCCCTTATGTTCGGTGAGATCGATCGTCGCTGCTCCCAGCGCGAGCGCCGTCATCGCCGCGACGAGCTCCGGGGGTTCCCCTGCGACCGTGAATACGCTGCGCCCGTGATCGCCGTCGGCATGGATGTCGAGGAGGCGCGCTCCGCGTCCCTTGATGATGGCGGACAGCGTGTGGATGATCCGCAGGTCAGAGCCTTCGGAAACGTTCGGCACCGCGATGAGCGTCATCGGGCGTTACCGTAGTCGAGGCTTATGAGCGAATACGGATTCAGCGTCGAGGTTCCAGAGGGTTACGACGAAGCGGTGATCCGCACTCGTATGGCCATGCGCGCCGAAGGTTTCTCGATCCTCACCGAGATGCACGTGGGTGGGATGTTGCAGGGAGCCGGCGAGGACTTCGGAGAGCAACGTCAGTACCTGATCATGGGCATCTTCAACGCGGCCGTGTCGAGCAAGCGCATCGATTCCGATCTTCAAGTGGCGGTCCATCTGCCCACGAACTTCGTGGTGCAGGAGATCCCTCCCGGCGCGGTCGTGGCCGCGCTGGATCCTTCGGAAACCGTCGACATCACGCAAACCTCACCCGAGTTGATCGAACAAGCGCGCGCGGCTCTCGTGCGCGCACTCGACAAGGTGGCGCGGCCCGTCTGATGACCACGCACAAGGGCGTCGCCGAGATCGTGAGCCGCTTCGACGAGCGGCTCGACGAGGTCGTGGAGCGGAGCCAGGACGCCATCTGGCAGGTGATCGCCTCCTACGGCCGCTCGGGCGAATGGATGCAGGAAGACGTCCGAGAGGCCGTCCGCATCAACGTCGGGAGCCTGGCCCAGGTCCTCCGCCAGGGCCGGGAGATCAAGCGGGAGGAACTCGAGAGGATCGAGCGGGTAGGGGGCCGGAGGGCCGAACAAGGCATCCCCCTCGACGACGTCCTCCACGCGTACCGCACCGTGTCGCGGGTGTGCTGGGACGTGCTCGCCGACGAATGCCGGGCCCAGCCCGGTGAGGCCCTCGACGCGACGATCGATCTCGCCGAAGCCGTCCTCCGTTACACCGACCAGATCTCGACGGCGGTCGCGCAGGCTTACGCCAAGGCGCAGCGCCGGATCGTGCGCGAACAGGAGGGGGCACGACGCGAGTTCCTCTCCGAGCTGCTCTACGGCAGCGACACCGCACCGGAGGCACTGCTCCAGCGGGCTCATGCGTTCGGCTACGACCTCTCGCTCGGCTATCTCGCGCTCGTGGGCCTCGGTCCCGAGGGCGACGACGGGCGGGAAGCGTCGGTGATCGCGGCGACGTCGGGTGCGGGTCTGTCGGTCGCGGACCCGATCGTGCTGCAGAAGGCCGAGCACACGATCGCTCTGCTTCCGACCGATCCGGGCCTCGACACCGTCACGGTTCCGGAGAAGATCGCGGCCGAGCTCGGCGGTTCGTGGCGTTTCGGGGTCGGGGGGCCCGAGCTCGGTCTCGAGGGCATCCGTAAGGCGTACCTCGAAGCGAAGGAGGCGCTCGAGATCGGTCTCGGGCTCGGTCTCGCGGGCCACGTCTTCCGCTTCGACGATCTGTTGCTGTACCACTTCCTCCGCGTCGACCCGGCCCTCGTTGGTCGCTTCGTCGAGCAGATGCTCGGCCCGTTGATCGAGTACGACGAACGACGCAAGGGCGAGTTGTTGAAGACGCTCGAGTGCTACTTCAAGGCCGACGGGAGCGTGAAGCTCGCCGGCGAGTTGCTCTTCGCGCACCCGCACACCGTCACCTACCGGCTGAAACAGATAGAACGACTCACCGGCTGGTCGCTACGCGACCCCGAAGACAAGCTCCGCCTCCAAGTAGCCCTACAAGCCAGCCGCCTCCACTAACCCCCGCCGAACTTTTCTAACTCAGCAACATGCCAGCGCGTCCTGAGACGCGCGGTTCGCACCGCCTGCCCTGTTAGCCTGGGATATATGCCCAAGAGAGTCCTGATCATCGGTTGGGATGGAGTCGACTGGAAGATCGTCCAACCGATGCTCGACACCGGGGAGCTACCGAACCTCGCTGCTTTGATCGAGCGCGGGGCACACGGCGATCTCCTATCGACGGTGCCGTCGCACTCGTGGTGCGCGTGGCCGTCGTTCATGACCGGCCTGAACCCGGCCGGCCACGGTGTGTTCGACATCCTCGAGCACAAGCCCGGCGTCACGAAACGTCTGCCGGTCACCTACAACTCGATCAAGGCGCGGACGATCTTCGACGACTTCTCCGCCGCCGATAAGACGACCCTCGCCGTCAACATCCCGCTGACGTTCCCCACTCCGAAGATCAAGGGGAAGGTGATCGGCGGCGGGGTCCTGCCGGCGAGCCGCTCCTACACGTGGCCGACCGAGCTGCAGCAGGAGCTCGATGCGAAGGCTCCGTTCCCGGTCAACGGGATGAGCTGGACCACCTTCCGCAACCGGCCCGAGGCGTTCATCGAGGAGTGCGCCGAGATCACCGCGACGCGGCAGAAGTCCTTCGAGTACCTGCTCGACACCACGGACTGGGACTTCGCGACGCTCGTGTACGTCTCCACCGACCGCATCCAGCACTGCATGATGGAGTACATCCATCCCGAGCACCCCGCGTACCCGGAGATGAGCCAGACCGCGGTCGCGAAGCAGACGCGCGCGGTGTACCAGCAACTCGACGACGGCCTCGCGGAACTCCTCAAGCGCACCACCGACGACGATCTCGTCGTGTTCATGTCCGACCACGGTCACCAGGCGTGTACGCGTTGCTGCACGATGGATCGTGTCCTCGAGCATCTCGGCTACGCGCGCTTCTCGAAGGGATCTTTCGCAACCAACCTGATCCGCTGGGGGCCGGGCCGCCGCATCGCGCGCCGCGTCTACGACCTCCTCAAGCTGCACGGCCGCGTCGCGCTGCCCGCAACTCCTCTCGACTGGACGAAGTCGCGCGCCTACACAAGCGTGAGTTCCACCGGAGAAGGTGTGTCGATCAACCTCAAGGGTCGCGAGCCGCAGGGCACCGTCGACCCGAAGGATTACGACAGCCTGCGGGAGGAGCTGTTCCAACGACTGAGCGAGTTCCGCGACCCCGAGACCGGCAACGCCCCCATCCAGAAGATCTACCGGAAAGAAGAGGTCCTCTCCGGGAAGTTCCTCGACACGGCCCCCGACCTCTTGCTCGTGCCCGCCCCCTTCTATTCGCTCACGCATGCGAAGGGCATGGTCGAGGACGCCGACTGGCTCTCGGGCGACCACCGCCTCGAGGGGATGATCGTGGCGACCGGACCCGAGGTGACCGCCGGGCCGCTGCAGGAGACCGCGTACCTCGTCGATCTCGGGCCCACATCGCTTGCGGCGCTCGGAGTCCCGAGCGGGGTCGAGCGCGACGGCAAGGTTCTCAAGACACTTGTCGCCGACGACGTCGAGTTGGAGCTTCGCGCGGGTGATGGTTCCGCACCAACCGCGGCCTCCGATGATCCCGCGACGAGCATCGACGAGTCGGGGCTAACCTCGGATGAAGAAGGAGAGGTCGAGGAACACCTGCGCGGCCTCGGCTACGTCGAATAACTCTTTGATCAGGAGGACATCGGATGCGCGCACGTAGGTCTTGTCTCTCGGTTCCGGGCTCGTCGCCGAAGATGCTCGGCAAGGCTGCCGGGCTCCCCGCCGACCAGGTCTTCATGGACCTCGAGGATTCGGTCGCGCCGCTCGCGAAGGAAGAGGCGCGCGGCTACGTCATCGACGCGCTGAAGAACAACGAGTGGGGTGACAAGACCGTGGTCGTGCGGATCAACTCGATCGACACGCAGTGGGCCGCCGACGACATCAAGACGATCGTCGAGGGCGCCGCCGATCACATCGACTGCCTCATGATCCCGAAGGTGCAGCACGCGTCCGAGGTTCAGTTCGTCGACACGATGCTGCGCATGACCGAGACGAACATGGGGCTCGACAAGCGCATCGGCCTCGAGGTCCAGATCGAGACGGCGACCGGTCTCAAGAACATCCACGAGATCGCGCACGCATCGGATCGGATGGAGACGCTGATCTTCGGACCGGCCGACATGAGCGCGTCGCTCGGGCTCCCGACGGTCACCGCAGGGCTGCCGATGCCCGGCTATCCCGGTGACCACTTCCATTGGGTGCTCGAGACGATCCTCGTCGCGGCGCGCGACGCCGGACTACAAGCGATCGACGGCCCGTACCTCTTGATCAAAGACCTCGACGGTTTCCGAGAGATGTCGATGCGCGCCCGCGCCCTCGGCTACGACGGCAAGTGGGCTCTGCACCCGGGTCAGATCGACGTGCTGAACGAGGTCTTCACGCCGACGCAAGAGGAGTACGACAAAGCCGAGGCGTTGCTCGAGGCTTACAGGCACGCGACCGAGGTCGAGCGCACCGGCGCCGTCATGTTCGGCAACGAGATGATCGACGAGGCGTCGCGCAAGATGGCGATCCAGTTCGCCGAGCGAGGCCGGGCCGCCGGCATGACCGTGAGCAAGAAGCTGGGCGACTTCCAGGCCGAGTGGGAGGCGAAGCAGTAGTGCTGCAGCTGACCGAGATCCAGAAGCAACTCGTCGAGACCGTCCGGGAGTTCGTCGAGAAGGAAGTAATCCCCGTCGCCGACGAGATGGAGCACCGCGACGAGTTCCCCGAGGAGATCGTCGAAGGCATGAAAGAGATGGGCCTCTTCGGCATCACCGTCCCCGAGGAGTACGGGGGCATCGGCGAGTCGCTCGTGTCCTACGCGCTGTGCGTGGTCGAGCTCGCGCGCGGCTGGATGAGCCTCTCCGGCGTTCTCAACACGCACTTCATGGGCTGCTACCTCATCAACAAGTTCGGCACCGACGAGCAGAGGCAGAACTTCCTCCCGCGCATGGCGACCGGCGAGATCCGCGCCGCGCTGGCGATGTCGGAGCCCGAAGCGGGCTCCGATGTGCAGTCGATCCGTACGAAAGCGATCAGAGATGGCGACGACTACGTGATCAACGGCCAGAAGATGTGGCTGACCAACGGGCTGCGTTCGAGCATCGTCATGACGCTCGTGAAGACCGATCCGGACGTCGAGCCGCCGCACAAGGGCATGAGCATGCTCATCGTCGAGAAGGAAGGCGGGAACCCGAAGCCGGCCCCCGGACTCGACGTGGGGAAGAACATCGAGAAGATGGGCTACAAGGGCGTCGAGACGACAGAGATGAATTTCTCCGACTTCCGCATCCCGACCTCGTCGTTGCTCGGCACCGATGAGGGCCAGGGATTCCGCCAGGTGCTCGACGGGATCGAGGTCGGGCGCGTCAACGTGGCGGCCCGCGCGGTAGGTGTATCGACGAGGGCGTTCGAGGAAGCGATCAAGTACGCGCAGGAGCGCAAGGCGTTCGGCAAGGCGATCTCGCAGCACCAGGCGATCCAGATCCACCTCGCCGAGATGGGCACGCAACTCGAGGCGGCGAAGCTCATGCTCTACAACGCTGCGGAGCGCAAGGCCGCAGGGGAGCGGAGCGACCTGGAGGCCGGGATGGCGAAGCTGTTCGCGTCCGAGGCGTGCCGGGAGATCGTCGAGAAGTCGCTACGCGTGCACGGCGGCTACGGCTACAGCAAGGAGTTCACGATCGAGCGGCTCTACCGCGATGCCCCCTTCCTTCTGATCGGAGAGGGCACCAGCGAGATCCAGAAGACGGTGATCGCGCGCCGGCTTCTCGAGCGGCACAAGATCGGCTAGCGCGGCTCAGCGCGATCGGGCGCACGCGAGTACCCGTCTGCTAGAGCGGGCCGGGAACGCGGCGGACATCACCGGCTCGTCGTAGCGACTGCGATACGACTCAGGGATCTCGATGTCACGATCCGCGTCGAGGTTGTCCCGGATCCGGTAGTCGATGACGAAATCGGACACTTCTTCCGGGGTGATGCCGGCGGCACCGGGCAACATATAAACGCCTACCTGGCTCGTGGCTAGAGAGCTCTCCTCGATACCGAAGTGGTCCGCGATGTCCGCGATCAGCTCCCTGACGCTGATCGGCCACCCGCGCGAGGCTTCTGCCGCCGGTTGCTGGCCATGATCTGCGGTGATCACCATGACCCACTGCTTCTCGCCGACGGTCGCATCCAAGAACGTCTCGAGCTCTCTCAGGCCCTCATCCGAATACCGGACGACGTCGGCGACTTCGGGAGACAGCATGTTCCACGTATGCCCTGCCTCGTCGATCTGCTTGTAGTTCGTGAAGAAGAGGTCGGGAACGTCGTCCGCTCCGAAACGCTCTCGTCGAAGCAGTTCCTTGATCAGTTTTGTCTGATGCAGTACCCACACCGGGGTGTCGCGCCGCAATGTCGGGTCGGCGAGGATCTCGTGGCCCCTCCACGTGTCGTCGCGTTCGCCGTCGGTCAGATCGATCTCTCGGACGGCGTCGTCGAGTCCACCGATCTGGTCGAGGTAAGCGGGGATCGAATAGTGCCTCCCGGTGACGAGCTTCTCCTCCTCGTCGACGAACACGGCGATGTCCTCGTCACCACCGGGGAAATCGGTGCCGTGGCTCATCATGCCGAGGTGCCAGCCCTTGTACGCGAGCAACCCGATCTTGGCCTCGTTGTTCGTCGTGAGGTCGAAGGTGTCGCCGAGCATCGGCACCTCCACATCGTCGGCGGAATGACCCGCGAACGAGTCCAGGATCTCGCCGTTCTCCCTGAGGGAGATGCCGACCGCCCCGTGAGTGGCAGGGAAGACGCCTGTTCCCATCGTCGTGTGAGTCGCCGGGGTTATAGACGGTGAGGAGCCCACGATCGCGCCCTGCATCGATGCTCCCCTCTGCATCAGGCTGCGGAGGTTCGGCCAGTGACCCGGCCACGTATCGAGAACGTTGGTGCCGCCGCCGTCCCACGCGATCGTGACGATCAATCGGGGACGACCGGGTCTGCTGGGTTCGGGCACCAGGACCTCTTCGAGCACCCTGCCATCGACGTCGCCGGCGTCGACATCGAGGAGCTCGGCAAGCGTGGGAACGATGTCGGCGACCGTCGCCGGTTCCGGTGTGGAGATCTCACCGACCGGCCGGATGAATCCGGGGCCATAGAAGACGAGAGGAACCTCCTGGAGGTAGTCCCACGGACCCGAATGACCGGTGCCTACGAAGCCCCCGACGAAGTTCGGCGTGCGTGGGATGAACATCACATCGGGGGAACGTCCCTTGTGATAGCCGCGCAGGACGCGTTCGATGAGTTCGGGATCGACGGGGCACGATGCGTCGAGCCACCCACCGAGGGGTTCCGTGACCGATCCGATAGGGACCGGCGTGAAGTTCGGGGTCGTCGCGGCGAGGCGTTCGTTCGGTCGCCGGGTCGTTGCATCTCCGCTCGTGCACGCGATCGCTGCGATCGTGATTGAAGACAGCAGCGATGCGCGTGCAACCTCGCGCAGCGTCATCATCACGGAGGTGTTGGTGGGCTCGCTAGTCGAGGTCTCCGGCTTCTACTCGCTCCAGGCGCCGGTCGCGCACCAGCTTGTGCCCCGTGAGCGACTGGAGGGCCTCGGGCTCTTCGTCCATGCTCCGGGCCACCAGCGTGAGCAGATCGCGGAGTGAGATGACGCCGACCACGTCGCCGTTGTCGGTCGTTACCGGCAGGTGCCGGAACCACTTCTCGAACATGATCTCGGCGGCTTCACGGAGGCCGGAGTCGGGCCGGACCGTCACGACGTTGGTCGTCATCGCGTCGCGAAGACTCACGGTCTTCGGATCCCGGCCCTCGCCCACGATGCGCAACACGTCGCGTTCCGTGACGATCCCGGCCAGCGAGGACCCCTCCATCACGAGCAACGAACCGGTCTGCTGTTGCCGCATCTTCGCCGCGGCTTCCGAAAGCGTGTCGTCGGGCGCGTCCGTAACGGCCGCCTGAGTCATGATGTCCTGAACCTTCACTGTGAGCCGATTGTAGAGGAAGGGGGGCGGGGGTCACACAGCGTCCGACATCACGCTCGACCGGCCCGCTCGCTATCGCTCGACCGGCCCGCTCGCTATCGCTCGACGGCCTAGTATCCGGCGGTGCGTTTCGGTCTCGCTCTACCGCATTACGACACGTCCCTAGCAGGCCAAGCCGTTACCTGGGAGGGTGTCAAACGCGTCGCGCAGACCGCCGAACGATCCGGTTTCGACTCCGTATGGGTCTCCGATCACCTCTTCCTCGACTGGGCCAAGTACGGAGGACCGAGCGATCCGCAGGGTTCGCTGGAATGCTGGACGACGCTCAGCGCGATCGGAGCCAGCACCACGAAAGTGAGGCTCGGCTCCCTCACGCTTTGCAACGATCTCCGTAGTCCGGCCCTGGTCGCGAAGATGGCGGCGAGCCTCGATCAACTGTCCGGGGGCCGAGTGGACGTCGGTCTCGGCGCGGGCTGGTACGAGCCGGAATACGAGGCCGCCGGCGTTCCGTTCGACGATGCGAAGACGCGTATCGCACGACTCGGAGAAGCCGCCCAGGTAATGAAGCGACTGCTCGAGGGCGAGGAAGTCACCTTCGACGGCGACCACTACCGACTGGAGGGAGCGATCGTCCGCCCCGGCCCCCGTCAGGACCCGCGGCCCCCGATCTGGATAGGGGGCAAGGGCGATCTCCTCCTGAAGACGGTCGCGAAGCACGCCGATGGCTGGAACTTCTCGTGGCTAGGCGACTTCGAGACCTATAAGGAGCGCCGCGAAGCCGCCGACCGGGCGTGCGAGAGCGAGGGCCGCGATCCCAAGACCCTCACGCGCAGCGCCGGCGTCTACGTGCTCGCCGGAAC
>JBOGWY010000071.1:0-14750 GCA_050694015.1 Actinomycetota bacterium | reverse complement strand
ACCTCGGCAGGCGCTCGATCATTCAGCGCGTCGAGGGACCCCTCGGGTTCTTCGATCTTGGTTTCCGGCGCTTCGTTGACCGGAAGCTCGGTCACAGACGCTCGTTCGCTCGGGTGTCGGTCTCCTGTGCGATGACGCCACCGACGCCCTTCTTCTTGACGATGTTGTAGCCGTCGTTGCGCTCGACCACGTCCTCAACACCCTCGATCTCGTGCCCGTCGGCGACGAAGAACCACAGCGGGTTGGCGCGCACGCGCTCGTACTGGAAGATCGAGAGGTGGATCAACTCGAGACATTCGTCGTTGCCACATTCACACACGAAACCGAAGGTCTCGCTGCTCTTCGAATCCTGGGCGGTCCGCTCGATCCGTTCGTTAACCTCGCGGAACACGGCCTCGTTCTTCGCTACGCGTGCTGCCCTGGGTGATTCCGCTGCTCCGCCCATGCCCGCCCCCCTTGCTTGGATCGCTTCGTGTCGGAGAGGAGACTTGAACTCCTACGCCCCGTGAAGGGCACTAGGCCCTCAACCTAGCGCGTCTACCAATTCCGCCACTCCGACGTAGCAAACGCCCCTGCAGGGCGCTTCGGAAGTATATCGACCGACCCCCTTCTAACCCGAGAGCGACCACGCCTCCAGGTTCCACAACGGGCCGTCGGGTGAAGCAGTGGGAGCGGGTCCGGTGAGGCCCGGCAGCCACGCGATCACGGTCTCGACGCGGAAGAGCGGTACGGCATCGAAACGCGCCCGTCCCGACGGCCCGGGGGAACTTCGGCGTAGCGCGATCTCCGACGGATCGTCGCGCGCCCAACTGCCGTAGAAGGTCTTGGGATCGAGCGTGACCAGCTCCGCGGTGATCCGCGCGCGCTTGAACTGCAACTGCATCGCCCGCTGCATCAGCATCAGCAATTCGTCTCCGACCGCGGTCGCGAACTGGACGTGGAGGTCCGGCCCGGCCCCATCGGAGACGCGAGGAGCCACCACGCGGCCGTCGTCGCGGATGAATCCCTCGTAGAGCGCATCGGCGTCGACCGCCGCCACGATACGTTCCCGGAAGCGACGGTCCGGAGCGGCGCCGTCGAGATCCAGGTAGATCGTCTCGGTGAACTCTCCCTCGGCATGCTCGAGGCCGAGCTCGTCCAGGCGATCGTCGAGGTTCACCGACATCGGGAGGATCGCCGCGTCGAGCCGCTCCCGTTCGAGGAGCCCGAGCATCATCTCCAGACTGTGAGTGAAGGTGATATCGACCCGGCGCAGCGCGGGCTGTGGGACGAAGGAGCGGTCGGCCTCGTAGGCCAGTCGCAGACCGGGCACGCGACCGGCGACGCGGAACGAGCCCGCGGTCGGTCCGTTAGCGCGCCACCTCCCGCCGGGCAGCACGAACGCACGCGTAGCGAGGGCACCGGTCCAGCCGACGAGGTTGCCGCGAAGTTCGACAACGTCTCTTCCCCGCGCGCGGGCGGAGCGGATGCGCGCGAACCCGGATGGGGGCCGCGCCCGCCGGATGCTCGCGACGACGTCTCCGGCGGTGATGCGGGTGCCGTCGGACCAGCGCGCCCGGCGCAACGTGACGAGAGCGCCCCCCGGTGAGGTCTCGAGATCGCCCGCCAGGTCGGGCACGATCGCGTCGTCGCCGGTGAATCGATACAGCGACGGATAGATCGGGCGCGCGAGCCAGTACGTGAGATCGCTCGCGAGTGGCGAGTAGGGATCCAGCGTCGCCGGCTCGCCCAAGACGCCGACCGCGATCGTGCCGCGCGGGGGAACCGGGGACACAGGAGGTGACGCCGAAGTGGGGCCGTCGACGCGGCCCCCGTCGGAAGGGCACGCCAGCGCCACCGTCGCGACCAGTAGCGTCGCGGCTCCCAGGCGGAACCGCGGCATCCGGTCAGTCCTCTGCGAGGGAGATCTCGGCCGCGTCGAAACCACCCATCACGTCGAAGCGGATGCCCCTGACGTCGTCCTGCGCGGCCCAATGTGTCGTGAACGAGCCCAGCGGGACGATCGGGGACAGGCGCATGATCTCCTTCTCGGCCTCGATGTAGAGCTGCAACCGCTTCCCATCCGAAGCCGCGCGCCGCGCCTGCGCGAGCAAGTCGTCGACCTTCGCGGAGGAGAATCCGAAGTGGTTATCCGACGACGAAGACGTGAACAGGGGCGCAAGGAACACGTCCGGGGACGGGTATTCCGCGATCCACCCCAGGCGGAAGACCTGGTGCTTGTTCTCTTGCAACCGGCGCAGGAACTTCGGGAACGGATACCCGTTGCGCTTCACGCGGATGCCGATCCCGGCGAGGTCGCGCTGCACGAAGCGTGCGACATCGGCCTCGGGCCCCCCCGTGGTGTACTCGATCGTCACCCGGCGCATCCGTCGCGGCACGTCGGCGACCAGACGCCTCGCCCGGCCGGGGTCGTGGGTACAGAGCTCGACACAGAGATTCTCCTGGAATCCCGGGACGCCCGTGGGGACGATCCCACGCGGTGGGCTCATCGTGCCGCGGTAGATGGTTCCGGCGATCGCCTCGCGATCGATCCCGAAGTTGATCGCACGTCGCAGATCCCGATCTTGCAAACCCGGAGACGCCAGATTCAGCCCGGAGTACTCCGATTTGAGGAAGGGGATGAACCCTTCGGCCCCGTAGCGCTCCTCGGCCGCGGGGATCTGACCGAACGGCACCTCCGCGACGTGAAGCCGTCCCCGGACGAAGTCCACCCACGACGCCGCAGAATCCGGATAGATCAAGAACCGGATGCCGTCGAGATCCGGCGTCCGGATGAATCCCGGGTACGCACGCAGGGTCACGGACTCCCCCGGCGACCACGGCTCGGCCATCTGGAACGGACCGTTGCCGACCGGTTGTGCGAGGAAGGTGTCGACGTCGCCCGCCGCGCGTCGCGAGAGGGGTACGAGGCCGGGGTGCGTCAAGACGACCGGGAACTCGTGGTTCGGTCGTGAGAGCCGGATCAAGAGCGTGAGCTCGTCCTGCGCGATCATGCCGCTCAGGTGGCCCGCGGTCCCCGCCCGATTAACCTCCTCGAAGCCGGCGACGTCCTCGAGGGTGTACGCGAGGTCGGCTGCGTTCGACTTCAGCGCGAGTCTGTCGAACGCGAACACGAACGACTGCGCCGTCACCGGCGATCCGTCGTGGAAGGTCATGCCGGGCCGCAGTCGGAACAGGAACGTGGTTCCGTCGGGGGACGCGCGCCATGCCTCGGCCGCGGCCGGACGCACCCGTTCGAGCACCGGGTCCCAGCGCGTCAAGCCCTCGTAGAGCTGCCGCGCCACCAGTGCCGAGCCGGGATCCTGGATCCGCATCGGATCCAACGTCGCGGGCTCGGGGATGGCGACGTTGAGCACCGCGTCGCCTTCCTCGAAGATCGGCGAAGCCTCGGTCGCACCGGGTTCCAGCACGCCTTCCTCGAAACCCTGCTCCCCGGCCGTCGCGTTGGGCCCCGGGGTGTCGTCGTTACCCGTGCACGCGACCAATAGCAACGCCAGGCAGCAGAGGGCCGCCGGCGTGCGGAGGAAGCGGTGCTCCACGGAAGGGTGCGTTATGTGAGACGGAACGCGAGCAGGATCGTGGTCCCTGCGAAGATGATCGCCGTGATGACCGTGATGCGGTCGAGGTTCTTCTCCATCACGGTGGATCCCATCGCCTGCGTCTGCATGCCCCCACCGAACATCTCCGAGACACCACCGCCACGACCGGCGTGCAGGAGGACGAACAGGATGAGGGCGAGCGACGCCAGCACGTGGATGACGATTAGTACAGCGGTCACTCGTGAACACTCCTCAGATGTTGATTTCCGACCTACAGGTTAGCCCGGATGCCGCCACTAACCGGAACCTAGTGTCCCGGACACTAAAGGGGCTGGCGCTCGATGCTGTAGATCTCGAACGGGAACGTGACCTCGGAGAACAGCGGTTGGGCCATCCAGTCCTGCCGTGACTCCCAGCGCAGACGAACGTGGGGACCGGCCTGACGAAGGGCCCACGCATTCATCGCCCGGTACCACTTCTTCACGTCCTTCGTCCGCACCGCGGAGCGGCCGTTCGCGAACCGCGCGTAGGTGCGCGGCCGCACGTCCTCACGGCCCTTACGCGCCTTGGCCACCGGCTGCTTCGAGTCACGGTAGAAGGACCTGAAGTCGTAGGTGTCCGATGGTGAGGCCGTCGGGGAGCCCCACATGATGGCGAACGCCCGCGAGTCCTGGGAGGCGATCCGCGCGCCGACCTGCAAGCCCATCACCGCGAGCAGCACGGTCGCGACCACGTATTGCATCTGCCCGGGACGCACGACCTCGCCGCCGCCGTCGGCGACCGCGAGCAGGTTGCCGACGCGCCGCGAGATGCGTGCGCCGGGACGCAGGAATGCGACCGCGGCGCGGTGACGCAGTTTGGAGCCGCGGACCAGCTCGCACACTTTTAGCAAGCTCGACGCGACGGCCAGCGGCTTGCCGGTGATCACCGCGGCGCGGCGATCGGCTTCGAGCTCACGATCCATCGTGAGCTTGCGGTAGCTCAGGTGCGCGATCGGGTTCCATGCGACGACATCGCGCAGGAGGCCGGCGATGAACATCACCTGGCAGTCGCGCGCCTCGATATGCGCCATCTCGTGAGCGAGGATCCCCTCGAGTTCGTCCGCGTCGAGCTCGGTGAGGAGCCGAGGAGACAACAGGATGCGGCCGCGCCTTGCGCCGACCGCGAACGCGCCGGGCGTGCCCGCGGGGAGCAGCAGCACCTCGGGGAGTCGCTTGAGCCCGGCCTCCTCGGCCAGCCGATCCACGCGCGGCACCGCGCCGCGGAGCACCCACGGCTCGACCGGCGTGCACCGGCGCACCAGCCGGTGGACGACGACGGCGCCGACGACTCGGCGCAGCAGCATGAACGAGCTGACGGCGATACCGAAGGTCACGAGCCATGAGCCCGCCGATCCCGATAGGGCGTACGGAACAACGGTCCCGGACGCGGAATCGGACAGCAGCAGGAGATGAAGGAGCTCGCTCGAGCGTTCGCGCAGAGCGCGGCCCGCAGGCTGCAGCACGGCGATCTCGGGAAGCACCTCGTGTTCGTAGACCACTGCGGCGAGGAGAGGCAGAACCAAGGGGAGAGAAAGAAAAATGCCGGACGCGAGTCCGGCGGTCCTGGTGATGAGACGGCGAAGTACGAGCGCCGCGAAGAACGTTACGAGCGAAACGCCGAGGATGACGACCCAGGCCGAGTCCGTCTCGACCGACAGGATCGTCGGCGCGGCGCTAGTCAGCACCCCCCTGCCTCCGCTCTTCGATCGCCTGTCTGAGGCGGTCGATCACCTGATCGTCCTCATCCTCGACACGATCGATGAAGTACGCGACGGCAGGATCCGGGAAATGGCCCATCAACCAGTCGACGACGGATCTCACCGTCGAGTCCGCGTACTGGTCCCTGGTGACTATGGCCGAATAGCGGTGCGCAGGCTGATCCTCGACGCGTCGGAGGAGGCCCTTGTCGGTGAGTCGTCCGAGGGTCGTCATAACCGTGGTGTACGCGATCGGATGGTTCGAGTTCAACGTGTTGTGCACGTCGCGAACCGTAACCTCACCGCGGTCCCAGACGACGTCCATGATCTCGCCCTCCAACGGGCCGAGAACCTCGGACAGGCTGTGCTTGCGGCGGGCAGCAGACATCTACGACCAGTGTAGTACTTGCAACGGGGGTTTCTCTAGCCCCTGGCGAGGTCCACGAGGTTCGGCATGATCTCGGGCCCCTTGAGATGGCCGAGTGCGCCGCCGCGCGACGCCGTCTCCCCGTACGAGTCCACGTCGTCGGAGCTCACTCCCCCGCCCGCTACGAGCAATGGGACGGGTCCATCGGTGTGGGCCTTGCGGGCGCAACTTGTCGAATGGTCGGCAGTGACGGCAACGATGCTCTTGGCGAGATCGGCCTCGTCGAGCAACGGCGAGAAGAACAGCGAGTCGATCTCCTCGATGCTCGCGATCTTGCCTTCGTGATCGCCGTCGTGCGCGGGCACGTCCGGGCCCTTGATATGGATGTAGAGGCCGTCGTACCCCCCGATCGCCTCGAGCGCGAGGTTGGCCCATGCCGGATATTGCTCGGAGGTCGGGATGCCGGTGGGTGCTTCCACGATGCCCATGCCCGTCAGGCGGGCGATCCCCAGCTCGACGGGCATCTCGACGAAGCAACCCATCTCGGGCCCGAACTTCTGCTTGAACGAGACCAGCTTCGGCAGGTGATCGCCCCCGTCGCGGGTGAGGATGAAGTTACCGGGTAGTTTGCCGGCGCTCTCCCGTTCCTTGTTGACCTGCGACGCGCTGAGGACCTCGTACGACGCGCGCAGCCATTCGTTCGTGAGACGCGCCGCGAGTTGCGCGGCTTCGTCGTTCTCGTGCCCCGCGACGGGAGTAACCGTCACGACCCTGTTGTCGAAGGTCTCCTTGGCGACACCGAGCGCGCCCTGGCGCCCGTACGCGGGATCCGAGTTCTCGACCTCGGCCGAGAGCCGGGCATCATCGGCCCGAAGCACGAGCACGCCCCGGTGGCCGATCGTGGCGCGGAAATCGAACGACGCTCCTAGTAGCTGGACGTTGTCCTGCACTTCTACCGCGAGGGCGTGGGCTTCGTCGGAGGAGAGGTCGCGGCCGACGCGTCGATCGACGATCGCCCAACCGTCGCCCGCTTCCTCGACGGTGGCGAAGTTCACGCGGTAGGCGAGATTGCCGTCGTTGACCTCGACTCCGACGCCCACGGACTCGAGAGGGCCGCGCCCAGTGTGGTGCTCGCGGGGGTCGTAACCGAGGATGGCGAACACGGCGATGTCGGACTCCGGAGCGATGCCCTCCCCTACCGTCGTGACGTAACCGTTGCGCCCGTCGCGCGCGAGACGATCGAGATTCGGTGTGCGAGCGGCCTCGAGCGGCGTTCTGCCGCCGAGCGCGTCGAGCGGGTCGTCCCCGAGCCCATCGAGGATCACGTAGAGGATCTTCTTGAAACCCATCAGGCCTTCACCGCCTTGACCAACGCTGCGAACTCTCCCCCGTCGAGCGATGCGCCCCCCACGAGGCCCCCATCGATATCGGGCTGGCTCGTCAGGGCCGCCGAGTTGCCCGCCTTCATGCTGCCGCCGTAAAGGATCCTGATCGCCCCGGCGGTGTCGTCGTTCGTCATCTCGCGCACGACGCCTCGGAGGTAAGAGATCGTCGCCTGCGCATCCTCGGTGGTCGCGGTCTTGCCGGTGCCGATCGCCCAGATCGGCTCGTACGCGATCACGGCCTCGGCGACCTGTTCCGGCTTCAAGCCGGCGAACCCGGCGCGCACCTGACCGTCGACCTTCTTCTCGGTCTCACCGGCGTCGCGCTCGCCCTCGGTCTCGCCGCAACACATGATCGGAACGAGTCCGTTGGCGAACGCGGCTTTGACCTTCGCGTTCACCATCTCGTCGGTCTCGCCGAAGATCTCGCGTCGTTCCGAGTGGCCGAGGATCACGTACTTGACGTCGAGGGCCTTGAGCATGACGGGCGACACTTCGCCGGTGAACGCGCCCTCCTTCTCGAGATACATGTTCTGGGCCCCGAGCATGAACCTGTAGCGGTCCGAATCGATCAACGTCTGGATCGTGCGCAGCGACGTGAACGGCGGACACACGGCGACCTCGACCTTGTCGAAATCGTGATCGGCCAGCTCGTGCCCGAGCTGCTGCACGAGGTGCATCGCTTCGAGATGGGTCTTGTTCATCTTCCAGTTGCCCGCGATGAGCGGTGTACGTGTCACTTAGCTCCCTTCTTATTCATTTCCTTCTCCGGACGAGCTCACCTGAAGGTGGTCTCGTCCTCCGAATGTGGGGGAACCCCGGCCGCAAGCGGCCTCACTGGTTCCCCCACACCCCCTCCTTACTTCTTTCTGAGGACCGCGATCCCCGGGAGGTCCTTGCCCTCCAGGAGCTCGAGCGATGCCCCGCCCCCCGTCGAGAGATGCGAGACCGCGTCGGTCATCCCTAGTTGTTTGAGGGCCGCGGCAGAATCGCCGCCGCCTGCGACCGTGTAGGCGCCGTTCGAGGTCGCCTTCGCGATCGCCTGCGCCACGGCCCGCGTGCCGCTCGCGTACGCGTCTATCTCGAAGATCCCCATGGGCCCGTTCCACAACACCGTCTTCGCAGAGACGATCGCGTCCGAGAATGCCGCCTCGGTCTCGGGACCGATGTCGACGCCCATCCGATCTCCGATGCGTCCGATCGGAACCGTTTCGTAGGCGGCGCCCTCGTCGGGTGAATCGGCCGCGACCACGTCGGTCGGCAGCAGGATGTCGATGCCCTTGCTCTCTGCCTGCGTGAGAACCTGCTTGACGTCGTCGACGCGGTCCTCCTCTACCAGCGAGCGTCCCACCTCTTCGCCGCGTGCGACCAGGAGTGTGAACGCCATCGCGCCGCCGATGCAGATCCTGTCGACGCGCTCCAAGAGGTTGCCGATCACATCGAGCTTGTCGGAGACCTTGGCTCCGCCGAGCACCGCGACGAATGGCGGCTCCGGGTCGCGCAGCAGACGCTCGAGCTTCTCGACCTCGTCGGCGACGAGGTGTCCGGCGGCAGACGGCAGCCGCTCCGCAACGCCGACGATCGAGGCGTGAGCTCGGTGCGCGGCCCCGAACGCATCATCGACGTAGGCGTCGGCGAGGGACGCGAGCCTCTCGGCCAGGACCGGATCGTTCTTCTCCTCACCCGCCTCGAAGCGAAGGTTCTCGAGAAGCACGATCTCGGCATCGGACGCGCAGGCCTCGGTGACCTTGTCCCCCACGACTTCGTCCACGTAGGTGATGCTGCGTCCGAGCAGGTCGCCGAGGCGCGCCGCCACCGGAGCGAGGCGAAGGTCTTCTTTCACCTGCCCCTTCGGGCGACCGAGGTGCGAGCACACGACGAGCCGGCCCCCCCTTTCCAGGAGGTCCTGAAGCGTGGGCACTGCAGCGCGGATCCGGAGGTCATCGGTGATCCGCCCGTCCTTGAGAGGGACGTTCAGGTCGCATCGCACGAGCACGCGCTTGTCGGCGACGTCGAGGCTGTCGATGGTCGGAAGTCCTGTCGGCGGCATGAGCCGCAGTGTAGAGGCCCGAGCCGCCGATGCGGGCCGGGCCTCTACGACGAAACTAGATGGTCGTTACCGAAGCAGTCCCGGCACCGGCGCGGGCATGCCCGAAGCCGCGCGAGGCCGCGCCGCTGCGGTCGCCACGACGATTATGCCGAGGCCGAAGACGGTCGCCCCGAACCACGTGAGTCCTCCGAGCACCGGGAGCAGGGCAACCCCGCGCATGATCGCGACGCCGACGAGAGCCGCAAGGTAGCGGGAACCGGGCGGACGGACGATCGAACGACCCAAGACATACGCGGCGATCGTGTAACCGATCGCGTACAGCGGAGCTATGAGCAACAGCAGACCGACTCCCAACGGGAGGCCGATGAGCGTCGCTGCGAACAACGCTCCGACGATGGGGATGCCGATAAAGAGGGCGAGCCCCCACCCGATCGCGGCCGGAGCTCTCCCGCCGCTCATCGATGCGATCTGGTCCGACGCACGAGGGAGGAACAGCACGAGCCCGAACGCGAGGACCAAGGTCGAGAAGCTGATCGCAAGCCACAGCCCGATGTCGACGATGTCGCCCGCGACATCGAACGCGTCGATGTCGATCGTGCCCACGTTTCCGTCGACGGAGGCTCCGTCTTCGATGATGGGTGCGAAGCGCCCTTGCACGTTCCCACCGATCGTCGCGTCTTCCGCGACCCTGATACGGCCGTTCAGCGCCACGACATCCCCGGTGACGTCGCCGGCGACCTCGATGGGGCCGTTCAATGCCACTACGTTCCCATCTACATCGCCGTCGATCGTGATGGATCCGTTGAACGCGACAACGTCTCCGGCCGCATCCGCGGTCCCAACACGAACATCCCCGTTGAAGATGACGATCGCCTCGTCCTTCGACCCGTCCGCGGCAAAGGCAGGAGATGCGACGAGCAGCACGAGTACGGCCACCAGCGAGGCGACTGCCGCAACCTCAAGCGTCCTGGTCCAGAGCTTCGTCCACACTTTCATTGGCACTCCTTCGGTCGTTCACGGGCCCTCGAACGCGCAGCGCGTCGTCACGAGAGAACCCACCTGTACGTGAGCCTCTTTTACGGCGCGGGAGTACGTAGATGCAACGGACGAACGGTGTACAAATCGTTGTCGTGACGCGCTTCAGCTGCAGCGCGTCGCTAGTTCGTGTGACGTCTAGAGGCTCTTGGCGACCAGTTCGGTTACGTCGACGAGGCGGTTCGAGTAGCCCCACTCGTTGTCGTACCAGCCCAGCACCTTGACCATGTTCCCGTTCGCCATCGTCGACTGACCGTCGATGATGCAGCTGTACGAGTCGCCGACGATGTCGGAGGACACGATCTCGTCGTCGGTGTACTTGAGGATGCCCTGCATGGCCTTCGACTGCGCCGCTTCCTTGTAGGCGTCGTTGACGTCTTCCTTGGTGACCTCGGATCCGATCACCGCGACGAGGTCGGTGATCGAACCGTCGGGCACCGGCACGCGCAACGCGAGACCGTCGAGGCGGCCCTTGAGCTCCGGCATCGTCAGCGATGCCGCCTTCGCGGCCCCCGTCGACGTCGGAATGATGTTGATCGCCGCGGCCCGAGCACGACGCAGGTTGTCGCGCGCGAGGTCGAGCGTGTTCTGGTCATTCGTGTACGCGTGGCACGTCGTCATGAACCCCTTCTCGATCCCCCACTTGTCCTGGAGGACCTTCGCGAGCGGCACGACGCAGTTCGTGGTGCACGACGCATTGCTGATGATCTGGTGGTTGGCAGGGTCGTAGTCCTCATGGTTGACGCCCATGACGATCGTGACGTCCTCGTCCTTCGCGGGGGCCGAGATGATGACCTTCTTGGCGCCGCCGTCGATGTGCTTCGCGGCGTCCGCCCGCTTGGTGAAGAAACCGGTCGATTCGATCACGATGTCCACGCCGAGGTCGCCCCACGGCAGGTTGGCCGGGTCACGCTCGGACAGGAGCTTGATGTCCTTGCCGTCGATCGAGAAGCCACTGTCGGTGACCTTGACCTCGCCTTCGAAGCGCCCGAAGACCGAGTCGTACTTGAGCAGGTGGGCCATGGTCTCCGCGTCGCCGAGGTCGTTCATCGCCACGACCTCGAGGTCTGCGCCCTTGGCACGCAGCGCCCGGAAGAAATTGCGCCCGATCCGCCCGAACCCGTTGATACCGATACGCGTCGCCATCGACGTCCCTCCTGTTCGTTTCCTGGATGCTTTTAGGGGATATTCAGTCCAGTCTATCGGGACAGCGTCGACAACACCCCTGCCAGAGGGCCCGGATCGTGACCCCCATCGGGCCTGACGACATCCGCCTCGACGACGGTAACGCCGAGGGCTTCGAGCTCCGCTATGTCGACCTCCACCCCGTCGTCCTCGAGCTCGGGTCGTTGCACGACCATCGTGTCGGCGATCCCCTCGCCGCCGTGTCGGATCAGCGCGCGCAGGTGCGCGGTCGCATCGAGGTCCTCGGTCTCGCCCTTCTGCGGGCGTCCGTTGCAGACGAAGATCTTGTGCGCCTTGGAGTGGCGTACCGCCGACCCGATCCCCGGCACGAGGAGCGTGGCGATCAGGCTCGTGTAAAGGCTCCCGGGCCCGAGGACGATCTGATCGGCGGCCCTGATCGCGTTGACCGCGCCCACGCACGGAGGCGGATCGGCGGGTGCGAGGAAAACGGATTCGATGCGCGTCTTGGTCTGGGCGACGGCGACCTGGCCCTCGATCTCGCCGCCCTCCACGTGCGCTCCGAGCTCGACGAGATGGGTCGTCGCGGGATAGACGTGACCCTCACACTTGAGGAGTTCACCGGCGCGAGCCACCGCGGCGGCGAAGTCGTGCGTGGTCTCGGCCAGCGCGGCGATCACAAGGTTCCCCAGCGTGTGACCCGTGAGGAGCCCCCCGACGAAACGGTGCTGGTAGAGCTCGCCGAGCTCGGTGTCGCCGGCGAGCGCGACGAGACAGTTGCGGATGTCTCCGGGAGGAGGGATACCGAGTTCCCGCGTCAGCCGGCCGGAGGAGCCTCCGTCGTCGGCGACCGTGACGACGGCCGCGATGTCGTCCGCGTACTCCCGCGCCGCGCGCAGGGTGGCCGCGAGGCCGTGGCCGCCGCCGATGCCGACTACCTTCACGGCTCCACCGGGGGCCGGTCGACGTCACGGTGGATCGTCTTCACGTGGAAGCCCTTCTCTTCGATGAAGCGCGCGATCTCCTGAGCGAGCACCACCGAACGATGACGACCTCCGGTGCATCCGACCGCGACCGTCAGGTAGTGACGCCCCTCCTCCTGGTAACCGGGCAACAGTACGGCGAAGAGGTCGCGGGTCCGGTCGAGGAAATCGGTCGTCGGATCCTGCTGCAGGACGTAGTCCTTGACCGGTCCGTCGCGGCCGGTTAGCTCGCGCAACTCGGGGATCCAGTGCGGGTTCGGCAGGAAGCGCACGTCGAGCACGATGTCGGCGTCGAGCGGGAGCCCGAACTTGTAACCGAACGAGATAACGGTCGTCTTCAGTCCCTCGGCAGGTGTGCCGCCCTCGAAGTAGCCGCCGATCTTGGCGCGTAGGTCGCGCACCGAAAGGTCGGAGGTGTCGATGATCAGGTCGGCGCCCTCGCGGAAGCGCGACATCAACTGTCGCTCTCGTTGGATCCCTACCAGCACCGGGTCGTCGGTAGCGAGCGGATGACGGCGGCGGCTCGCGTCGAAACGGCGGACGAGCGCGTCGTCGGACGCCTCGAGGAACACCAGCCGGTAGTTCGACACATCGCGGCGGACCTTCTCGAGCTCGTGCGTCGCCTCCTCGAAGAACGCACCGCCACGCGCGTCGATCACGAGCGCAACCCGCGTGATGTCGTTACCGGGTGCGAGCGCGAGGGTCAAGAAGCGCCGGATCAGCGTCGGCGGCAGGTTGTCGATCACGAACCACCCCAGGTCCTCGAGCGCGTTGGCGGCGACGGAGCGACCGGCCCCCGAGAGCCCGGTGATGACCGTCACGTCCACGTGCCGTGTCGCGCGCCGGCGGCTCCTGGACTGCGCGTTCTTGTCCTGATCCATCGTCATGACGAAGTTCCGTTCTGCGTCATCGTCATGACGCGCTTGTTCTGCGTCATCGTCATGACGCGAGCGCCTCGTGGACTGCCTCCGCCACCTTCTTCGGCAGCGACGGCACCGAGTAGAGCTCTTCGAGCGAGGCTTGTCTCACCTGTTTCACCGATCCGAAGTGTTTGAGCAATTGCTTGCGACGAGCTTCCCCCAAACCGGGGATGCCGTCGAGGGCCGAGCGCGTCATCTTTTTCCCGCGCTTCAAGCGGTGATAGGTGATCGCGAAGCGGTGCGCCTCGTCGCGGATCTGCTGCAACAGATACAGCGACTCGGCCCCCCTGGGGATCACGATGGACTCGGCCTGCCCCGGCACGAACACCTCTTCCATCCGCTTCGCGAGCGACACCACCTTGACCCCGTGGACGCCGAGCTCCCCCATCACCTCGACGGCACGGTTGAGCTGTCCCTTGCCACCGTCGATCACGACGAGGTTCGGTGGGTAGGCGAACTTACGGGGCTTGCCGTTGGAGGAACCGTCCTCGGTCTTCTCGTGCAGGAAGCGCGCGAAGCGGCGGCGGATAACCTCGCCCATCATCGCCACGTCGTTCGGGCCTTCGGTCCACTTGATCGAGAAGCGCCGGTAGTCGGAGCGCTTCGGCATGCCGTCCTCGAAGACGACCATCGACCCCACGGCCTCGGTCGGGCCGATGTTGGAGATGTCGAAGCACTCGATCCGTAGCGGTGCCTCCTGCATCCCGAGATAGTTCTGAAGTTCGTTCAGCTGCCGCGACCGAGCCGCGAAGTCCGTCGAGCGCTTGAGGCGGTGCCGGAAGAACGACTCCTGTGCGTTGCTCGTGACGGTCTCCAGCAGCGCGCGCTTCTCGCCCCGTTGAGGGACGCGGATCTTCACCTTCGTCCCACGCTTGGTCGCGAGCCACCGTTGGATCAGGTCTGCGTCCGCGGGCTCCACGGGTACGAGCACCTGCTTCGGCACGTCGCCTTCGGCGTAGAGCCGTTCGAGGAACCCGGCGATCAATTGCGGTTCGTCGAGATCCTCAACCTTGTCGACGATGAAACCCTTGCGTCCGGTCACGCGTCCGCGCCGGACGAAGAAGACCTGGAAGGCGGCTTCGAGCTCGTCCTCGGTGAACCCGACGACGTCCATCTCCTCGGACTCCGACGACACCATCTGCTGGCGCTCGATGACCTTGCGGACGTTCTCGAGCTGGTCACGGAACTTCGCCGCAAGCTCGTACTCCTGCTTGGTCGCCGACTCCTTCATCGAATCCTCTAGGCGGTTCAGGACCGGTTTCGTGTTGCCGTCGAGGAAGTCACACAGCTCCAGAACGATCTTCCGGTGCTCGTCGGCGTCCACGGCCTCTACGCACGGCCCCGCGCAGCGCTCGATGTGGAACAACAGGCACGGCTTGCCGCGCCGGCGTGCGCGGTCGAACACGCCCTGCGAGCAGGTCCGCATCGGGAACGTCCGCAGCAACAGGTCGAGCGTGTCCCGGATCGCGTACGCGTGCGCGAACGGACCGTAGTAGCGGACGCCTTTGCGTTTCTGCCCCCGCATGACCCGGGCCCGCGGGTATTCCTCGTCGAGCGTGATCGCGAGGTACGGGTAGCTCTTGTCGTCGCGGT
>JBOGWY010000070.1:0-5247 GCA_050694015.1 Actinomycetota bacterium | reverse complement strand
GTGTGGCAGTGCCGCCGCTCGACATCGATCTGCGAACGGGTGAAGGACCAGGGCCTCGAGCCCGAGTTACGCGCGCGCACCGGTCTCGTGGTCGACGCGTACTTCTCGGCGACGAAGGTCATGTGGTACTTCGAGAACCTCGACGGCATCCGCGCGCGGGCCGATGCGGGTCGGCTTGCGTTCGGCACGATCGACACGTGGTTGATCTGGAAGCTCACCGGCGGTGAGGTGCACGCCACAGAGCCGGGCAACGCATCACGCACGATGCTCTACTCCCTCGCCGAGGAGAGATGGGATCCGTGGATCCTCGACCAACTCGGTATCCCCACGACGATCCTTCCCGAGGTCCGGACCTCGAGCGGAGCCTTTGGGACCACAACGGCCCTCGACGGAGCGATGATCCCGATCGCCGGGGTCGCGGGTGACCAACAGGCGGCGCTCTTCGGACAAGCCTGCTTCGAGATCGGGATGATGAAAAACACCTACGGGACCGGGTCGTTCGTCTTGATGAATACCGGCCCGTCGGTGCCCACATCGCAGCACGGGCTGTTGTCCACCGCGGCGTGGGACATCGGTGACGGGGTCCGCTACGCGCTGGAGGGCTCGATCTTCGTCACGGGGGCCGCGATCCAGTGGCTGCGCGACGGTCTCGGGATCATCTCGTCGGCATCGGAAGCGGGACCGCTAGCGGCGTCGGTACCGGACAACGGCGACACCTATCTGGTTCCGGCGTTCGTCGGGCTCGGGGCGCCGCACTGGGACCCCTACGCGCGCGGCGCCTACACAGGGATCACGCGCGGGACGACCCGCGGCCATCTGGCGCGAGCTGCCGTCGAGGCCATGGCCTACCAGAGCCGCGACGTCATCGAGGCCATGGCCGCCGACGCAGGCACCCCGCCGCCGGAGATGCGCGTCGATGGAGGTGCTTCGGTGATGGATCTGTTGTGTCAGTTCCAGGCCGATCAACTCGGCATCCCGGTGCGCCGTCCCGAGATCTTGGAGACGACGGCACTCGGCTCGGCCTACATGGCGGGGCTCGCGACCGGAGTGTGGAACTCGCCCGAGGAGATCGGTTCGAAGTGGAGAGCGGCCGCGACCTTCGAGCCCAAGATGTCCCGCGACCAAGCCGATTCGCTCTACGAGGGCTGGAAGCGCGCCGTCGAGCGCGCCAAGGGGTGGCGCACCGAGTAAGAGGTGCGACACTGGCTCCGTGTATTGCTACAACTGCGGCGCGGTTCTAGCCACGGGCCCGCCGACGATATGCGTATCGTGCGGGATCCGTCACTGGAACGACGCTAAACCGACGGGCATCGCGGTCGTGCACTACAAGGGACGGGTGCTGCTCGCGCGACGGTCGTTCGACCCCTGGCGCGGACACTGGGACTTCCCTGGTGGCTACTGCAGCGATCGGGAGCATCCGATGCTCACCGCCGAGAGGAAGGTGTTGGAGAAGGCGGGGCTCGAGGTACGCGTCGCCGCATACCTCGGTACCTGGTACGAGCGTCACGACACACCGTGGGTGGCAGGTGGGGGGACCAAGACGACCCTGGGTCATTTCTACGTCGCGGAGCCGACGGAGAGCACGAGCCCTTCCTCGGGGAAAGAAGTCAGCGATGTCGCGTGGTTCCGCCCGGACGCGATCCCGTACGACCTCGCGTTCCCCGAGCAGCAACTCCCCGCTCTCGCCGCGTTCAACGAAATGATGCAGCGGGACGCGCCTACGATCCCCCTCCCCGACCGGCCCGAGGAAGCTTCTAGCCGGCCAGGATCTCGTCCGACAGGTCCAGGTCGTCGATGAGGCGGGCCGATTCCGGCAACGGGATCGTTGCCGCGCGCGACGCGTACTCGTCCACGTACTCCTGGCCCGAGAGCTGCATGATCTCGTACTGGATCTCGTCGGTGACCGAGCGGAGCACGAAGCGATCGCGCTCCTGACCCGCGTAGCGCGAGAAGTCCAGGGCCTTACCGAAGTTGAGCTGCACCTCGATCCGCCCGCGAAGGCGCGGAAACTTCGCTTCCTTCGGCATCACGTTCTGAGTTCCGACGAGCCCGACCGGGATCACGGGAACACCCGCCGTCAACGCGAGCCGCGCGACACCGGTGCGGCCCCGGTAGAGACGTCCGTCGGGCGAGCGAGTTCCCTCCGGGTAGATGCCGAGGAGCTTGCCGTCGCGGAGCACGCCGAGCGCGACGTTCAACGCTTGGTTACTGCGCTCGCCGCCCTCGCGCTCTGTCGGGATCTGCCCCACGCCGCGGAAGAACCATGCGGTCTTCCAGCTCTTGAAGTAGTCGGCCTTCGCGAGATAGGTCATCTTCCGGCGCGGCACGGCGAGCGGTATGAAGAACGAATCGAGGAACGAGAGATGGTTCGCGGCGATGATCGCCGCGCCTTTCTTGGGCACGCTTTCTAGACCCGTGACCCTGATCCGATAGATGCCGCGCATCGTCGGCTTCAAGACCATCTTTAAAAACCAATAGAGCAAAAGACAAAGCCTTTCGAGCCCCGCTCCCACCCCTGGGAGGACTCTTTAGGTGACCACCATGTTGGAGAATCGTCAAGACTGGCACTTCGACGCACACAGACTAAGGCTCAACGACGGTGGGAGGAACGCTTGCAACAGTTCAACATTCTCGAAGGCGCCGAGGAGTTCGCCCTCGGTGAGGGTCGGACCGGGGCCCTGCTCGTCCATGGGTTCACCGGCAGCCCGCAGAGCATGCGCCCCCTCGGCGAGTATCTGGGTGATCACGGCGTCTCGGTCGTGGGCCTGAGGTTGCCCGGCCACGGCACCACGTGGCAGGACCTCAACACCCGCCGCTCCGAGGAATGGGTCGAGACCGTCGAGGCGGAGGTCACGAAGATGGAGCAGACCCACGACGACATATTCATCGTCGGTCTGTCGTTCGGGGTCGCGCTCATGATGGAGTTCGCGGCACGCAACCCGGGCCGGGCCGCGGGACTCGTGTCGCTCGCCGGATTCCTCTACACGCCGGACCCGCGCGCGCGGCTGGTCCCGATCATGTGCCGGGTACTCAAGTCGATGCCGGGCGTCGCGAACGACATCTGCGATCCCGACTCGAAGGAGCTCGCCTACGATCGGTTCCCGCTCCGCGCCGCCGATGCGATGTTCCGGTTCTGCAACAAGGCTCGGGCCGATCTGAGCAAGGTGGTCGATCCGGTGCTCGTGATCCATTCCCCCAACGACCACACCGCCGTCAAGGCAAACGCGACGATGATCATCGACAACGTGTCGTCGACCGACAAGGAACTGGTGTGGGCGGAAAGGAGCTATCACGTCATCACGCTCGACTACGACCGCGACATGGTCTACGAGCGCACGCTCAAGTTCATCAAGGAGAGGGCGAAGAGTGCCGTCTGAGCATGTAACGATCCAGGGACACATCATCGACTCGCTCACGCTGCCGAAGGTTCTGGACGAGATCATCGAGCTGGGCGGTTCGTTCGAGATCGTCGAACTCCAGATCGGTGTCAAGCACGAAGACGAGTCGTTCGCGCGCATCAAGATCAACGCCGACTCCGAGGACGAGCTCGCCAAGCTGGTCGACCGGCTGCTCCCCCACGGAGCGAATCCCGACACCGTCGAGGACGCGACGGTCGCCGAAGCAGATGTCGACGGCGCGTTCCCACCGGGCTTCTACTCGACGACGAACCTCGAGACCGAGGTGCGCATCGACGGCAAGTGGTTGCGTGTGGAGCACCCCGAGATGGACTGCGGCATCGTCGTGTCGGACGACGGCGCGCGCACGATCCCGATGGGCGAGGTCACTAAGGGGATGAAGATCGTGATCGGTGGCCTGGGGATCCGGGTGATCCCTCTCGAAAAACCGCGGGGCGAGGACCGGCAGAACTTCGAGTTCATGTCCTCTGATATCTCGAGCGAGAAACCGAAGGCCTTGCTCGTCGAGCGGGTCGCCGCACAGATGCGCGCCGTCAAGGAGTCGGGCAAGCGCATCATGTGGGTCGCCGGTCCGGCCGTGGTCCACACGGGTTCCGGGCCCGACCTAAGTGCGCTGATCCGCGCCGGCTACGTGGATGCTCTCTTCGCCGGCAACGGCGTCGCCGCCCACGACATCGAATCGAACATGTTCGGGACTTCGCTCGGCGTCTACCTCGCCCAGGGCATCCCTGCGGAGCACGGGCACGAGCACCACATCCGCGCGATCAACGAGCTCCGGCGCCACGGCTCCTTCAAGGCCGCGATCGAGGCCGGGATCTTCAACGACGGCATCGTCTATCACCTCGTCAAGCACAATAGTGGGTACCTGTTCGGGGGGAGCGTTCGCGACGATGGTCCCCTGCCCGAGGTCGTCGGCAGCATGGACGACGTGCAGACGAGGTTGCGCGAGTTGATCTGGGGCGAGAGTGGGGACGACCTGATCGGCTACTGCATCGTCGTCGGCACGATGCTGCATGGGATCGCTACCGGTAACTGCCTTCCGGCGTCGGTGCCGCTCGTCTGCGTCGATATCAACCAGGCAACCGTCACGAAGCTCATGGACCGTGGCTCGTTCCAGTCGATGGGGATCATCACCGACGTGGGCCTGTTCATCCGCGAACTGGCGGAGCAACTGGCTCCCGAAGAGTTACGGGCCGCCAGCGCCGACGCCGACGTGCGCGAAGCCGGCGCGCGCACGCGCCGGTAGATCAGTCGGCCAGTACTCCTCGGAGGCAGAACGCGACGGCCTCGTCGGCGAGTTCCGGCCGGTCTTCGACCGCGCCGTGGACGGTGCCGAAGTACGTCTCCACGAAGTGGAAGATCGCGCCGAGGATGCCGTGCGCCATCAACTCGGGATCGCCGTCGCGGATCTCGCCGACCGCCATGCCCTCCTTGATGTGGTTGGCGGTATCGGCCACGACGATCTGTTGGCCGCGCTCGACGAATCCCGAGAACTCGTCGTAGCGCGCCGCGGTGCGGATCATCCCGAGGTAGCCGGGGTTCTGCCGGAAGAAGTCGATCGATGCCCGGATGCCCTGCTCGATGCGCTCGACGGGATCCTCGACCCCCTCCATACGGGCCTGTTGCTCGCGTCTCAAGCCTAGGAGGGTCGTCTGGAGCAGTTCGGCGAACAGTGCTTCTTTCGAGCGGAAGTACCAGTAGATGACGCCTTTGCCGACCCCGAGGCTGTCGCAAACGTCGCCGACCGTGGTGCCCTGATAGCCGTTCTCTGCGAACAGGCGGAGGGCGGTCTCGACGATCTGCTCCCGCCGGCGGGACCCTCTCTGGGTCA
>JBOGWY010000069.1:0-9775 GCA_050694015.1 Actinomycetota bacterium | reverse complement strand
CCATCAACCGTTCGTGCAACAGTACGAACGCGCTGCGGTGGTGCGGGAGCAGGTAACCCGAGGCGAAGAAGAGCTCGAAGCTCGGCCCCGCCGTCTTGCCGGGATGCTCCGCGCCGACGGGCATCGTCGTTACCAGCTCGCCCAGCGGCTTGAGCACGTAGATCATCAACTCGACGGCGAGATCCGCCAGCCCGCGATGCTGCGCTTCGGTCTCGTTGCCCTTACCGAAGAAGCGCGCGAGGCACTGCAGCATGACCTCGTAGGCGACGTTGAACGCGTCGAGCACGTGGGCCGTGAGCTTCTCCGACACCAGCGTTGAAGGCTCGGTGTCGACAGGCCTGCGCACGTTGCACGGGATCACCGGGCGTGCGGGTTCGAATGCCGGGTTCTCGCGTTTGAACGTCAGGTATTCGCCGAGGATCTCGAGGAAGCGTCCGTAGTGGGCGTCACGCCAGTGCCCGCGCGGCCCCTCACCCTGCTCGACGATCATCTCGATGCCCTGCCGCGCGGTCGCGAGGTCGTGCACTGCCACCAGTTCCGGCCAGCGGAAGATCTTCGCCGTCGCCTGTGCATGACGCGGTCCCACGAACAACCACGCCTCACCGTGGCGTTCGGTGAGACGACGGAACCCTTCTTCGATCGAGTGGTACAGGTGACCGACGGTGGAGAAGTCCTGCGGGCGCGGCACGATGTCTTCTTCGCTCAGGATCGGTTCGGCTTCTTCGAGCGCCTCGAACCCTTCGGCGTCCTTCAGGTGGATGTTCTCGGGCCGCTCGAGGAACAAGAAGTGGCGCAAGGCGCGCTCGCCGAACGGCAGCAGCGCGAACTGAACCTGCGGCGGGTAGTGCCGTCCACGTGCCGGAAGGTTCGGTCTCCCGACGCGTGGTGCGGCACCGATCGAGATCAGCAGGTTGTTGACCTGGGCGAGATGCATCATCTCTTGCACCGCAACCCCGGAGAGCATCTGGTGCCACTTCGCCACCGCGCGCAGCTGGCGTTCGTCGAGGCCCTCTTCCATCGTGCGCTTGAGGCTGAAGCCGGCGAAGAGGTACTGGCACGCGATCGCGTGTTCGAGCTCGGCGGCTTCGCACAGCATGTAGATCAGAGCATGGCGATGCTCGATGACGATCGGGGTTTCCATAAGGGAGAGAGGTTAGAGCTTCGCGCCGCTAGGCGCTAGAACTTCGCGCCGCTAGGCGCTAGAACTTCACGTGTCCTAGGTTGTGAACGTCGCCCCAGTCCACGTTCACCTCGAGCGTCTTGGTCTTGCCGCCCGAGGAGATGACCAGCGTGTAGCTCTCGGCCTTCTTCTCATACGGACGGTTGCTCGACGGGACGTGCCAGGTGAACTTGCCGTTCACCGCCAGCTCGTAGGAGAGCTTCTCGGTCACGAACTCCTCACCGATCGGGTTGCCTTCCGATAGCGGCGTCTTGAAGGTCTTCTTCAGGGTGAGCGTCGCATCGCCGGGGACGTGGCCCTTGATGATCGCGTGGTAGCGAGGGTCGGCGGCGGCCGCGTGCAGGATCTGGAACGCCTCCATCGTCTTGTCGGTGGGATCGCCGACACCGGTCGCGTACGGAGGGTGGAAGCCCTGCGAACCGTGCTCGATCGTGAAGCCGAGGCTCCCCGTGGCGGCGTAGGACCAGTCGTCTGTCGTACCGGTCGTCGGGTATCCGACAGTGGGCACGTTGCGGAAGTCGAGCGCCTGCGCCATGCGCGCGCCGACCGCCTCGAGCACGCGGTCGTCGGGCGCCTTCCCGCCGCCGGCGCGCAGCACCGTCGCCTGGTAGGTGTGGTTGGTCAGCACCGCGGTCACAGGACGGTCGAGGATGATGTCGCGCACGTTGACGACCTCGGGCTCCGACCACGGAGCCGCGCCGCGGTAGGTCTGGTCGAAGAAGAAGTTCGACGATCCGCCGTTCTGATCGCCCCACAGGTATGCGTAGTTGCGGTTGGGATCGACGCCGTACGCGTCCGGGTTCTTCTGGATGCCGGGGGCCGTGACCCCGGTGAAGCTACGACGGTTCTTGCGCCAGTAGCCCTCGAAACCGTTACCGGCACCGAGGAGCGAGTTCTGTGCCAGCGACTCGCGCGAGTAGTCGAAGCCGTCGACGTTGACGATCGGAACGACGATCACGCGTGTCTTCTTGAGCAGCTTGGTGATGGCACGGTCCTTTCCGTAGTTCTCCACGAGGTGATACGCGTACAGGAGCGTGAACTCCGACGCCGGCCACTCGCGCGCGTGGTGCACGCCGTCGAGATAGAAGATCGGGCGGCCGTCTTGTTCGTCCACGTTCGCTGCGATCTCCACCCCGTAGATCGTGCGGCCCTCGAGCGAAGGATTGGGCATCTCGAACAGCTTCACTAGGCCCTTGTTCTTCTTCGCGAGCTTCTGCAGCTCGGCGTTGTAGTCGGGCAGGCGCCGGTAGTCGGTCCGGTCCGGGCCCGGCAGCTCGACCAGCGGCTTCGGGCCGCTGTGGGCGGCCAGGTCGTCGGCGAACAGGTTCTCGGTTACGACCTCGTAGTCGAGGCCGAGAGCGTCGAGTTCGGCGCGGTCTCCCGGCCACAGGAGTAGCTCGATCTCGCCTGCGGAGTGGTTGTGGGTCTCGTCGAAGGCGCTCATGAGGTAGGCGGCCTCGGCGTCGGAGGTCGCGTGCACCCGCACGACGGCGGGGGCCGCGGTGTCGGTGCGCCCCGTGGGGGCGACGGCGAGGAGCAGCAGCGAAACAAGCGCGATAACCATGAGCTTTCTCATGCCGGGGGAGTTCTCCACGCGACGTAAAAAACCTCGCGCCGGCGGCTTCGCTCCTTTGGCGGCTTTTGGTCCCCTTGCTAGACGGCCGCGGAGCGCGCATCCTGGACACGGCCCGAGAAATGGGCCGGAGAGCAGGTGCAATGGATCCACCCGCCACTGCGACCGGTCGCTCCAACATCCTGTTGGTCGACGACCGGACGGAGAACCTCCTGGCGCTAGAGGCCGTCCTCGCGCCGCTAGACCAGAACGTCGTCAGCGTGTCCTCGGCCGACGAGGCGCTGAGGAAGGTCCTCGACCACGACTTCGCCGCGATCCTCTTGGACGTGCAGATGCCGGGTACCGACGGCTTCGAGACCGCGGCGCTGATCCGTCAGCGCGAGAAGAACAAGCACATCCCGATCGTCTTCATCACCGCGATCCACAGCGATAACGCCGCGATCAAGAGGGGATTCGATCTCGGCGCGTTCGACTACGTCACGAAACCTTTCGACCCCGACGTGCTCCGGGCGAAGGTGCGCGCGCTGGTGGAAATGGACAAGGCCGACCGCCGCCTCAACAGCCGGATAAAGGAGCTCGAGGAGCAGTCGTCGAGGATGCGGACCGTGGTCGAGACGCTCGAAGCGGCCGCGTACCGCGCCCAGCGATTGCAGGACGAGCACGCCTACGTCGTGGAGCTGCGCGAGCTGAACCGGCTCCAGGACGATCTGTTCGGCGCCGTCTCACACGAGTTTCGCAGCCCGCTCGGTGTGATCGGGGGCCTCGTGCTCACGCTGCGGGAGCACGGCGATGCGATCGACGCGACGCAGAGGGTCGCGGCGCTGGATGCGATCGAACGTCAGGTCGAGCGGTTGTCGTGGTTGGTGGCGAACCTTCTCGACGGCCGCCGGCGGCTCACGTCCATCGGCGAGACCCTTCCGGATCTCCGCGAGATCGTCGATGGGGCGGTCGGATGGGTCGACGATCTGTATGTCGATCAGGCATCCGAGATCGGCGTGGCGATCCCACCCCGAACGAGCGTGGTTGCCGATCCCACGGCCATGCACCTCGTGTTCGTGAACCTTCTATCGAACGCAGTGAAGTTCTCACCACCCGGCGAGCGCGTCACGGTGACCGGCCGGACCGACGGCGCGCTGGTTACCGTCTCGGTTTCCAACACGGCCGCTCCGCTGACCGAGGAACAGCGCGAGCTGATCTTCCGACCGTTCATCCGTTTGGACGATGCCGATCCTGCCGCGCCGTCGGGCGTAGGCCTCGGTCTCCATCTCGTGCGACGGTTCGTTGAGCTCTACGGCGGGACCGTCACCGTCGGCAGCGGCAGCGGAACGATCACGTTCACGGTGCAGCTGCCGGCGGCCGTTCGTTCGCGGCGCGTGGTGGACCTACGCGATGACGATCGCGCTACTCGACCGCGCGATGACGATCGCGCTACTCGACAGTGACGCTCTTGGCGAGGTTGCGCGGCTTGTCGGGGCTCAGCCCCTTCTCCTTCGCGATGTAGTACGCGAGGAGCTGCAGCGGGACGGCCAGCAGGACCGGCAACAGCAGGCTGTGCGTCTCGGGCACCCAGAAGACCGTGTCGGCCAACGAGCGAGCGCGGTCGTCACCTTCGGGCGCGACCACGATCACCTCGGCACCGCGCGACCGAACCTCCTGGATGTTGGCGAGCATCTTGTCGTAATGGTCGTGATCGGTGAGGACCGACACGACGGGGTAGTGGGATTCGACGAGCGCGATCGCGCCGTGCTTCAGCTCTCCGGCTGCGTACCCCTCGGCGTGGATGTAGGAGAGCTCCTTGAGCTTCAGCGCACCTTCAAGTGCCACCACGTGCCCGAGCCCCCGTCCCATGAATAGGAAGTCGTCCTTGTGCGCGTAGCGCTTCGCGGCACGATGCACCACGGCGCGGTCGGCGAGGATGCGCTCGATCTGCGATGGGAGCTCGGCGAGCGCGTGGATCATCTCGCCGACTCGGTGGCGCCCCATCTTGCCGCGCTGCTTCGCGAGATGCAGAGCGATCAGGTCCATCGCGACGAGCTGCGCGAGGAAGGTCTTGGTGGCGGCCACGCCCACCTCGGGCCCCGCTCTGGTGACCAGCACCGCGTCCGCCTCACGGGTGATGGAGGAGCCGAGGACGTTCGTGACCGCCAGGACTTTCGCTTTGCGCTCGTGCGCGGCATCGACCGCCGCGAGGGTGTCGGCCGTCTCACCGGACTGCGTTATCCCGATCACGAGCGTGTTCTCGCCGAGCATCGGGTTGCGGTAACGGAACTCGGATGCGAGCTCGACCTCCACCGGGATGCCGGCGCAGCTCTCGATCGCGAAACGCCCTGCGAGCCCCGCGTGGTACGAGGTCCCGCACGCCACGATGACGATGCGGTCGACCTCGGACGTGTCGCCGAGTCCGGCCAGGGGCCGATCGAGCCGCACGTCGCCGCGCCGATCGGTGGTCGCGAGCAGCGTGTCTTCGATCGCGGCGGGCTGTTCGTAGATCTCCTTGAGCATGAAGTCATCGAAGACGCCCCGTTCGGGCGCCTTGACGTCCCATCCGACCTCTAGAGGCGTGGGCTCGAGCTCACCCCCGGTGAGGTCGAACGTCCGGATGCCTCCGGCGGTGACTTCGGCGATCTGCTCGTCGTCGAGCGGGATCACGGTGCGCGTGAACGGGAGCAGCGCAGGGATGTCGGAGGCGACGAGGCCGATGTCGTGGGTCGCCCCGAGGATCAGCGGCGACCGCCGCCGCGCCGCGACGATCCGGCCCGGCTCGTCGGCCGCGACACAGACGAGCGCGAATGATCCGTCCAGGATCTCGACGACCTCGAACATCGCGGCCAACAGGTCGCACTCGTTCGCCTCCATGATCGACTCGAGGAGGTGCGCGACGACTTCGGTGTCCGTGTCGGAGCAGAACGCGTGGCCGGCGCCTTCGAGGCGCGCTTTGAGCGCGGCCTGGTTCTCGATGATCCCGTTGTGAACGACGGCGACGCGACGGGTGCAGTCCCAGTGGGGATGCGCGTTCTCGTCGGTCGGCGCGCCGTGGGTGGCCCAGCGCGTGTGCCCGATGCCGAGGCTCCCGGCCGGCTTGTCGCGTCCGATCGAATCGATCAGCGCCTGCAACGGTCCGGCCTTCCGGAAGAGGCTCAAGCCGCCGTCGGAGACGAGCGCCACCCCGGCGGAGTCGTAGCCGCGGTACTCGAGCTTTCTCAGACCATCGAGCAATACGGGCAGGGCGTCGCCCTCACCGATGTAGCCCATGATCCCGCACATGGCGGAAACGCTAGGGAGCCGGGCTCTTTCCCACACCGAACCGCTGCGGTATCCCCGCTAATGCAGACGGCGTGGTTCATCCGCCGTAACTCCGTTACGTCCCGGGCACGGTGTTCCCTAAGCCGCCGCTCCCTACGCTCGTTGAAGTCCTACGGATCGCGGACCCCGAAGGGGAGTGATAACGCTGGAAGTCCTCGTTACTGGTGGCGCAGGTTTCATCGGATCGAACCTGGTTCGGTCCCTGACCGCGTCCGGTCATTCGGTGCGGATCCTCGACAACCTGACCACCGGCACCATGGCGAACCTGAAAGACGCCGGGGCCGACACCCGCGTGATCATCGGCGACATCCGCAACCCGAGCTTCGTCGAAGAAGCCGTTGCCGGCGTCGAGGCCGTGTACCACCTTGCCGCGCTGCCCTCGGTAGCTCGCTCGATCCGCGACCCGATCGCGTGCAATGCGGTCAACTCGACCGGCACCCTGAACGTCCTGGTGGCGGCCCGTGATCACGGCGTCCGCCGGGTCGTGTACGCGTCGTCGTCGTCGGTCTACGGAGACTCCGTCTCGTTGCCCAAGCACGAGGACATGGTCACCGCCCCCCGCTCGCCCTACGCCGCCTCGAAACTGGCGGGTGAGTCGATGTGCCGCGCCTTCACCCGCTCCTTCGGGTTGGAGACCGTGGCGCTGCGCTTCTTCAACGTCTTCGGCCCCCGACAGGACCCCAAGTCCGAGTACGCCGCGGTGATCCCGAAGTTCATCAAGGCACTGCTCAAGGGCAAGGCCCCCGAGGTCCACGGCGACGGCACCCAGACCCGGGACTTCACCTACGTCGGCAACGTCGTGCAAGCGTGCCTGCTGGCCGAGAGCGCCCCGAGCGAGGCCACCGGTGAGGTCTTCAACGTCGGCTGCGCCGAGCGCTACTCGCTGCTCGAACTGCTCCGGGCGATCGGAGATCTCGTCGGGTGCTACGTGGAGCCCACCTTCACCGAGCCCCGCACCGGCGATGTGAAGCACTCGCTGGCGTCGATCGAGAAGGCGGCGCAACTCCTCGGTTACGTCCCCGTCGCCGATCTGCACCAGGGTCTCGAGCAGACGGTCGCCTGGTTCGCCGCCGGCGCCGCCGAGCCCACCATCACCAAAGAGCTAGCCGGGAGGCACGTCGCATGAGCATGAGAGCCCAGATCCCCGACTCCGAACGCCCCGCGATCGCGGGTGGAGCACCGCTGTTCCCCGAGGGATTGCCGGTGGCCAGGCCGTCGGTGCCGGACCCCGAGGTGGTGGCAGAAGACGTCAAGAAGATCCTGACGTCCCGGATGCTGACCAACGGCGCCTACGTCCGCGAGCTCGAAGCGCGAGCGGCCGAGTACCTCGGCGTCCGCGCATGCGTGGCGGTCTCGTCGTGCACTTCCGGGCTGATGCTCGTTCTGCGCGCATCGGACATATCGGGCGATGTCGTGACGCCGTCGTTCACGTTCGCCGCGACCGCACATGCGATCGCCTGGAACGGCCTCCGACCGGTTTTCGCCGAGGTCGACGAGGACACGCTCACGCTGTCTCCGGACGCCGCCGCACACGCGGTCGGCGTGCGCACCTCCGCGATCCTGGCCACCCACACCTACGGAACGCCGTGTGCGGTCGAGGAGCTGACCGAGCACGCCCATCGCCACGGCATCAAGCTGTTCTTCGACGCCGCCCACGGTTTCGGCTCCCTCTACAAGGACGCGCATGTGGGTGGTTTCGGCGACGCCGAGGTCTTCAGCCTGTCGCCGACCAAGCTGCTCGTCGCGTCGGAGGGCGGGATCATCGCCACGAACGACGAGCTCCTGGCGGAGCGCTGCAGGATCGGCCGTGATTACGGCAACCCGGGCGACTACGACTGTCTGTTCGTGGGCCTGAACGCCCGGATGTCGGAGATCCACGCCGCGGTGGCCCTGGCCAGCTTCGACGACCTCGAGGACCGCGTCGCACGGCGCAACGCGGTCGCCCGCCTCTACACGTGGGAGCTCAAGGACGTCGACGGCATCCGCATCCCCGGCCCCCGTCTCGGCGACCGCAGCACGTACAAGGACTTCACGATCCTCGTGGACGAGCCGTCCTTCGGGATGGACGCCGACGCGCTGGCTCTCGCACTCAAGGCCGAGGGCATCGACACGAGGCGCTACTTCTCCCCGCCGGTCCACGAGATGGTCGCGTACCGCTCGCTGCGGGGAGCCAACGGGCACATGCCCGCGACCGAAGCGATCAGCGCTGCCGTCCTCACGCTGCCGATGTGGGACGGGATATCCGACGAGCAGGTAGCGGGGGTCGCGGCCGCGATCCGACGCATCTCGAGCTACAGGAGGGCATCATGAGTTTGGCGACCGAGACCGGCATCCCGCGTCGACGGGACGAGTACAGCGACTGGCACGACCTCGTGCCCACCGCCTGTGTCCACTGCGGATGCACGCAGTTCTTCGCCAAGGACGACCCCGACATCATCTGGGAGCCGGGCGAGGCATGGGAGGAGCAGTGCACCGACCGCGACTGCACCTGTCACGTCGCTCCCGTGATCGGCCTCACCCGCGCCGACGCTTAGAAGCGAAATGGCGGTCGCGGCTCGAGTAGTCCGTCCGGGTCTGCCCCGCGTGCTCGAGAACGTCAACACCCGTTACCACCGCATCGCGCTGGGGCTGTTCATGGCCCTGGTGCTGGCGCATCTCGCCGAGCACGTAGCCCAGGCGATCCAGATCTACGGACTCGGCTGGGCGCCACCCGATGCCCGCGGCGTGCTCGGTATGCCGTTCCCGTGGCTCGTGAGTTCGGAGTCGCTCCACTACGGCTACGCGATCGTGATGTTGATCGGTCTGATCGCCTTGCGTCCGGGCTTCGTGGGAGCCTCCCGAAGCCTGTGGGATGTGGCCCTGGGCATCCAGATCTGGCACCACTTCGAGCACGCTCTTCTTCTCGGACAGTCGATCGCCGGACGAACCCTCTTCGGCGCCGAGGTCCCCACCAGCATCGCCCAGCTCGTGATCCCGAGGGTCGAGCTGCACCTTCTCTACAACGCGCTCGTCCTGGTCCCGATGGTGGTGGCGATGGTCACCCACCGGCACCCGAGCGACGAAGACCGGGCGCAGATGACCTGCACCTGCGCCGCTTTTCGGGCGACTATCTAGCGATCCCGGATCGCCGGTTTTCGCGCGAACGGTGATCCGAGCAAGAAACGCGTGTGCACGGGGTTCACTGGTGCACGGGGTTCAACATGCACCCCCGGAACCCCTGTACCCTGTGCACACGCGATTTTCGGACCAAACACCCTTTTTTCGCGGCGCCGATCGACCACGTGGCGTTCCGCGCGACTCGGCGGCTATCTCGTTTGGGGCCAGACCGGCAGCTATCTGTTGCGGCGCCAGAATCGGCGCTGGGGGCGCCGGGACCACATCGTCATCTCCTTGACCCCGTTGAGCACCGCGCCGCAGGCCGGCGTGCCGAGGCGCTCGAGGATCTCGGTTGCGTGCTCCGCCTCGGTGACCGTCGTCTTCCCGGCCCGGGCAACGAGCACGATGGAGTCGACGTTGGGGAGCAGGGCGCTGGCATCGCTCGTCGCCAGCAACGGGGCGGTGTCGATGATGACAACGTCGGCGATCGTGCGGGCCTCGTCGACCACTCGCTTCATCCGGTCGGGGCCCAGCAGCTCACCGCGCTGATCCGGGATCGTGCCCGTGGGCACGACACCGATCGTCAACTCGTCGTCGAGTTTCGTCTTGACGATGCAGTCGGC
>JBOGWY010000068.1:0-8847 GCA_050694015.1 Actinomycetota bacterium | reverse complement strand
GTGAAGGCCGGCGTTCGAACGTCGAAGCCGATGATCCGCTCGACGGCGGGATCCTCGACGAGTTGGCCGATCAGTCGCTGCGCGATGTATCCCGAGGCGCCGGTGACGGCGACGGTCAGCGGGGTCTTCTTCGTAGCGCTCATGCGTACGCAGCGTACCGGCCTATCCTCGTGTTCAGACATGAGCCAGGACCCGTTCGACATCCCCCTGTTCCGCGAGATCCAGAAGATCCTTGCCTCGGGCGAGGGTCCGCTGAACATGGAGATCGCCCGCCAGGTGGCGACCGCCGTGACACAGGACCTGGGTGGATCGGGGGGCGATCTCGACGCGGCTCGCGAGTTGCAGGAAGCGGTGCATTCCGCCGAGTTGCTCGTCTCGGGCTACACGCGGCTGGCGTTGGAGGAACCTGCCCGGACGGAAGTGACCGATCCCCGAGCGTGGGTCCGGCGCACCCTGGAGGGCTGGAACTGGCTGCTTTCCCACCTGGCGCAGCGGTTCTCGGACCAGGTGACGAGCTTCGCCGGCGACCGGGGGGACGAGGTCGACCAGATGGGGGCCGTGATGGGGCAGATCGCGCCCCTGCTCTTAGGGATGCAGGCCGGCACGCTGGTCGGCCAGATCGCCCGCGAGTCGATGGGCCGCTATGACCCGCCGATCCCCCGTGACGACGACGGGCACCTGTTCTTCGTCGGCGCCACGATCGAGCGCGTCGCGTCCGAGTACGACCTCGACGTGGCGACGTTCCGCAGATGGCTCGCGCTGCACGACGTCTCGCGACACATCGTCATGGCCACGCATCCGTGGGTCGGCCGCTACCGCCGCAGCCTTTTCATCGAACTCGTCGACTCGATCGAGATCGACGCATCCGACCTCGAACGGCGCCTCGCCGAGCTACAGACGCGCGGCCCTGAAGCCTTACAGCAGGGTCTCGAGGGGGCCGAGATGTTGCCCATCGTCCAGACCGAGCGGCACCGGCGCGCTCTGGAACGTCTCCGCGCATTCACCGCGGTTCTGGAGGGTTACGCGCATCATTCGTCAACGGCGGTGATGCAGACGCTCGTCGGCGATGCGTCACGCATCGAAGAGGGGATGCGCCGGCGGGCCGCTTCACCCACCGACGGCGAGACGATGCTCGACGCGATGCTCGGTATCAGCTTCGACCGCGCGCTCGAACAATCGGGCGCGACGTTCGTGGCCGCGATCGTCGAGCTTCGCAATATGGACGCGTTGAACCGCGTGTGGGAAGCTCCCGACAACCTTCCGACGATCGAGGAGATCAAGGATCCGTTCGCGTGGATGGAGCGGATCGAAGTAGAGGAGTGACGGTGGAGAGACAACTCGTCTCCGGCCCCAACTTCGTTACCGCGCGTCTCCCCGACCACACCCAGATCGTTTCCGCCGGGGTCTCCGTGCCGCTGGCCGCGACGCAAGACCTTGCGGCGACCGTGTCGCGCGCGTTGACCCAGCCGTTGGACCGCGCCCCTCTGCGGGATCAGGTGAAGGCGGGGGCCAAGGTCACGGTTGCGTTCGACGACGCCACGGTCCCGTGTTACGCACCGCTGTGGCCGACCGCGCTCCCGTTGATCGTTTCCGAGCTCGAAGCCGGGGGCGTGAACGAGGACGACATCTCGTTCGTATGTGCCAACGCACTGCACCGGCAATTGACGCACGACGAACTGGCGCGCTTCATCGGCGATGACTTCGTCCGTCGCTTCGCCGACCGGCTCGGATGTCACGACGCCGAGGACGAGGCTGCGATGGTCTCGCTCGGCACGACCCCGTCGGGCTACCACGTGGACCTCAACCGGGCCGTCATCGAATCCGACCTGACGATCTATCTGAACTGTTCGACGATGCGCGCGTTCTCCGGCGGCTGGAAGTCGGTGTGCGTGGGGCTGTCGAGCTACCGCTCGATCCACCATCACCACACGCCGGACATCATGAGCATGTCGCTCGACCGCAACCGGATGCACGAGATGCTCGACGAGATGGGCGCCCATGTCGAGGCACAACTGGGGGCCGAACGGATCTTCAAGCTCGAGACGATGATGTCCAACCCGCTCGAGGTGCACGACGTCTACGGGGGCAGCGTCGGTGCGACGCGCGCGAAGGTGCTCGACACCCTGCGGGCACATCAACCCGCACGGCGCGATCTCATCGACGAGCCGGCCGACGTCGTCGTCTACGGGGTGCCCGACTGGAGCCCCTACGCGGCGTTCTCCCACGGGAACCCGATCCTGGACCTGATCTCGACCGGCCTCGGTTACCTCGGCGGGATGATCCAGGCGCTGGGCAAGCCGGGCTGCACGGTCGTGCTTGCGACACCGTGTCCGCTCCGCTGGGACGACGTCCACCACGCGTCCTACCGGGAGGTGTGGGAGCGGGTTCTACCGCAGACCACAGACCCCGACGAGGCGAGGCGAGCGTTCGAGCCCGAGTTCGCCGGCCGCGGTGACTACATCGATAAGTACCGGCACGAGTTCTCGTTCCACCCGGTTCACGCCATCATGGCGCTGTATCCGTTGAAGCGGCTCCGTCATGCGGGCCGCGTCATAGTCGCGGGTCCCGACGACGCGGCCGTCCCGGTGCACTGCGGGTTCGATGTCGCGCCCGACGTCGAGACGGCGATCGCGATGGCGGAGGAGGAACACGGGCGCAACTGCAGCGTCGCGCTGGTGGAGTACCCGCCGGCGTTCAACCGAGCCTAGCGCGCCGCCCTCGCCCAGCCGTCGGACACGGCTGCGATCCCGCCCTTCGGGCCGTTGCCCGGAGCGTTCTCGCTCGGTGCGCCGGGCTCTACGACATCTTCGGCGGAGCGCTCTCCGTTGGCCTCTCCGTAGTTGTCGACCGCCCCACCGCGGTCCACGTAGACGCGGTCGTTGGGGTGGACGGTCGCCTGCGCGTGACAGATCCCGTCTTCGCACGCGGCAGTGACGGTGTCGGTGTTGCCGCTGGGATGCTCGATCGTGACGGTAGCGGTCTCGACTGTTCCTTCGAGCGCCCACGGGCGGAAGGAGCAGGTCGTGCAGAACGGCTTGCCGAGCTCGTCGTTCTTGGTCTCCTCGGCGACGTAAGGGAACTCGGACTCGTAGGTCTTCGGGTAGGTGGACTCGACTTCGAATGAAATAGAACCGTTGGGCCCGACCGTGAGACCGCGGACCTGAATGCCGTCCCAGGCCGAGACCTCGAACGGCTCGGAGGTCGTCTCGTAGGTGCCGTCGGTCGCGGGGCCCGAGCGGTAGGTGCCGTTGGCTACGAAGCGATAGGTACCTTCAGGAGTACTCCCGATCGCCGCCGGCAGCGAATCGAAGGCCTCGAAGTTGGCGGTCCAGATCCAGTCGTGGCTCCCGCTGTACGTGTCGGCGTACGCGTTCGCACCGTTCGGGAAGTCGAGCATCGTCTGCACCTCGCCGGTCTGGTCGGCGAAGTTCTTCCAGTCACCATCGACCAAGCGCTGCACCTTGACGACGGGGTTGTCGGTCGCGTTGGAGCCGCCACGCCACGAGAAGGTCGCCGCGTCGAACCGTTTGATGTCCTCGGGTTGTGCGAAGGCCTCACCGATCGGATCCTCCGCGGAGTTCTTGTCCGGAGGTAGCGACGCCGTCCAGGCCTCGTAGGCGGCCATCGATGTCGCGCCCAGCGCGGTCGACATCGCGAGCTGGCGGCTTTCGTCGGGCAGGCCTCGAGCGATGTCCTGTTCGAGCTCCGGTTGCGGCACGCCGTTGAGTGACGCGGCGAGCGCAACCATGCGGGTGGTCATGTAGTCGGCGGTGTGCGGACCGTAGGAAGTCAGCGTCTTCCGGTAGTCGTCCCAGCTCTGGTACTCGCGGTAGCTGATGGTGTAGCCGTTGTAGTCACCGGCGTGTCCGACACCGATCGGGAGCGTGTACCCGGCTTCCCGCGGCAGCTCATCATGTGTGAAGTTCCCGAAGATCTTCGTGGTGTCGAACGGCTCGCTCTGGGCGGCAACGACGTTCGCGGGATCGTCCCAGCCGGCGGCATCGTTGTGGACCTGCGCCTTCATCCGCCGGTACTCGTAGTCCGTCGCGGTGAAGGAGTCGATCACGGCACGAGGACGAGGGTCGTTCGGGTTCTCGATGCACGTCCAGTCCCCGTTCGGCGGGTCGGCCTGCGTGCAGTTCATCCGGGCCGGTAGTACCTCGCCCGTCTGCGGCAGCCGGTTGTCGGCGGTCCAGTCGAACCCCTCCCAGATGTCGCCCTGCACCTTGTTGGCGCGGCTCTCGAAGTTGAGGATCAGGTCGACCTGAGCCTCGCAGGCGCACGAAGCGAGGACGACCTCGCCCATCTTGAAAGCCTGGAGATGGAGTCGGGTGTTCTCTTCGAGAGCGAAGTACGACGGCACGTCGTAGTTGTCGGGGATCGGGACGCCCGCTTCCTTCAACTTCTCCCATAGCAACGGGTCTGGTTGGGGGCCCTGGGGGCCGCGCGTGCAGTCCGCCGCGGTCCCGACACCTGGTTGGCCTTCGAGGGTCGTCTCGGTCCGGCAGGCATTGGCGGCCGGGTACGGGTGTGAGTAGGGGCCGGCGACGAACGCGTTGCCTGCGGCGACATCGAAGACCGACGAGTACGGAACGAGCGGGTCGCCACTCGCGATCTCCTCCCATCCCTTCACGACGTCGCGAGAGAGCAGATACGCGCCTCGTTCGCCCTGAGCGTGACCGGCATGCGACCAGCGTGCTGGGATATCCATCTCGGCGACAAGCTCCGGTCGGCCCGGCCCGGCTTCGGCACTACCGACGTCACCCTGCCCGAAGACGAGCGGGGCGCCGGTCGCGCGCTCCACGAAGCGTTCCAGCGGGGCGACGAAGTCACCCGTGATCAGGTCATGACCGTCGAGCCCTTCGGGGTGCTGTCCCCAGTTGATGAGGGTTGCGAGCGGCTTCGGCCGCGACGGGTCACTCATGTCGTCGAAGCGGATGACGGCCACACCGAGGTCGCCGAAGTCGTCCGGGTAACCGCGCGGCGTGCCGTCGTCGGAGATCCCTTTCCGTTGGATCGTCCCCTTGAAGAGGTTGTGTTGGACGGTCGTCGCCCCCATGCGAGCGGGAACCATGTTCGCCTCCGCGGCCATGATGGCCTCGGCCATCGCGCGGGCGTGGTACTCGAACGCACGGATGTCGAAGGCGTCCTGGAAGATCCACGGACCGGGTGACGGGGTCATGTAGTACGGCGACGAGTGGTTGTGGCTCGCCATGTGGAAGATCTCGTCGTACGAGACGTTCGATCCCTCGAGCAGCAGGATCTGTCCCGCGCGCCGGGCCAGATAATCCATGGCCAGATAGCTGTCCGCTTTGACGAACGCCACATGATCTCCCTGAGCGTCCTCGACCACGATGGCTCGATAGCTGAGTCGCGAATGCACCCCGTAGCTGTCCTTCTGGGCGATCGAGTGACCGTGCGGGTCGACCTCGCCGCCCGACACCGAGTTGATGACGTTGTCGGGGTTCTTATCGGTGTACTGACCGGCCCCCGCGCCGACGTGCCACGTGGCGTCGGCCTCTCCGTAGCCGGCTCTGATGGCAGTCGACGGGGGCTCCTGCGCGGGCGCTTGCGCCGCCGGAAGTCCGATCAGGCCAACCGAGAGCGCGGTCAGGAAGGGGAGTAGTCGTCTACGCATGAGCGGATGGTTCGCCGGGGGTCGGGTGATTCCTTCGGGCGTATGCCTAGACCTTCCCGCCCCACTCGATCCTGGCCGACGTCTCGCTCGAGAGGTAGTCGCCATCGCCCGCGTAGCGCACCACGACGTCCTGGCTCCGGCCGTGGTCGGGCACGCTCGCGTTCGTGGTCGCGACGCCGTCGTCGTCGGTCGTCGCGGTCAGTGTCTGATCGGCGATCTCGAAGGTCAGCAGGGCACCGGGGATCGCGGTGCCGTCCGCGGCCGTGAGCCGGGCCGCCACGGTCAGGTTCTCGCCGCGGGCGCGCAGGTCGCCGGTGTAAGTGAGCGTGGTCGCCACGGGCTCGGATGTCTCGCGTTCGGGACAGCCGAACGCGCTCAAGGGATCGGTCGCCATCGACGGTGGGGCCGCTTCGGGGGCTGCTCCCCAGCTTTCGTTGGCCAAGGGACCCATGGTGAACGTGACGCCGCCGGCGTCGAAGAGATCCTCGTGCGTGAACCAGGCGCGATCGAGGTCGGCGTTGCCGAGCGACGCGCCCTGGATGTACTTGTTGGCGAGCGACGCGCCGGGGGCTTCGACCGTCACGGTCTCGTTCGTGCCCACCGGTGCGATGACCGCACGTTCGAACATCGGGCTGCCCACCGAATAGACCGGCGCGCCACCCTGCACCGGATAGAACCCGAGCGCGCTCCACACGAACCACGACGACATCGAGCCGAGGTCGTCGTTGCCCGGCAATCCGTCGGGGGTCGGTCTGAACAGGGCCTGGTAGCCGCGCATGATCTTCTGCGTCTTGTACGGCTCGCCGATGTAGTCGTAGAGGTAGGGGGCGTGGACGTCGTGCTCGTTACTCGGGGCGTGCTGGTTGCCGACGTAGGCGACGCCGAAGACGGTCATCGTCTTCTGTGCCTCGGCGACGGCGGGAGCGTCGGATAGCGCGGTCGAGAAGTAGGTATCGAGGCGCTCGCGCACGTACGCGTCTCCCCCGCGCCCGTTGCCGCCGATCAGATCGAATAGACCGCGGAGGTCCTGCGGCGCGAGCCACGAATACTGCCAGCCGGTGCCCTCCTTCCAGTAGTCGGGGGCCATCGGGTCGTAACCCTCCATCCAGGTCCCGTCGGCGTTGCGCGGATGCGCGAAGCCGGTGTCGGGGTTGATCAGCTCGGCATAGTTGTCGGCGCGCGTCAGCAGCTCGTCGCGGTTGGCGGTCTCCCCAAGCGAGTCGGCCATGATCGCCAGTGCGAAGTCGGCGATCGCGTACTCGAAGTTGCCCGACGCATCGGCTCCGCGGCCGGACATGAAACCGCGCTGGTGATACTCCTGATACTCGCCTTCCGTGGCCGAACGCTTGCCGCCGTCGTCCCGTGCCTGACTGAGCAGCGCGGCGTACATCTCGTCGACGTAAGCATCGTCGAGGACTCCGCGGCAGTAGCCGTCGACGATCGTCGGCTGGACCGGGTCACCCTCCATGAAGTCGGGATAGGCATCGTTCATCGCCCACTGCGGGAAGCGGCCACCCTCGTTGTAGATGTCGAGCAGTGACAGCATCATGTCGCGGTACCGCTGCGGTTGGATCGTCGCGAGCAGCTGGCTCTGCCCCCGGTAGGTATCCCACAACGAGAAGTTGGCGTAGTGGATGTGGTCCGTCGCGGTGTGGACCTGGTCGTCGTGGCCCATGTACTCGCCGTTGACGTCCTGGTAGGTGTTCGGGTGATGCTGCGCGTGGTACAGCGCGGTATAGAAGCTCGTCTTGTCGGCGTCGGTGCCGCCGGAGACCGTCATCGTGTTCAGGGCCTCGTTCCATTCGGCCCGTGTCTTCTGCCGGAGCGCGTCGAAGTCCCAGTCGGGCTTCTCGGCGTGCAGGTTCTCCAGCGCGTTGGCGCGGCTCACGAACGAGATGCCGACCTTGATCAGCACGTCCTGGTCGGTCAGTGTGTCGAAGCCGACGACGGCGCCTCCGGCTAAGGGAGAGACCGTGAAATCGCGGTCGAATTCGGTGGCGAAGTGGATGTCGTAGCCCTGCCGTGTCTGTGCCGTGCCCAGGAGCGTCCTGGGATCCTCGCCCTGCACGACCTCCGACTTGCCCGCGTCGAGTGCCCCCGGGTCGTGCGGGTGCCAGAGGTTCGCGTTGTGGCCTATGTCTAGGATCACGTTCGCATCGGGGCTCGGCGGGAACGTGTAGCGATGCATCGCCACGCGCTGCCCGGCCGTCAGCTCGGCGAGGATCCCGTAGCGCTCGAGCACGACGCGGTAATAACCGGCTTGTGCGTCCTCGGTCGCGTGGTCGAACGGCGACATCCACGAGCGCGGGTCGTCGGTACGGACGTCACCCACGGTCGGCATGAACGGAAGGTCGCCGTTGCTATGCACGCCCATCGATTGGATGTGGTGGTGGCTGAAGCCCCTGATCGAAGTGTCGCCGTACTGGTAGCCGGTGAACGCGAACTCACCTTCGGTGTCGGGGCTGAGCTGCACCATCCCGAACGGAGCGGCGGGGCCGGGGAACGAGAAGCCCCCGAACAGCGTCCCGATCATGGGATCGACGTAGTCGACGGGCTCCCGCTCGGCGGCCTGGGCACCTGCGGGCGCCGGCATGAGCGCGACAACGGTCGCGAGCGCGCCGAAGAGAACGAGGAGCCGTTGCATGGGGGAAGGGTTCGGCGCGGGTGATGCGATTCCTATACCGGGAAGATCTCGCCTTCGACCTCGCCCTTGTCGATCCACAGCAGGCCCATAGAGGTGAACGGGGCCTTGCGCTTCCAGGTCGGGCTTCCGGGATTGAAGAGGAGGAGACCGTCGCGGTCCTCGTTCATCGGGAGGTGCGAATGGCCGAACACGACGACGCGGGCATCCGGGTAGCGCTCGCGCATCCGCTCCCATCGGCCGTTGCTCAGACCCGCGTCGTGGACCATCGCGATGCGGATCCCGCCGAGCTCGATCTCGATGTCGTCGGTGGCGCCCCAGTCGCGGATGTCGAACGCGTCGCAGTTCCCCATGACGACGGTGACGGGAGCGAGCGCCTTGAGCTCGTCGAGGAGGGCCGGATCGACGACGTCACCGGCGTGCAGGATGTGATCGGCGGTCTCGAGATAGGGCCACGCCCCCATGGGGACGGAGCGGGAGAACCCTCTCGTGTGCGTGTCGGCGAGGACGGCGACCTTCATGGGCGCGAGTCTCCCCCGTTTCTGATGCCGCGCGGGTCGTTTTCTTC
>JBOGWY010000067.1:0-7233 GCA_050694015.1 Actinomycetota bacterium | reverse complement strand
ATGAAATACACACCCTCCCGACCACGGTCCTTGTAGAGCGCGACGTCCTTGAGTCCCACGGCCGACGAACGGTCGTAGGTGTTCACGTGGGCGACGAGCGCGTCGGGATCGCTCGTCTTGACTTCGATCAGCTGCTTGAACATCAACCACCTCCAGCTCTCGATCTGCGGGCCTTCACGAGCTAGGACGGCGGATGTCCCGAGACTTATTGCGTGTCGCACGCGATGCAATAACTATGGGTCACGCATCGTCTACCCATATGAACGTCGCTTCTCGAAAAGGGACATCTTTGGCATCTGCGACAGCGGTCGACAAAAAGGAAGCGTTCCGCGCCCTCGCCGAAGAGCAGCTCCCTCGGCTCTACTCGGTGGCCCGGCGGCTCGTCGGGGACGACGCCGAGGACGCGGTGCAGGAGACGTTGATGAAGGCGTACCAGAAGTTCGATCAGCTCGAGGATCCGGCCGCCGGCCCCGCGTGGCTCGTCTCGATCCTCGTCAACTCGTCGCGCGATCTGGGACGCGCCCGTGCGCGGGAGCCCGAGAAGATCGCGGTCGAAGACGTCGATCGTTTCTCTCTCTACAAGAAGATCGCGACGGAGGACCCCTTCCCGTACTCCGACTCGCTGCACATCGACTTTCTCGAGCGCTTCGCGAGCAACGACGTCCGCCGCGTCCTGTTGCTGCTGCCGGAGATGTATCGGATCCCGCTCGTGCTCGTGCACATGCACGGGTTCTCGACCAAAGAGGTCGCCAAGATCACCGACGCGCCGCTCGGGACCGTGCTGGCGCGGCTCCACCGAGGACGCAAGCTGTTCGAGAAGACGATGTGGGAGTACGCCGAGAGGAACGGGTTACTGGAAGAGGAGACACGATGATCAGCTGTGATGATGCCGTTCGCCACCTCTGGGAATACCTCGATGGTTCCGTGGGCGAAGCGGACAAGCATGCGATCGAAGAGCACCTGAGCGTGTGCAAGCGCTGCTGCGGCGAAGCCGAGTTCGCCGACGAGCTGCGTCGGTTCATGGGCTCGCACGCGTACGACGACCTGCCGGATCAGACCAGAGAGCGTCTGACCGGTTTCCTCGAGCAGCTCTAGGGGACCCAGATGGCTCAGGACCTGATGCATTCCGACGAGCTGAAGTCGCTCGTGCGCGACGCCTACAGGGGCATCGACGAGGACTCGAGCGCGGTTGCCACGATGCTCTACTCCGGCGACGAGCTCGCGTGTGTGCCACAGTCCGCGAGCAGCCGCGCGCTCGGCGTGAACAACCATCTCCGTTACGCCGACATCGAGCCGGGCGATGTGATCCTCGACATCGGCAGCGGCGCCGGCATCGACACCGTGATCGCGGCGCAGCGCACCGGGCCGACCGGCAAGGTGATCGCACTCGACTTCCTGCCGGAGATGCTCGAGAAGACCACGAAGGCCGCGGCGGACGCGGGGCTAGACAACGTCGAGTTGCTCGAAGGCGAGATGGAAGCGATCCCGCTCCCCGACAACTCGGTGGACTACGTGGTCTCCAACGGTGTCATCAATCTGTCCGCGAGGAAGGCTCGCGTGCTCCGGGAATGCGCACGGGTGCTGCGGCCGGGCGGGCGCTTCTGCGTATCGGACCTCACCGTCGACGAGAACGTGTTGCCACCGGAGGTGATGACCCACCCGGCCGCGTGGGCCGGCTGAGTGTCGGGAGCACTGGCGGAGCGTGACTTCGTCGAGAAACTAGGGAAGGCCGGATTCATAGACGTCGAGGTGCCCGTCAGACGGCCGTGGGGCGTGGACGAGTGTGCGCTCTACCCGCTCTTCACCGACGAGCTGATCGCCCTGATGCGCAAACTGATCCCGCTCGAGGATCAGGGCCGGGTGGCGAAGTCGATAGTGGTGAAGGCACGCCTCGCGGGCTAGGAAACAAGTGCGGCTATCCGAGGACTAGCGGCGCGGCGCGAGGTAGAATGGGTTCGTAGCACCACCCACCGAACGTCGGGCTCCAGTTTGCGCGTCAGCGCCTCTTTAAGCCTTCGTTCCCTGCAGAGAGGTGTCTTCATGGTCGAAACCGGAAGGGTCAAGTCGTTCGACCGCACGAGCGGTGAGGGTTGGATCGTCCCCGGGGACTGGACGTCGAGGGACGTCTTCGTGCGGCGAAGCAGCATCCTCGACGAGGGCCTCAAGAACCTGCCCGTCGACGGTCAGGTCACCTATCAGTCGCGCACGACCGCGGCAGGCCTCGAAGCTTTCAACGTCTCGGTGACCAAGTAGCCGTCTCGGCGCCGACCTCGGGCCGGGGCGCCTAGATCGGACCCGGTACACGCTGCGGCCACACGGGACTATTGATCCTGACGTTGTAGAAGCCGCTGTTCCCGTCCGAGTACCAGATCTCACTGCGGCCCGCCGCGAACGCGGGCCCCGACATCGCGTAACTGCCGCGCGGCCCGGACGCGTTGGGCTCGGGCGGCTGGTTGAAGTAGGCGATCTCGCGCGGGCGGTGCGGGTCGGTTATGTCGAACACGCGCAGCCCCGACACGATGAAACTGCACGCGACGATCCCGGGATCGTGACGCGTGGGAACAGCGCAGTAGTGCGCGTCGTAACCCTGTAGCGAACTCGACGCGCCGGGGTCGTTCGACTGCGGGCCCGCCTGGGGGCCGGGGTTGTTGACCTCGAGCCGGAGGTTGGAGACCACGAACGGCTTCTTCTCGTTGTTGATGTCGATGATGCGGCCCGCCCCTACCGCGAAGCCGCTGCCGAACTCGTCGACCTCCACGAGGTATTTGCCCCAGCCGATCGTGATCGGGATCGCCGTCTGCGGGATGCTGACGTTCTTCCACGTCAGGAAGCTGACGAAGCGGAACTCCGGGTTCGGCTTGCGCTTCTGGATGTCGGATACATCGAGGATGACGAGGCCGCTCTCGCCTCCGGTCTGCGCGTTCGGATGCACGCTTCCGGTCTCGGCGCCGTACATGCGCGTCCCGTCGTCGGAGACGTTGAAGCCGTGGAAGGCCCAGTTGAACGTGGTCGCGATCGGTGTCGGGAGGCGCGGGTCGGTGACGTCGATCGCGGTCAGGTTCTGGGTGAACGGAGAGCTCACCCAGTAGGTCTTGCCGTCGGGCGAGAACTCACCCTCGTGCCCGAGCACTCCGACCGGCGTGCTCGACATCAGCTCCGGCTGACGACAGTTCTGTTTGACTGAATAGATGTCCACGAAACCCGGTTGCCACGTCGGATACCCCATGCCCGCGGCCAAGAGCCCGCGATTCTGGTTCAGGCTGAGCGATTCGTGCGGCGATTGCATCGCCGGTGTGCTCAGCGTCGCGGTGTGCTTCGGCTTGCGAGGATTCGACATGTCGAGCACGTAGACGCCACTCTCGTTGCCGCCGGACGCGACGGAGTTCAGTGGGAAGAGAAGGTTCGTGTCGTAGTAAGCGCACTCGTGGCCCTTCTTGTCGACGTAACGGTGGACGCGGTAACCGCCGGTCTCGCCGAAGTGAGCGAGTTGCGTCGAGTTGCACGTGTAGCCCTTGGCGGCCCGACCGCTCTCATGATCCTTGCTAGGGACGCGACCCTGGGTCTGTCCCTCAGGCTTCGAGCCGGGGCCGCAACTGACGCCCGGCGTCGGGGTGAAAGGGTTATGGGACCGGCGCTGGGCAACGGCGCTCGTGGTCAGGATCGAGCCGACGAGCGCGACGAGGGCCGCGATCGTCATGGCCGTTATGAATGCGTCTCTGGGTTTCGTCCGCATGTGCGTCCTCTTTGGATACCTCTGCATTGAGGTTCGGTGCGGGAGTAGACGTTCCCTGCACGGTGTCGAGGCTGCGGATCACGGTGAGACGCCGTCTCAGTTGGTGGAGATACCGGGTCCTGCGATCAGGTCGTCGAAGCGGCACGTCAACACGAGCGCGTCGTCGACGTGGATCACGACTTGACGTAGCTCGGGATGGATCGCGAGCTCCGCCTCCTCGCCCTCTTTGATGTAGTCCTGGAGGAACCGGGCGAGGTTGTAGCCGATGCGACTCTCTTGTTCCGGCTGCATCGTGCCGTTAGGTGGGGTCCCGCCGAGCGTCGGCATCGGTCCCCGCCACACGAAATGAGAGGGGTGGACCCGAACCGCGCCTCGTATCCAGGAAGTGGCCATCGAGCGGTGGTTCGGCGCGCTCGATGCTTGTCCTGCTTCTTCCTCGTGGTTCGATCATTTCCCGAAGATGAGCGCTGCGACCCGGTCCGCAGCCTCGTGCTGCAACGTGGGTAGCGCGTGCGAGTACACATCAAGCGTGAGCGCGATCGTCGAGTGGCCGAGACGCTCGGACACGATCTTGGGGTGCACGCCGGCCTGCAGGGCGAGCGTCGCGTAGGTGTGCCGGAGGTCATGCAGCCGGATCCTCGGTAGGTCCGTGCCGCACACGAGATCACGGAAGCGTTTGGATACGGCTCCGGGATGAAGTGGTTCGCCGGTGGGGTCGGTAAAGACGAGCTCGCTGCGTCGAGGCGTCGTCGCCAGTGTCTCGGCCGTGGTGGTGTCGAGCACGATAACGCGACGACTCCGAGCCGATTTCGGCTCCGAGAAGTAGGGCCGAGCTCCCACGAGGATCAACGTCTGGCGGATCGCGACGAGCTTGCGATCGAGATCGATGTGAGACCACTTCAGCCCGAGAGCCTCGCCCCGACGCATCCCGGTCGTTGCGAGCAGGACCCAGAGACTGTGCAGTTCGTCGCGCCGAGTCGTTTCGAGGAACTGCTTCAGTTCGTCGAGCGTCCAGGTTCGCATCGCGTTGTTGCGTGCGAGCCGGGGCGGATCGCAGCTCAGGACGGGATTCTTGTCGAGGAGTCCCCATCGGACCGCGTCCTTGAACGCGCGCCGGAGCGTCGCGTGCACGCGGCGGACGGTCGTGGGACTGAGGGCTTTGCCCTTACCCCGCCGCCGGCCGGCGCGAAGTAGTTCGGCGTAGAGAGCGTTGAGGGCCGGACCGTCGACTTCGTCGATGTTCATGTCGCCGATGCGATCCACGACGTGGTTACTGAGGTGTGACGAGTAGCTGACGAACGTGTTGGGCCGAATGGTCATCTCGATCGTCGGGAGCCACCGCTCCACGAGGAACTCGCGGACGGTGATCGTCCGCGAGTTCATGGATCAGTTAGTGGAGATCCCGGGCCCTGCGAGGAGCTCGTCGAACCCGCACGTGAGTACGAGCTCGCCGTCGACGAAGACGAGGATGTGACGGAGCTCGGGATTGATCGCGAGTTCTGCCTCTTGACCTTCCTTCAAGTTGTCGGCGAGGAAGGTCGTGAGGTTATGGGCGATGAGCGCTTCTTGATCGGGGGCCATGGTTGTCGACGGTAGGTGAGGTGAAACGCCGGCGCTGTGACCTCGACCACGGTTGCATTCGGACTTCAGTTTCATTCAGAGTGGATGCTGGTCAACGGAAAAGCGTCACACCTCATCGATAGAAACCCAGTGACGGCAAGCTCTAAGATGGGAGTGTGAACGACATGGAAGTTGCTTGGACGGCGCTTGCCCTTATGGCCGCAACGCTTTTCGGTGTGCTCTTTTACCTCGGGAGCAAGATCGACAACATCAACAACCGGATCGACAACCTGAACGCCACCCTCAGCGCTCGGATCGACGCTCTTTCTGCGCAGCTGGCTGCCCATCTCGAGAAACACGCGAGCTAGGCAAGAGACGACCAAACGCTACGCCGACCTAGCCCTGAAAATACCACATCTGGTATACTCAGGACGTGCAAGGAGGAGTGATCATCCGCCGAGCGCGTCATCGAGCTGGCCTCACGCAATCTGAACTTGCGTCGCGGCTGTCGACCTCGCAATCGCTCGTCGCTCGTTGGGAAGGCGGAATCGTCGAGCCACCATTCGAGACGGTTGTCCGTGCCGTTCGAGCGTGCGGCCTCGACTTCTCATTCGATCTCTACACGTACGACAAGGCTCACGACATGCTCATCGACGCGAATCTTCAACTCGCCCCGCACGAGCGACTCGAGAAGATGGTCGCGGGTCAGGCGGGAGTAGCGGGATTGACTTCGAAGGCCCGGCGTAGATCTAAGTGAAGTTCGATCCGGCACGCATATTGGCGCGACTTCGCGACGGACGGGTCCAATTCGTCGTCATCGGTGGAGTTGCCGGCACGTTGCACGGCTCGCCATATCTCACGTCCGACCTTGATATCTGTGTTGCCGACGACCGCAGGAACCTAGAGCGGTTGGCAGCAGCGCTTGAGGAGATGGAAGCCAAAGAGTGGGATGACCGGAAGGGCGCCGGGAGAGAGGTTGAGTGGTCGGTCGAAACACTGCGCTTCGATGAAACGTGGTTGCTAATGACCAACCTCGGACCACTCGACATCCTGTTCCAGCCCGCCGGCACCGAGGGATATCGGGATCTGGCGAAGCTCGCCGTCCACTACGAAATAGAGGGAGGCCCGATCGCAGTCGCTCACATAGAAGACCTGATCCGCATGAAAGAGGCTGCAGGGCGCGAGCGTGATCGGGAGCAACTGCCGACGCTCAGAAAGCTAGCGGAGCGAGGATCCTCGACTCCACCCTTTTAATCCGATCGAACAGACCGATCAGTTCAGCCGAGAGTGTCCTCGAGCTCGCGACGCTCGGCCTCGTCGATCTCCTTCTCGTATCGCCGATACTGCAAGAGTCCGTTCAACATTGCAGTGATTCGAGGGTCTTCGTTCGTGTCAACTAGACGATTGCCGAATTCGTCTTCGTACCGCGTCGCGAACCAACGCAGAACGTCGGGCCATCGCCACAGACGGTTTCGTGTACGGACGTGGGAGACAGGCGCGGGAAAATCACCCGGCCCCCGCTGTCCAGCGACTAAAAGGCGAACGCTTTCTCGGCTCCTGTCCAATCGCTCTGCGATCTCAGACATGGTCACCAATTCATCCGGCTCGACATGAACTACGCGGGCTCCATCAATAGTCCTTTGGATCGCAGCGATGGCGCTTGTTAGGGCCTGCCCGTAAGAGCCCGCTTCACGATCGAATTCCGCGAACTGAACGCGGTCGACGACGCCTAACGTTGCGTCGTCACAACCAGCTTCAAACAAGGCGTTCTGAGCCTCGTCGGTCTGAAGGTCCGCTCCTTCGATAATCAATGTGAAGTTGTAGTTAGGCATTCGTCTCCTCCTCGTGCGGGCACCGGTCTACGGCTCGCCGCAGAGCTGCAGCGTGGTTCCCTGTGTTTCGCGGAGTCGACCAGATTGAGACTTGGCACCCTTCTCGTG